>DATATA010000080.1:0-10646 GCA_036263775.1 Steroidobacteraceae bacterium | reverse complement strand
GTGCTGCCCATTCCAGGCCAGGCGCCGAACTGAGGTCAGCTGCAAGCTGACGGCGATTTTTGATTCGCGTGCATGGCGAGTCGTGATTAGACTCCGCCATGCACGTTTTTCTATACGTCGTCGCCGCGGCCCTGATCCTGGTCGGATTGGCAGGTGCCGTGGTGCCGATGCTGCCCGGGATTCCGATCATTTTCGGCGGCATCTGGCTCATCGCCGCAGTCGATCACTATCAGCATGTGGGTTCCGGCTGGCTGATCGGCATCGGCATCATCGCGGCCGTCGGCTTGATCCTCGACTTTGCGGCGGCGGCGCTCGGCGCCAAGCGCGTCGGCGCGAGTGCGCAGGCGATCGCGGGCGCGCTGATCGGCACTGTCGTCGGACTGTTTCTAGGCATACCCGGGCTGATATTCGGACCCTTCGTCGGTGCGTTGATCGGTGAATACTTGGCCGGCCGGACGCTCGAGCGTTCGGCGCATGTCGGCATCGCGACCTGGGCCGGACTGGTCTTCGGTACTTTGATGAAGCTGGCCGCCTCCATCATGATGGTGGTGCTGTTCGCTGCCGCTTGGTGGTGGAACGGAAGCCGTTAAAATTCAGACCTCACGTCGTTTTCGTCCGATTCACGCTCTTTGAACCGAGGTAGCCGGCGTGGCTGACGCCCATGAGCACGAGCAGTCCCGGCTGCACCTCCGGCATTTTCACATCGCCCACCGATAGATCGCCATAGGCGACGAGCGCGTACAGCTGCATGCCGTACGAGACCGCGATGACGACGGTGAAGAAGAACATCTGCAGCTTCGCGACATCGACCAATTGCACGTTGGCGAGCTCGTCGCCCTCGAACATGTCGGTGAAGCGCGCATCTTGAATGCTGCCGTTGCCGTACAAGATGCCTTCGCGGTTGGCGTTGACGTCGCTCGGTTCTTCGCGGTAGCGCGCGGCAATCTTCGGCACGAGCTCGGGGTCCGCCGGGTTCTTCTCCTTCTTGGTGCCGTAGAGCAGCGGGGTGCCGACGAAGGAGGCGGCACTCATCCCCAGCAGCGCGCAGATCGGCCAGTCGATGCCGATATTCAGCGGTTGCAGCAGCTCGCCCATGCGGATGCGCTCGAGTGCCATCAGGAAGAATCCGGAGACGATGATCGCGGTCCAGATGACCAGCTGCAGGCGCGACAGGCTCATCAGCTTGCGTTCATTGATGAGGATGCCGAGGCCGCGGCCGGTGATCGCCTTGCCGGTGAGCAGGAAGAACACGACGATGAGCGTGAGCACGACGAGCCAATTGGTGCCGGCCGGAAGATACCAGGCGGCGAGCACCACGCCGATGGTGAGCAGCAGCAGTGCGCTTGCAATGGAGATGGGGTTGCGCTCGGCGAGCGTGGACGTTGGATGGATGGGGGTGGGACTAGCATTCATGGCGCCGTATCTCCGTGCAGAAGACTGGTTACGCGTGCCGCAAGGCTGTCGTCATGGACGACGAAAAACAGCCCGCCGCGGCCATTCTGGCTGATTCCGCAGCCCTTGGCGTTGCCGCTGACGGCGCCTTGCTGATTCATGTCGCCGAAGATCGCGAGATTCGAACCGTCGGTCGAGACGCCGACCTTGGCGTGATTGCCATTCGCGGCCGGGCCGGCCTTGAGATTGAAGACCGTGCCATTCCAGGTCCCCGAGGTGGCAATTTCGACGCGGCCCGGATTGTGGGTGAGGCGGCTGTCCCAGCATTTCACCTGCGCAGTCGTGGTGGGAATCTCTGGTTTCATCCACCAGGTTGCGGTGCGCAGCGGCGTGCCCTCGAGCAACGAGGACACCAGCTGCCACGGCGGGACGTGCAGCGCGGAAGGCTTCGAAATGAGGCGCACGCCGCTGGAAAGATCGTCGATGGTGGCCTGCGTACTTTTCGATTTTTTGCCGAGACCGGACACCAGCGCGGCCACATCCGACGGCCCGCCGTTGCTCACGACCTGCTTGTCGGCCGGATCCGTGGCCACGCTCGCATTGCCGAGCGCACGTAAAACAATCAGCAGGTCGGCGTGACTCAAAGCCAACGCGAAAAAATGCTGACTGAATTTGACGTCGTTGATGGTGACGCAGCCCAGCGTGTTGTCATCGCGCGCGCGCGGGTGCGCCGAGTTGCCGGCGCCGGGCCATGATGGAGTGCTCACCTGCATGATCAGGCCGCTGCCTGAGTCATCCCACGCCAGGAGACCTTTCGAATGACCCCACGGCGAAGGACAGGAATCGCTGCTGCACGAAGGCAGGGAAGGGTCCTGGTAGAACTGATCATTCCAAACGACGTAGTGAAAGTTGCCGTGATAGATCTCATCGAAAGTGGCGCCGACCGGATCTTGGGTCGTGTCGCCCGCACAGCCGCCGCCGGCCAAAAGCCCGGGCCGCTTTGCGAGGGTGTCCGGATCGGCATCGCTGGTGTATACGTATTGCTGACCAAAGCTCGTGTAGGGCTGCACGTCGCCGCCAAAAGGACATGCGCGCACCGCAGCTGCGGCGCACTTTGGGAATTTGCCGGCATTGAGCTTGAAGACGAACCACCATTTGACCGGCTTGTCGGCTGCAACCAGCGGCGTCGGGCCCTCGGCATGAGCGGCTGTCGCGACGACCAAAGCAAGCGCAACGATCCATGGCGCTGCGGAGGCACGCCGCCGGCGAATCGTGTAACCATGAAGCCAATCCATGTGCTCCTTCCTTTGATCTTTCTATTTTAGCGCAGGTGCTTGCCGAGAAAATCCATCGTGCGCTGCCACGCCAGTTGCGCAGATTTCGGATCGTATTTCAGAAAGGCCAGATTCTTCGAGTCCGACGTCTCATTGGCGAAAGCATGTTTTGCATCGTAGCGATGGAACTCGAATGCGGCCGCCGCGGCGCGCAGCTTCTTCTCCAATTCGTCCACCTTGCCGATCGGAAACGCCGTATCTTGGATGGCCCAATGCCCCATCAGGGGGATTTTTATTTTGGACGCGTCCACGTACTCAAGCGGTGGATAGCCATACCAGATGACTGCGGCGCTGAGCTCGGGAACATTCACCGCGGAGAGCAGCGTCAGGGCTCCGCCCATACAAAATCCGCTGACCCCGACCTTCGGACATCCGATGGACTTCAAGTGCTGCACGGCGCCGCGCACGTCTTGGCCGGCCGCATCGCCGAAATTGAGACCGTTCATCAGGTGCTCGGCTTCATGAGCCTGTAACGCGACTTTGCCCCGATACAGGTCCGGTACGAGCGCGCGATAGCCCGCCGCCGCCATCCTGTCGGCGACACCCTTGATCTGATCATTGAGACCCCACCACTCTTGGATGACGACGATGCCCGGCGCATTGCCACCTCGAGCAGGTTCAGCGAGGTAGCCGTCGACGCTTTGGCCGTCAGGCCGCTGGTAGACCATCATGTTGCTTTTATAGCCGCCCGCACGGCTTAAGACAAGGCGAGGGTCACATGAAGTATTGCGTTTCGACCGCGACGCGCCGCGCGAATGCGTCGCCCAGGATTCGCACCTTCGAGTCGAACATCTCATCAATTGGACTGGATTCAAGCACTTGTTCGGTCAACTGAGAAAGGATGGCTTGATCCGCAGGCGGCGCTTCGCCGGCCACAAGATCGTCCACCGCAACCAGAAATTCGGGAACAAAAACCTCTTGCTCCAGCGACAGGTGCTCCTGCAGGCCTCGGCAAATTCTAGAGGCGAGCTCTTGCTTTCGAAAGTTTGAGCCCGCAGAGTCGTAATCTTCAAACCACTGCAATAATTGACAATAGCTTTCTGCAAAAACAACGTCTGGACTGTTCATGGTCTCTCCCGAGGTGGCGAGCGCAAGTGCTGGAATATTCAGCTTCTCGTCTCGAAGAGGATGTAAGACTATGGGCTACAGCGGCGTCAGCCGGGCGCTGATCCTGGGGTAATGGCTGGCCGAGGGTCGTAAGCGGATATTCGGCTTAAAGCTTAGGCTTTCGATTGGAAGTCGATCGCGCGTAGGAGAAGACGCACCTCCGGACGGGTACGCGTGGCATTGCTTCAGCATCCGCTAAGGGCCACCTTCACAAGAGGCCAGAAAACCAGACTCAGCGCCTAGCGGAGGTGTTTCATGAGCCGACGACTTTCCATGATACCGGCAGCGGTGGCTCTGCTCATTTCAACAACAGCGGTCTCGGAAGATTTGAAGGCCTCGTTCACGCCGCGGGAAATGGCCCATTGCATGATGAAGCGATTGCGCGCGCACAATAACGAGTCGTACCGCGACGCGTACAAGACCTGCAAGCAGCAATTTGATTCAGCGGAAGCGGATCGGGCGACCGAGACGGCCATGACGGGCCCAACGCCTCCGGAGCCGGCGAAGCCTTAAGGTCTGCAAATCGGCGCGTTCATTCCACTGCGTTTCGCCGGATGACTTCCGCGTACCACTCAGCGCTCAGCTTCGGCGTCCGTGCCTGCGTCTTGAAATCGACGTAGTGAATGCCGAAGCGCTTGCCGTAACCGTCTGCCCATTCGAAGTTGTCCAGGAGGCTCCACAAGAAGTAGCCCTTGATGGGATAGCCGTCCGCCACGGCGCGCTGCAAATGGGTCAAGTAGTTGCGCAAAAACATGACTCGATCCGTGTCCTCGATGCGTCCGTCGGCGCCGCGCAGGTCTTCTCCCGAGGTGCCATTCTCGGTGATGTACAGCGCCGGAACTTTCCACAGGGCGCTCGTGTGCCGGATAGCCCAGTAAATGACCTCAGGCCCGATGAATAACCACGGAGAGGCCATGTGCGGAAATGTTTTGGGTCGCCGCGCCACGGCATAACCTGCCGGCGACGCATCGGCGCGGGCATACTCGGGCTGATAGACATTCAGGCCGACGAAATCCACCTTGCCGCCGATGATTTTCATGTCATCGGCCAGCACCTTCGGCGCGCTGGGTCCCTCGCTCGCCAAATAACCATCCGTGTAGCGGCCTTCCATCACCGCGGTGAGAAACGGCGCGTTTTCTTCGCGGAAGGCACGCTGTGCAGCCTCGATGTGCGGCGCGGTCTCGATCACCGGGACGTAGACCTTGGGATTTTCCGCAAGCCCCACGAGCGTACCGCTTGCCGCGTTGGCGCGAATGGCCTGGACGCCCAAGCCATGGGCCAGCAACCCGTGGTGGCGGATCTGATTGACCTCGGCCGCGCCCAACTTCAGGCCCGGCGCGAATTGGCCGATCTTGTAGCTCAAGTCGGTGAAGCACACGAATTCATTGATGGTCATGAAGTGGCGCACACGATCCGACAAGCGCTTCGCGACGAAGCCGGCATAGTCGGCAAAGGCTTTCGAGGTGTCGCGCGACTGCCAGCCTCCGGACAGCGCCTGCGGCAGGTCCCAATGAAACAAGGTGACGTAGGGCTCGACGCCGTGCGCGAGCAGTTCATCGACGAGCCGCTGATAAAATTCAACACCGGTCTCGTTGGGCTTGCCGCCGCCTTCAGGAAAGATGCGCGACCAGGAGATCGAAAACCGATACGCCTTGGCACCTAATCCGCGCAGCAACTTCACGTCTTCCTTGTAGCGGTGATAGGAGTCATCGGCGACATCGCCGGTAGCGCCCTTGAAGGTTTTGCCGGGGGTGTGCGAGAAAGTGTCCCAAATCGAGGGACCTCGCCCGCCTTCGCGCGCGGCACCCTCGATTTGATAGGCGCTGGTGGCGCAGCCCCACAAAAAGCCCACGGGAAATTGCAGCGGCTCGAGCGGGGGAGATTGGCCTCGCGCGCTTTGCGGCATCGGCGCCCCCGCGAACGCCGCGACTGCCGCGACGGACTTGGCGAATTGCCGGCGGGTGAAGGATGTGCTCATGGTTATTCGCCTCATGGACTATTGTGGAATGCCGATCTCGAAGGGGCCCGCGGGCAACCCGGATCGATCGTACAGATTGCACAGCGGTGCATCGCCCCAGCAAAAACGCACACGCTTTGCGCTTGGGGAACCGCTCGCATCCAACCACACGCGGTCGGACTGCACCACGGAATCGACGAAGCGGCAGGTGTTTTGCTCGGCGCCGCATAACTCAAAACCGATTGCACGGGTTGCGCTGTAGGTGACGAGCGCGCCGTCGATGCCGTCGAAGCGCACCTCGACATGATCCCCTGAGCGCATGGCCGAGCGCGGCACCGGACCCGAGGCCGACAGCGTTTCGCCATAAATCAGATGCCGGGCCGCGCGTGCCAGGCGCCGGCCCACGGCTTGCTTGTTGGGCGGATGCAGCTCGCCCGCGTCGCCGACATCGATGGTCACGGCCAGCGCGGCGTGCGCATCGCCTAACACGGCGCGGCGCTGGGCTTCGCGCAGATTGGCCCAGTCGGAGGCGGACGGTGCAATCGACGGATTGCCGAAATTCGGCAGCTCGACGATGAGAAAGGGCAGCTCGGCGCCGAATTCGCGCCGCCAATCGAGCATCAGCGTGGACAACAGCGCCTGATATTGCGGCGCATCGGCGGCGTTCGATTCTCCTTGGTACCACAGCACGCCTTTCAGGCCGTACGGCAGCAGCGGTGCGATCATGGCATTGTGGATGCTGGTCAGGCCGCCGACGGATTCCCACGGCGAGCGCGGCGGATAGCCCATGCTTTCCGGCACGACTTGATAGCGCCATTGACTGCCGAGGCCGACCGAACTGCCATCGGCAAAGCGCAAACCCATATGCTCCGGGGGACCGTACATGCCCGCGGCGTCCCACACGCTGAGCACATTGACCACGATGGTATTCTCACCCACGCGCAGCGTGCCGGCGGGCAATTCGTAGCTGCGCTCGGTGCCGTAGCCGAAGGAATTGCCGACCGGCCGGCCGTTCACCCAGGTTTCATCGACCTCATCGATGCCGCCCAAGGTCAGGGTCGAGGCGCCGGCGGCTTGCGTCGGCGTCAGGCTGACGGCGCGGCGAAACCACACCATCCCGTCGTGATTCTTAAGTTCCGGCACGCCCCAGGTTTTCCAGTTGCGCAGGGGTTCGGGCACCGCACGCCAAGCTCCATCGGCATTTTTCCAGGGCGTTGATCCTGCGGGGGCATGCGCGCGCCACCAGGATTCCCATAGTTCGCCGAGACGATGACTTCCGGCCCGGGCATCGCGGGCGTAGAGATTCAACAAGTCGAGCCGCGTATCGAAACCGCCCGCGGTGCGCAGCCCCGATACGCTGATCCAAGGTTCGATGCGTGATCCGCCCCAAGAGGAATGAATCAAACCCAAGGGCACGGGCACGGATTTTTGCAGTTCGCGCGCGAAGTAGTAGCAGGCGGCGGAAAAGTCGCGAATGCTGTCGGGCGACACGGCGGTCCACGCGACCGGGCTCTGAAAATGCGCGAGCGGCGCGGCACTGCTGTGATGCATGACGCTCATCAGGCGGATCGTGCCGCTCTTCGCGCCTGCAATCTCCCGCGCCGCGTCCAAGGATCTTTGCACCGGCAACTCCATGTTCGACTGGCCGGAGCACAGGTACACATCGCCCACCAGAACGTCGGTGATGGACTGACTCAGGCCGGACTGCGTATGCACGGCGAGCGTAAAGGGCCCGCCGGCGGCCTGCGCCGGCAGCGCGGCGCGCCAATGGCCGGAAGCGTCGGCGCGAGTCTCCAGCGTGGCGGTGCCCATCGAGAGGGTGATTCGATCGCCGGCGCTTGCCTCGCCCCAGACCGGAATCGGCCGGTCGCGCTGCAGGACCGCGTGGTCTTGGAACATCTCGTGCAGCAAAGGAGTCGGCGGCGACGCGTCGGCCATTGCCCACTGGGGGGCGAGTGCGGCACCGGCAGTCCACGCGGCAGTTGCCATCCGGGCGGCATGGCCTGCCCAACTCAAAAAATTGCGCTGCCTGTTTTTCATGGTTGATGCTCTTCGAATAGAGGCTCAGTGTCGAAACGGCGCCGCGGTCCAACCGGGATTGCCGGGCGCGTAAGGAGTGGAAATCGCTTGGTATTCCTCGAGCGTGAGCTCGGGGGGCGCGAAGCCCGCCGGCAACGGCCGCTTCGAAAGACTTTGAAAGTAGGCGATGCCGGCATCGCGCCACCAGCGCGCTTCTTTTTCCTGAATGCCGAGAAAGGCGGCCGTTTCCGCGTAGCGCTCGGTGTCCACGTACGGGGCCAGTGTTGCCCAGGTGTCGCGCATGGCGCGCACCGCATCGACGCCGTGCGAGTAGTGCATCACCAGCTCATCCCAGAGCGTCCGCCCCGACTCGAGCCGGTAGTCCCAGCTCAAGTGATGGAACCACAACAGGTATTTTTCCGGCGTGAGCTTCGGATCGTTGAACATCGCCGCGAGCGGCGGCGCGTATTGCGAGACGGCGTCGCTGCCGCGGGTGCTGCGGTCCGCACCGATGCCTGCGGCGTCCGCATGATGAAAGTAGGGCGGCGTCCAGTCGGCGCGCGGACCGCTTTGCCACGGACCGGGTCCGTAGTGATGTCCGGCCGCCATCAGATGCGCCAGGCCGAGCGGCGTCATGTAGTCAACGGCGGCCTCGCGCGATCCCATCATCATCGCGACTGCGGGCACGACGAAGCGGGCGTCGTTCGAGTAAGTCATGCGCACCCATTCCTCGGCAATATCGCGCGACGCGTTTTCAGGATTCCACGCGAGCCGCCCGAACACATACCAGTTGGCCTGATCGAACTGCGAGCCGGTCCAGTTACGGTCCGCGCCGATATTCGCCACGCCCGCCATGCCGGTTTGGCGGTAACCGTGCAGGACGCCGTCGACCACCGCCGCGATGGTGGACCTCGGACCCTGCGCCTGAGTGTCGAATCGCAGCGCTTCCTCGTAGAGCGGACCGAGATACACCAGGTGCGTGGCGAAGCCCAGGTATTCCTTGGTGATTTGCACTTCGAGCATCAGCGGGGTCTTCGGCATGGCGCCGAACAGCGGATGGCCGGGTTCGCGCGGCTGAAAATCCAGGGGTCCGTTCTTGACCTGGAGCAGCACGTTCGCATCGAAGCGGCCGTCGAGGGGCACGAACTCATCGTAGGCCTGTTTGATGCGGTCCTCTTGCTGATGATCCGCATACACAAAAGCGCGCCACATCACCACGCCGCCGTGCGGCGCGAGCGCGGCGGCAAACAGGTTGGCGCCGTCCGCGTGCGAGCGTCCGTACTCCTGCGGACCGGGCTGCCCTTCGGAATTGGCCTTGATCAGGAAGCCGCCGAAGTCGGGTATTACGCGGTAGATTTCATCCACCTTGTCGCGCCACCAGCGGCGCACCCCCGCATCCAACGGATCGGCCGTGTGCAGGCCGCCGATTTCCATGGGCGCCGTAAAGCGCGCCGACAGATAGACCTTGATTCCGTACGGCCGAAACACCCGCGCGAGCGCGGCCACTTTGTTCAAGTAATACGCTGTCAGGGTCAAGGCATCTGCATTGACGTTGGTGAGCACGGCGCCGTTGATGCCGACGGAAGCGCAGGCACGAGCGTAATCCAAGTAGCGCGGTGCGAGATAGCCGGGCAGCGTCTGCCAATCCCAGATGGAGGCGCCGGCATAGCCCCGCTCGACGGTGCCGTCGAGGTTGTCCCAGTGATCGAGGACCCGGCGCTGGACGCGCGGCGCTTCCTGCACAGTCAACCGCGCGAGCGGCCGGCGGGTCTGCATCAGGCGCAGAAAATGAAAACTGCCGTAGAGCACGCCGAGATCCGAATTCGCGGCGATCAGCGTGGCGCGATGGCCGCGAAGCGTCACGCTGCGGATCACGTAGCCTTCGGCACCCAAGCCGTGCAGATCGAGGCGCAGCTCATCGAACAGCGCCGGCGATTTCTGTGTGGCGAGAACGATGGCGCCGTCTCGGCTCACGCGGCTCGCATCGAGCGGGGCGGCACCCAGCAGGCCGCGCATCCCGCGCCTCAATTCTTGCGCGGCGGCGCCGGTGCCGCGCGCCGCCACCAGCTGGGTAGCGAACGGGCGGTAGCGCACGGCCCACGGCGCCTCGATGGGCCGATAGCGCAGCCAGAGATCGTAGCCGTCCTCTGCATGCGCATTTGCGCAGCAGCTCACGAGTCCGATCAAGGCCAGCCTTGCCATGGTTCGCACAAAGCACCTGACGGGGATTCCTGGTAGCGCTATCATAGATGCGGCTCAAGCCTCGAGGCAATCATGAATCGATCTCTTGCGTACTTGCTGCGACATCATAAGGCGTTGGCGTGATCTTGGACCTGCCCGTGTCCGAGATCGTGACCCTGACGCGGGGCGCGGCTCGCTGCGATATTCTGCCGCAATTGGGCGGCAGCATCGGCACATGGAGTTCGAACGGACAACAGATGCTGCGCGCGGTCAGTACAGGCGGCCTCGCGCAGCGCGATCCCTATGCCACCGCCGGCTTTCCCCTGGTACCGTTTTCCAATCGCATCGAGGTGGGCCGCTTCGTCTGGGATGGCAAGCCCGTGGCCCTGGCGCGCAACTTTCCGCCCGAACCGCATGCGATTCACGGCGTGGGCTTCGAGCGGACCTGGCAGGTATTAAGCCGCGCAGGCGATTCGGCCTTGCTGGCGTTGCTGCACCGGCCGGATGCAGGCTGGCCTTGGGCTTTCGAAGCGCGGCAACGCATTACGCTCACCGATGATGCGCTGACCCTGGACCTGAGCGCGGTGAACCTGGAAGTGCAGGCGGTGCCGCTGGCCTTTGGTCATCATCCTTACATGCCGAGAAGCGGCGCGCGT
>DATATA010000078.1:0-35068 GCA_036263775.1 Steroidobacteraceae bacterium | reverse complement strand
CACCGCGATGTACGGCTGCCATGGGCGGATGTACATAGAGGCCGTATGCGGCCAGAGCGAGCAGTGCAACGATGACGAGGCGCCCTCGGCGTCGAGCCGCATTCGCAAACAAGGCGCGAAGCGCCCGTGCGGTCGCAGCCGTCAGTCGGCCGAGAGGTTCGATGAGCGCCTGCTGCACGAACTTGAGCAACGCCTCTAGACGACTGGCCATGATCTGTCGCTCCCACCGCCTGGATGATTCCGACCCGTGTGGAAGAGTTTTGCACTCGTTTGTGGCAATGCCGTGAGGTAATTATGGCGCGGTGTGGCAGCGTTAAGTTTCCCTTAACCCAGGATCAGATAGTGCATTTGTCCGTAAGGCCTGCCCGCCGCAATCTGGCTGTAGGTTCACCGGGAGAAGGTAGTTGCAAGCGTTACTTGATCGGCTAATTCGAAGCATCGCGACACTGAAGGCGGTCGCGCCCTATGCGGCTATCGAATTGCTTCTTCCAGGCGGGTCTCTCATCGCTTTGGGGTTTTGGTTTTATCAACGCTTCCATAGGCGAACACTCGTTTCTCACAATTGACTAACGCCTGTCGTGTTTGCTCTTGGATCGTCGTTCGGGCGTATCGGTTTGGCTCTTTCCCGGGACTGGGGCGCCACATTCGCCAAGGTTTTGCACGGCGGTATTCATGGAGCGATTCCGCTACAATCGCTGCCGAGCGTACTGATCGCATCGATAAAGAAAGTCAAAAATGGAAAAATCGCGCAGACAGTTCTTGACCGAAGCCTCGCTCGGAGCGCTGGCAACGCTTGCCGCGGGCCGCCGCGCAGCGGCAACCGTGCAGGAAGTGCCTGCTTCGCCGTCGAGCACGCCGCCCGGAGAGCCTTCGGCCTTCGCCACCGCGCCGCCCGCGGGACCCGAGGTTTCGGCGTCCACCTTTGCCGCAGCCGAAAAACTCGCGCGTGTCGAATTGAGCGCCGCCGAGCTGAAGCAAGCTGCGGGTAGCTGGCGGGTGGCAATGGCTCCTCTATACGAGCGTCGCACCGGCCCTAAAAAGATACGGCTCGAGGAAAACCTGTCGCCTGCTTCGCACTGGAATCCGCGTCTCCCCGGCGTCAAACAACTTGACTTGCACAGCCGCTTCGTGCGCAGCGAGTCGAATGCTGAGCCCCTTCCGAAGCGCGATGAGGATATCGCCTTCGCATCCGTGGCGCAGTTATCGCGCTGGATCGAAAAGCGGCAGCTGACTTCCCAACGGCTGACTGAAATTTATCTTGAGCGTTTGAAACGCTTCGATCCTAAGCTCAGATGCGTCATTACCTTGACCGCGGACTTGGCGCGCGCGCAGGCAAAGCAGGCCGATGCCGAGATTGCCGCGGGCAAATATCGCGGTCCGCTGCACGGTATCCCCTGGGGCGGCAAGGACCTTCTGGATACGGCGGGCATTCGAACCACGTATGGCGCGGAACCGTTCAAAGATCGCGTGCCGAGCGCCGATGCCGCCGTGGTGCGGCGGCTGCACGACGCCGGGGCAGTGCTGGTCGCCAAGCTGAGCCTGGGAGCTTTGGCGTTGAACGATGTCTGGTTCGGCGGCCAGACGATGAACCCTTGGCTTCTCGAGGAGGGCGCATCGGGCTCGAGCGCGGGGCCGGGCGCGTCAACCGCGGCAGGATTGGTGGGCTTTGCCATCGGCAGCGAAACCGGGGGGAGCATCGTGGCCCCCAGCATGCGTTGCGGCGTCAACGGATTGCGGCCGACTTTCGGGCGGGTGCCTCGCACCGGAGCCATGACGCTGTGCTGGTCGCTCGACAAGTTAGGACCGATGACCCGAGGCGTCGAGGATACTATGCTGGTGCTGCAGGCCATCTCGGGGCCGGACGCCGGCGACACGGGCAGCGTGGCCAGCGATCTCGACTACGATGCCCGTGTGCCCGTCAAGGGATTACGGGTCGGCTACTTTCCGTCTTGGATGAAAGAAGCCACCGCGGTGGACCGGGCTGCGCTCGAGGCGGCGAAGAAACTCGATTTGGAACTGGTCGAAGTTTCAATCCCCGATTGGCCGTACGATTCCTTGGACTTGATTCTCTTCGCCGAGGCTGCGGCGGCTTTCGAAGATCTCACGCTCAGCGGCGGCGTTAGGCAGCTGAAAATGCAAGTTCCGGATGCGTGGCCCAATATCTTCAGGCAGTCAAGATTCTTATCCGCGGTCGACTTCGTACAAACCGACCGCTTGCGGCGCAAGGTCGCCATGGAAATGGCACGGGTATTTTCGCAAGTCGATTTGCTGCTGGTGCCCTCGCTGCGCGACGAGATGCTCACGATCACGAATTTCACCGGGCATCCGTCGCTGACTATGCGCGCCGGCTTTGTCGAGGTTTCCGAGGCGCGAAGCGACTGGGCGCCGGATCCGCAACATCCACTGCCCAAGTTCAATCCGCCGCGGCGTGTACCGCATGGCGTAACGCTGATCGGACGGCTGTTTGATGAGGGGACCTTAGGGAGGGTTGGCCTCGCGATGGAACGTGTCTTTGGCGTCGCCGCGTCCAGGCCGCCTGGATTCTAGCGCCGCCGCTTTCTCCTGGTCACTCAAGTGATGAGGGCGGAGGAGGGCGACCCGGGCGGCAGATAGTCCGCGGTGAGATTGCACCCGACGCCGGCGCGCCCGAACGCCAACTGGCAATCTGATAGCAGTCGGCATTGATCCAAACGATCCAATCGCCGCTTTCGGTCTTCGACCGATCGCCGGCGTGGTGTTCGCGCGACCACTGCTCCTCCCACGCCGCCGACACCGATAGCGCGCTGTTCTTGGTCTGATCCCTGCGAATCTCGAATGCTCGTACGGCACGATGCGCCTCCGCGGCCCAATTCACCGCCGAGCCGGCCCCATCAGGCGCGGACGAGGGCCCGCTTTGCAGAGACGCGTTGAGCTCAGGCGGCGCCAGCGCCACCGAAATGTTGGTGCTCACGCGCGGTGCGCGGGCTCTTTCGACCAGCACTTGCGGGGGCTTGGGAGGAACGAACATCAATTGAACGGGATTCTCGCGCGACTCGGCGAGGTTCAGCGTTCGAGAGGCGGCAAGCAGAACCGCTAGCGTCGCCACATGGAACGCTATGACCATGAAGAGGATGACGGGCCGCGAAGCCCCAGCATTTCGCTCGTGGATATCCAGAGTTCACCAATCTTACAGACATGCGCTCCAGAGTTGACCCGAATGAGCCGGCAAGGTTCCTGCGAAGTTAGCGCGGCAGCGACCGTCCGACGCACAAGTGATTCAGTCCCACCAAGGCCGCGTGTTGCAATAGCATAATCGTCTTGCCGTCCTGAATGGCACCGGTTTTGATCATATGCAGCGCCTCCGCCAGCTGCAGCTCGAGTACTTCGATGTCCTCGCCCTCGGCGCTATCGCCGCCGCCGGTGGCGGCGCGATCGGCGTCCGCGTATTCAGCCACGAAAAAGTGCAGTTTTTCCGTGACCGAGCCGGGACTCATATAGACCTCGAATAGTTTTTGCGGCGAGTGAACGGTGAAGCCCGTTTCTTCCTCGGCTTCCCGGCATATGCAGGACAGCGGATCCTCGCCATCCAGCAAACCGGCGCAGGCCTCGATGAGCAGGCCCTCGGCGCAGCCGTTGACGTAGGCGGGAAATCGAAACTGGCGCGTCAGCACGACCGATTCACGCCCGGCATTGAACAGCAACAGCACCGCACCGTTTCCCCTATCGTAGGTCTCGCGCACCAATTCCTGCCAGCGCCCGTCGCGGCGCCGGTGCTTGAACTTGGTCTTTTTAAGCACGTACCAATCATCGGAGAGAACGCGCTCTTCGAGGATTTGTACAGCGGAGGACGAAGCCGGAATTGCAGGCGCGCTCATGAGGCCGCGCGATCGGTGAGATTGCGATTCGGCAGCTCAGCGACGTCGCGATAAATGATCAGCCCTAGCTCACGCGCTCGCGCGACATCCATATCCGCGCCGCGCGATGCGCCGGCGATTCGCAGCACGGCGTCGCAGCGGCTGATCAAACGATGGGCTACGGGATATTGATACTCCTCAAAGATTCCGTCGCCGGGCTGCCGTCCGCCGGCTCCGTGGATGATGGGCAGAGCCATCCATTCTCCGATCATCGGCAGGTGACCGCGTTGAAAGATAGGCAGCGCGTAGCTTTCGAGCCGAGCTCGATTGGCCGCGATCTTTTCAGCGTCGCCGCCGGTCCCCGACATGAAGGGACCGGCGATCAGCACCAGCAAGGGCTCGCTGCAGTCGCCGGGTGAATTTGGCATGAGCGCATCCGTGTATAATAGTGCAATATCGTGCAATTATGTGCATAATAGAATAGCGGCAATGAGAGGGCAAGTACCAAATCCAACGCCGGTAAAAATATGCTCACCACGCAGCGTAAAAAATTGCTCCTGTCGCGCCTGGCGCGCGACGGTCAGCTGATTGCCAAGGACTTGGCGCGTGAATTCGACACCTCGGAGGATACGATCCGCCGCGACCTGCGTGAACTGGCGCAGGCCGGCAAACTACAGCGTGTGCATGGCGGCGCGCTGCCGGCATCGGCTGCCGTCGTCGATTTGCATGCTCGCGAAAGCGTCTCGCCGCAAGAAAAGATCGCGTTGGGCCGATGCGGCGCTGCCATGATCGAGCGCGGCCAGGTGGTCATCCTCGACGGCGGCACCACGGCGCTGCAAGTGGCAAGGCACCTGGACCCAGCGCTAAGCGCCACGATCGTGACGCACAGTCCCACGGTCGCCGTGCAGCTTGCCGCGCATCCGCTGATCGAGATTATTGTCTTGGGAGGGCGGTTGTTCAGGCACTCGATGGTTGGCGTGGGCGCTTCGGTCATCGATGCCGCTTCGCGATTGCGCGCCGACCTGTACTTCATGGGCGTTACGGGCGTACACCCCGAGGCGGGCTTGAGCACCGGCGATGCGGAAGAGGCGGCGGTGAAGCGTGCTCTGCACGAACGCGCCGCGGAGACCGTGGTGCTCGCGTCGTCCGAAAAGCTCATGGCGGCATCGGCCTTTGTGGTCGCCGCTCTCGAGGAGGTCAGCCTTTTGGTGGTACCCCCGAAGACATCCGTTCGCAGTCTTCAGGCACTCAAGAAAGGCGGCGTCAAGATCAGGAAATGTCCCTAGCGCGGGCGAAATCTCGCCTATCGCTGCCGAGGCGGCAGGGTTATCGAGCGTCGAGCCTGGTCGGGTCTGCGCCGACGCGACCGCTCGCGAGATCCGAAGATCCTTCGTGGGCGAGCGCGAAATCGAAGCGCACGCTCGCGAGTCCCTTGATCGGCGCTTCTGGGTCGTTGACTTTTTCCTTCACCACCAGATCCGGCGACGCCCCGAATACCACATCCGTCTCCAGGTAGCGATCGGGAAAGTAGAGCGCGGTGACCAATTCGCGAAATCCCGATGCGCCGATCAGAAAGTGAATATGGGCCGGGCGGCAACCCTCACGCCGCTGCGCACGCACCAGGTCGCCGACCGGACCGTCCATCGGAATGTAGTACCCCAACGGCCGTACCGTGCGCAGATGATAGTTTCCCTGCGCATCCGTGCGGAACGTGCCGCGATAGTCGATCGCGCTGCCGTCGCCTTCTTGCAGATCGTAGACCCCGGAACCGGAGGTCTGCCAAATCATGACCTTGGCGTTAGGGATCGCTTCTCCCGCGGCATCACGCACCGTGCCCCACAGCAGAATTTGCTCGGATTTGTCGCGCGTCGATATCTGCGCGCCGAGCGGCAACGGCGGCGCATCCTCTCGAAAGAAAGGCCCCAACAAGCTGGTGGATGTCGCATCCTCCAGCGCGGTCGCGTCGTGCAGCGTGTTCACCAGGGTGCTCAAGCCAATCGCGTCCGAGAGCAAGATGAATTCTTGGCGGGTTGCGGTGCAGGTCTTGCCGACCCGTGTGAAGAATTCGATTGCCTTCAGCCATTCAGCCGGCGTCAAGTTCACGTCTCTGGCGAAGGCATGCAGATGGCGGATCGCGCTCTGCAGTATGGTTTTCAAGCGCTCATCTTCCGTGCCGTCCATTTGCTCGAGAACGGCTTCGGTCACGGACTGCGGCGTGTAGTTCTTCATGGCGTTGCCTCTCCGCTCGCTCAGGCGCGCCGGCGCGCGACCACGAAAGCCTCATCGTTGAACCACAGGCCGCCATGCTTCTGCAGCACGCTGTGGGTGGCCGCGAGGTAGGCGCCGCTCGGTACAACTTCATCGAGCCTTTCATCTTCGATCTGATTCACATAGATGGCGGCGTTCCAGGCGGCAAACAATGTCGAGGTGCCGATGCGATCGCCGATCTCCGACGGCAGCGTATGCATCTCGTAACGAAACACCGCCTTGTCATCCGGCGGCACGTTTAGGCTGAAATCGCGGGCATCGCGTCCCATCTCACGGCGCAGAGTCGCCAACAATTCATGGCGGTCGACCTGGAAAGGGCGCTCATCCGGCCACAGTTGTTGGATGATTTCCAGGCCTGGATCATGACCGTATGATTGAATGGCGAGCAGCCGGCCGCCCGGGGCCAGACTGCGGGCCAAGGGGGCCAGCACTTTCTGCACTTTGAATTCGGCTCCCATGCGTGCCCGCCAAGGCTGCGAGGCGATCACCAAGTCGTAATGCTCAAAGATCCGGCCGGGCTTCGGGATTACCGCATCGAGCAGAAACTTGTGATCCTCGCGATAAATGACCAGCACCGAGGGCCGCACCACCTGCGGGTTGCCGGTCTTGGGACTGGGCGTAGTCTGCCAGCCGTTGGCGAGAGCAGGTGCCAGATCTTCGATCTGCTCGGCATATTCATGTGCGGTCGAGCCCGTCATCCGCACTTCCTGCCAGTTGAGCGCGGCCGCCAAATGCGCGTCGCGCGGCATCAGGCGCGGCGCCTCGGCATAATTCAAATTGGTCACGACGAAAACCGTGGCCGGGTGCTCGAACAGCCGATCGGGCAGTTTCTCCAGCCCGAGACGCACGTCCTCGAGACTGATCTCCTTGGCGACGACGAACAGGGGAACGGTCGGAAACAGTTGATGGGTGCTGCGCATGACGCGCGAGATCACGGTGCCGTCGCCCATGCCGGCGTCGAAAATGCGCAAGGCCGGCGGGGTGGGGCGCAGTAAAGTCATTTCGTGGGCGGCACGCCGCGCGATGGCGGACTTCTCATTGCAGGTGGTGACGAAGGCCAGGTACTTCTGGCGATTGTCGTAAAAGCGAAACGGCGTCGCGGCCGCCGCCTTAGCTGCGCTCGCCGGCATGTCGGCTCTCAGCGCCACAGGCGCCGCGACGCGATCTGCGCCCCTTGAGCCAGCGATTGTAGTTTCAAGTAGGCGATGTCCGGTTCGACCGGACCAAATCCGGCAAAGGTCCCAAAGCCGCAATCAGTGCCGGCAATCACCCGTTCGCGTCCGACAATGTGTGCGAAGCGCTCGATTCGCTCGGCGACCAGGAGTGGATGCTCGATGTAGTTGGTAGTGGTGGCGAGAATTCCGGGGATCAATATTTTGTCGTCCGGGACCTTCAGGTCCTTGAACACGGTCCACTCGTGCGCGTGCCGCGGGTTCGCTGCCTCGAAAAGTAAACCCTGCGGCTTGGCCTTGAGCACGATGGGCAGCAGGCGCTCCATGGGCACGTCGTGATGGTGCGGCCCCTCATAGTTGCCCCAGCACACATGCATGCGCACCCGGTCGGCCGGCACATTTCTCAAGGCGTGATTCAAGACCGCGATGTGCCGCGCGGCGAGCACATCGAACTCCTCGAGCGAGCGTTCGCGATACATGGTATGGCGGCCCATCGCCAGATCCGGCGCGTCGATTTGCAGCAGGATGCCCGCCTGCACGATCGCTTCGTACTCCATGCGCAACGCCTCGGCCAGTGCCGTCAAATACTCATCTTGAGAAGAATAGAAATCGTTGGGTTGAAACAGCGCCACCACCCCCGGCGAAGCGGCATTCATGAAGGCCTCGGCCGGGCCGGCGGCGACAACCGCCGCCTGCAGATTCTTCAGGTCCGCCTGCAATGGTGCGGGATTCTGCACGCGGATCTCGCCGATGCAGCGCGGCCGGCGGTACTTCGCGGTCGAGCCTCGCTCGGCCAACTTTTTGAGCAGCCCCGGAAATTCAACCAGATCCTGACCCGGTTCTCGCGGCGTATCGCCGCCGAAGCCCGCGAAGCGCTCGGCGATGTAGGTCGCATAGCTGATCTTGCTCATCTCGCCGTCGCTGGCGACATCGATGCCGACCGCAACCTGCCGGCGCACCACTTCTGCCACGGCGTTGGTGATGACGGCCGCGGCGGCCGGTTCATCGTTCACCTCGTTGCGCTCGCGCGCGAACAGCACATCGGTAACGGCCTGGCTGCGCGGCAGGCTGCCGACGTGCGTGGTGAGAATTCGATCGACGCTATGCTTCATGAACGCCCGATCGCTAGCGGTAGGTGTTGTTGGAGGTGTGATCGCCCGCCATCCAGCGCTTCAGATCGGCATGGGCATTTGCCAGCCGGTGGCGATTGATCTCACCCGCCTTGGGATGATCGAGCGTGAATTCCAAAATCAGCCCATTGGGATCGGTCACGTAGACCGAGCGGCAGTAACCATGCTCGAGTACAAAGCTCTGCGGCTCCTTGTAGCCCGCCGAAGCCAGACGCTTCTCGATCCCCTGCTGCGTCTCCATGTCCACGTTGAGCGCGATGTGATGGAACGGCGAGGCAGGCATCTTCGGTCCGAACAGTTCCTCGTCCTCCGGCCTGGCAAACTTGAAGAAGGCCAGCGCGCCGCCGTCGCCCAATGCAAAGAACAAGTGACAGTAGACGCGCTCGGCGCCGAACAGTTCATCGATCTCGCACCATGTGGCAACCAGCGGCAGGCCGATCAGATCTTCATAGAATCTGCGCGTCGCCTCCAAGTCGCGCGTGACATACGCCGTGTGATGAAGGCGGGATGGCAGCTTGGATGTCGTAGCCATAAGATTTACCTCCGAATCAAAACTTGTAGTCCAGATCGACGCCGTAGCGCCGCGGCAGCGCCCGCCAGAGAAAGCCGGCGCCCCCGACGTTGCCCGGCGAGAACTCAGCATTGTAGATCGTGTTGGTCAAGTTTTTGGACCACGCCGTGACCGTCCATTTCTGCCCTTGTAGCCCAAGACGCAGATCGACCAGCGAGACGGGGTCGCGCGAAGTGATGTTGTACGGCTCCCACCAGGTGCGGCCGATCTCGTTGTAATCCAAGCGCACCGTGCCCAAGAGGCCATCGGCTAGAGGTTGCTTGTACTGCGCACCGGCATTGAAGGTGTTCCTCGACACCAGCGGCGCCTGGTTGCCGATCACGGTTGGATCGGCCATGGCCGTGATGCGGCTGTCGGTGAAACCGACGCCGGCGTAAAGGTCGAATTGATCGGTCGGATGAGCAGTGAGCGAGAGTTCGGCGCCCTTGTAGGTGGCGCTCAGATTGCCCAAGTTCTGGGTCGAGTCCGCGGCGATGAAGACGAAAAAGTAGCCATTTTTGGACTGGGTATGGAACACATCCCCGTCCAAGGTCAGCCGTCGATCCAGAAACTGACTCTTGAATCCTACTTCGTAAGTGTCGGCAATTTCCGCTTGGAACAGGTCATTGACGCCGAGCACGGCGTTCGCACGCGCGACATCGCCCACACCGGTCTGGTTGAAGCCGCCGCTGCGAAATCCACGGCTCCATCCGCCGTAGAAAGTCCAATCATCGGTGGGCTTGAAGCGCAACGTTGCCTTGGGCTGCGTCGCACTGAAGGTCGCCTTGCGGACTTCTCCGGTGACCGCGGACGCGCTCGGCAAGAATACCGCCGGGGTATCCGTGGTGTTCTGGCGTTGATCCTGGTCGTAGCGCAGCGCGACGTCGAGTTCCCACTGCTTGTTGAACTCGTAGGTGGCATCGCCAAAGACCGCCCAGGCATTGTTGTCTTGCCCGTCAGACAGGAAAGTCTGGTTGGTGTTGGTCGCGAATGGATTCGCCGGATCGACGATCGGCGTGGAGAAGACCGGCGGCACGCCGTCGCCCCGGTCCGCCAGATTGCCGGTCGAGATGAAGCGCTTGGTGTGCACGAAATAGGCTCCGGCGATCCACGAGAAGCCATTTACCACCGGGGAAGTGAAGCGCAGTTCCTGGCTTATGGTCTTCACGTCGATGAACTGGCTCTGGCTCTCGTCGAACGGCCCACCCTGCGCAGGCGTCGGTATCGGGCCGACAAATGAGGTCAGCGCGAAGTTGTCGGACGTCGCAACGGGTCGAAAATCGTAGGCATCGCCGGTGTCGATTTCCTTGGTGTGGTTGAAGTCCGTGATCGAGGTGATTGTTCCATACGCCAGGTTGTAGTCGAGCTTGAGCGCGACATCCAGGATGTCGCGGTTGTCCGTCCCCAGGTTATTGTTCTGGATCGGTGAGCTGGTGTCGTTCGCGTTCCCAGGCGTGGTGAAATCGGCGAATGGATTGGTCTCGTCGCTGCGCGGAATGACGAAGTAGTAGGCGGTCGTTTCCGCCTTGTCGTACATGAACCTCAAGTCCGCGCTGAAGCTATCCGTCGGCGTCCACAGGAACCGCACCCGTCCCGAGTAGTCGCGATAGGGGTCGGCCTTGCGGTCGAGATACTCGTTCTCAATATAGCCTGCGGTATTGTAGTAGTTGAACGAAGCTCGGTACTTCAACGTCCCCGCGGAGTCGAGCGGTCCGCTCAAATTCAGCGCAGCTTTCTCGGCAAGTCCGTTGCCGATGCCGAGCCGGGTGCTCGCTTCAAACTTGTCGGAGGGGTCCGCGGTGTGAATGATGATGGCGCCGCCGATCGCATCGCGTCCGTACAAGGCGCCTTGCGGCCCCTTCAAGACCTCGATTTGCCGAATGTCGTACAGCGATTGGGTGAACTCGTACGGATTGGTCTCCAGCACGCCATCGACCAGCACGGCGACCGACGGCTCGCTGTTGCGCGCCTGCGATATACCGCGAATCGTGATGAAGGAGTTGCCGATGTTTTGCGTTTCGACCAATGTCATGTTCGGCACCATCGCGATGAAGTCGCGCGGCGTTTCGATCCCGGCCGCCGCAATCTGCTGCGAGGTGAATACATCCACCGACATCGGTACGTCTTGAAAGTTCTCGTTGCGTTTGCGCGCCGTGACCACGATTTCCTCGAGCGCCTGAGTCGGCGCGCTTTGCGCCCACACCGGTTCGGCCATGACGATGATTCCCAAGGCTGCCGCCAGAATCGACAGAATTCGGCGCATTACAGTGAACATGTGCAATCCCCCTTTCGTTATTCGAGGCTCGAGCTAGCCTTCTCCGTCAATCAGTTGCGCGCGCACGATTTGCGCACCGGCGACCATCGCTTGCAGCTTCCCAAACGCTGCTTGGCGTGGCAGATATTTCATGCCGCAATCCGGCGCGATCAAAAGATTCTTCGGGTCCACATGGGGCAGGGCGCGGCGAATTCGGTTCGCCACGACTTCCGGGGACTCGACCGTCGGCTCCGACAAGTCGATGACGCCCAGGATGATCTTCTTGCCGGGCAACTGCTCGAGCACCGCGCAGTCAAGGCTGGACTGCGCGGTCTCGATCGACACTTGCGCACAACGGCACGCGGCCAGCTCCGGCAGGAACGAATAGCCGGACGGCCGAACATGAATGATGGCTGCATACCCGAAACAGATGTGCACCGCGGTGGTACCCACGACGTTTTGCAGCGCCCGATTGAGGGCTGCCAACCCGAACGCGCGTGCCTCCTCGGGACGCGCTTGCATGTAGGGCTCGTCGATCTGCACGACGTCGGCGCCGGCGTTGAACAGATCGCGAATTTCCTCGTTCAAAGCGGCCGCGTAATCCAAGGCCGCGAGTTCACGGCTGCCGCCGTAGTGGTCGATCTGCGCCTGCTGCGCCATGGTGAACGGCCCCGGCACCGTCACCTTCACGCGCCTTGACGTGTGACGGCGCAGGAACTCGAGGTCGCGCACGCCGACCGCATGACGCCGGCGAATATTGCCGACCACCCGCGGCACCGGATTCGGATGGCCGCTACGGTCGAGCGCGGAGCCCGGATTGTCGAGGTCGATGCCGTCGAGTGCGGTCGCAAACCGGTTTGAATAGCTCTCGCGCCGGATTTCTCCGTCGGTGATGATGTCGAGGCCCGCTTCTTCTTGTGCCTTGATGGCCATCAGCGTGGCGTCATCCTGTGCCTCCGCCAGAAAGGGTTCAGGCACGCGCCAGAGCTCGCGGGCCCGCACCCGCGGCGGAAAGCGGCCGGCCAAGCGCTGCCGATCGATCAGCCATTCCGGCTGCGGATAGCTCCCGACCAGGGTTGTGGGTAACAGCATTACGCCCTCCGCGCCGCGCCGCCGGGCGCCGTTTCCGGCCAGGTTGCCCCGCCGCTCAATGCCGCGCGGATCGCATCGCCGTGTTGATTCAGCAGCGGCGCGGCGCTCACCGAGGATGCGCGCGAGCCGTCGAATTGCGCGGCGGGACGAACCGCGCGGGTGGCGGTATGCGGCGAATCGATCGGCACGACGATTCCCAAATGCTCAACCTGCGGGTCGCGTACCACGTCCTCGAGAAGATTGACCGGCGCGTAGGGCACGTCTTCGGCCTGCAGGCGCGCAATCCAGTGCTCGAGGGGCTTGCGCGAAAACCGGTTATCGAGTTCGGCGCGCAGCGTTTCGTATTCGGCGATGCGCCGCTCGCGCGGATTGAATCTCGGGTCGTCCTTGAGTTCCGGTGCGTCCAGCGCGGCGACCAGTCCCTTCCAGAATTTCTCCAGCGAAGAGAGGTGAATGGCGACCAGGCGCTGATCCGAGGTGCGCAAAATGTAGGCCTGGGCGAGGCGTGGCCGGTCGGCGGAAGTCGGAGTTTCGCCCAAGGCGAAAAAGGCCGCAAACGGCTCGATCGCAAAATGCGCCATCGCCTCGAGCATCGAGACTTCGACATGCGCGCCGCGGCCGCTGCGGCCGCGCTGTACCAGCGCAGCGAGAATGCCCTGCGAGGCGTACATGCCGGTGATGGCATCGGCCAGAGCAGGTCCCAAGAACTGGGGCCGCCGGTTATCGACGACCACGCTTAAAAACCCGCTCAGGGCTTGCGCCACGGAGTCATAGCTCGGGCGATCGTAATAAGGACCGCTCGAACCGAATCCGCTGATGGAACAGTAGACCAGGCGCGGATTGACCTTCTGCAGCCGGGCGACACCTGCCCCGAGACGCTCAGCGGTACCCGGCCGAAAGTTTTGAATGTAGACATCGGCTTCGCTTGCGAGCCCGTCGAACAACGCACAATCGCTTTTGAGCTTCATGTCCAGCGACAGGCTGCGCTTGTTGCGGTTGTAAGCCTGGAAATGCGGCGAATATTGGCCGCCTTGGTAAGCGCGGTACGGGTCGCCCTCCGGGCTCTCGATCTTGATCACGTCCGCGCCGAGGTCCGCTAGCATCATCCCGGCGCATGGTCCGGTGATGAAGGTTCCCTGTTCCAGAACGCGGATTCCTGAAAGCGGGGGTTGCCTGCTCATGGTTTGAATCCCGCGGGCACCTCGCCGTCATAGTCGATTGCCTCCGCAGCGGCGTTCGACATGACGAAACCAATGGCTTGCTGTTGTTCCTCGAATAGGTGCGCAATCAGTCCGGCGGTGCGCGCCAGGATGGGAATGCCTTTGAGCGCCGCAAGCGGATAGCCCGCATCGAGCAGCACCGCGGGAATCGCCCCCGATACATTCAAGGCCAGCCGCTTACCCACCAAATCCGGCAACAGCACTTCCACGTGACGGGCGATTTGCACGTGCCTGCCTGCTCCGCCGACCTCGCCCGCGACTTCGAATAACCGCAGAACGCGCGGATCTAGCTGCTTGTGCAGGGGGTGTCCGTAGCCAGGTATCGGGCGCTTTTGACCACGGCATTCGAGAATGGTGGTCCGTGCCGCTTGGGTGATGCTCACGCCGCTGTCGATCCGTTCTGCGATGGCGGCAAACAGGTTGCCCGCCGCTTCGGATGACCCGAGAATGACGGAACCGCAGCCGAGGATTCCGGCGGCAACTGCGCCTTGCATCGCCTCGGGCGCCGCCGCGAAGGTCATTCGCGCCGCCTGCACGCTGGGCACCATGCCGTGCTCGGCGATCGCGACCAGCGTGGCATCGAGCACGCGGCGCTGGGGTGCCGAAGGCATGGAACCCGTCACGAGCAACCAGAAGTGTTCGGTGAAGCTGATCGAACCGATCAGATCGCGAGCGAGATTGCGCCCGCGGACCACGATGGTCTCCTCATTCGAGGTAGAAATCGCCGAGCTGTGCCGGTCCTGTGGCCCGATCTTCAAGAATTCCCCCTTCGTTGTTTTCGCTTATCGAAAAGCACGTCGATATACGAAACCATACTGGACTTGAGGTGGATGAAACGTCAAGCGCAGCGCAGTCAGCCCTTTCGGGATTTCGAATATCGAAATAGACTGAAAGGCGTGCCGTCTCGCAAAACCACACCGCCGCGCCGCGAAGCCATGGGAGGACTCGCAAAGGGGCTCGCCGTGATCCGCGCCTTTTCGCGCGATAACGCAGCCCTGAGCCTGAGCGACGTCGCACGCAGCGCACGGATTCCCGCCGCGACTGCCCGGCGCTGCTTGCTCACCCTGGAGGAATTGGGTTATATCACCCGTAGCGGCCGCGACTTTCTCCTCAGGCCCAAGGTGCTCGAGCTCGGTGCCGCGTATCTGGAATCGATGAACATCGAGCAGCTCACCAAGAACCATCTGGAGGAGCTGGCACGCAGCACCTCGGATTCCGCCGCGCTGTGCGTGTTGGACGGTGTCGAGATTGTCTACGTCGCCCGTACCTCGGTGCGCACGCTATTGCGCTTGGAAGCGCATGTCGGCAGCCGCTTTCCGGCGCATGCGACCTCCACGGGACGCATCCTGCTCGCCGGCGTCAGCGGTGAGCGGCTGCAGCGTTACTTCGCGACCGCGAATCTCGAGGTGCTCACCGAGCGCACGGTGACCGACCCTTCGAAGTTGCGCGCACTGATCGAAGAATGCCGCCGCTGCGGCTATTCCGCGGTCGAGGACGAACTGGCCTACGGCGTCATCGCGCTTGCGGTTCCCGTGTTCGACCAGACAGGAAGAGTGGTCGCGGCGCTCAACTCATCGAGCCATTCGCGGCGCACCACCAAGACAAAAATGATCCGCGAGCGCCTCGCCATGCTGCAGCAGGTCAGCCGTCAGATCTCGAGCGATCTGGCCGTGGTTCCGTGGCTGTCGCTCAGCGCACAAACGTAAGATTCCGTGCGCGGCTTGACGCTGCCGCGGGCAAGACGTAGCCTGAAAGCGAAAAGTATTTCGCTATGCGAATAATAAGGAGCCGACATGGCCAAGGTTCTCATCGTTTATTACAGCAGTTACGGGCACATCGAAGCCATGTCGTATGCACAGGCCGAAGGCGCGGCCCGGGTAGCGAATACCCAGGTCATCGTGAAGCGTGTGCCGGAGTCCTGCCCGCTCGAGATCGCCAAAACCGCCGGTTTCAAACTTGACCAGGCTGCGCCGATCGCGACACCCGAGGAGCTCGAGCAGTACGACGCCGTCATCTTTGGAACGCCGACGCGATTCGGAAACATGGCCGGGCAAATGCGCAATTTCCTCGATCAGACCGGTCCTCTGTGGGGGCGAGGTGCGCTGGTCGGCAAATTCGGCAGTGTCTTTTGCAGCACCGCCAGCCAGCACGGCGGCCAGGAGACCACGATCACTTCCTTTCACAGCACCCTGCTGCACCATGGCATGATCATCGTTGGCCTGCCCTACACATTCAAGGATCTGGCAACCATGCGCGAGATCACCGGCGGTTCTCCCTACGGCGCGAGTTGCGTGACGGGCGCCGGCAGCGAATCGCGCATGCCCACGCAACTGGAGCTTGAAATGTGCCGCTATCAGGGCGAGCACGTGACACGCATTACCGCGCAGATGGTTGCGGGTGCCGGCCGCCAATCGAACTGAGCCGCGTCCGCGCGCAGTCATGATGTCTCTGCCCGCGCACTCTGTACCCCTCAAAGAACGCATCGTCGCGTTCGTACGCGACGCCTCGGTCGAGATCACCTCGTCCGAGCAAAATCACCTACCGCCATTGCGCGATCTTCTGCCGCAGGGCAGCTCGGTGTACATCTCACATGTTCCCAGTGCCACCCTGGCGCAAGTCGTGAAGACTGCTCTGGCCGTGCAAGCGGCCGGCTTTCAGGCCACGCCGCATATAGTCGCAAGGCGCATCAACTATCCTGAAACCCTGCGTACCGCGCTTGCCGAACTGACCGCACACGGCGTCGGGCAAATTCTGCTGGTCGCCGGCGATACGGAGCACCCCGCGGGAGAGTTTGACAGCACACTGGATGTTTTTTCCGCGGGACTGATCGAGAAGTCCGGCGTCAAGAGAATCGGCGTTGCCGGCTATCCGGAAGGACAGAGGGGTCTCGCACAGTCGCTGCTCTGGAACGCCCTGAAGGCCAAGCAGGCGTTCGCCGAGCGCACCGGCTTGGCGATGTTCATCGTCACGCAGTTTGGTTTCAACGGCAACGCGCTGCGCGACTGGGAACCGGAGCTGGCGCGCAACGACGTGCGCTTGCCCATCCTCGCTGGAATTGCCGGACCCGCGCCGCTCTCGAAGCTCATCAAGTTTGCGATGCGCTGTGGAATCGGTGCGTCGCTGCGCACCGTGATGCGCAACCTGAGCGCCCTCAGCGGTATTGCCGAGCTGGCCACGACGCCCGAGCAGCACGTCATGCGGCTGATGCAGCTGCCAAGCTCGACCCGCGTCATCGCGCCTCACTTTTTCTGCTTCGGAGGCACGCTGGAGACTGCCCGCTGGATCAACCGTATCGCTTCGGGCCATCTTGTGCTCGACGCCGAAGGCGCGAGATTTTGGGTCGAACCGTAGTTCAGGCCCGGCTGGTGGTAGATTTACAGGCTTTCACCATGAGGCCTGCATGAAAATCGATTTATCCGGACGAGTCGCGGTGGTTACGGGGGCCGGAGGAGGCCTGGGCCGCGAACATGCACTGCTGCTCGCGCGGCGCGGCGCCAAGGTCGTGGTCAACGACGTCGGCGGTTCGGTCGGCGGCATCGGCGGATCGTCTGCCGCCGCAGAGGCCGTCGTGAAAGAGATCCGCGACGCCGGCGGTGAGGCGGTCGCGAATGCTTCGTCGGTAACGGACTTCGCCGCGGTGCAGGCAATGATCGAACAGGCTGTGGGCCGGTGGGGGAAGGTCGACATTCTTGTGAATAACGCCGGAATATTGCGCGATAAGTCCTTTTCTAAAATGAGTCTTGGGGATTTTCGCAGTGTGATCGAGGTGCATCTCATGGGTAGCGTTCATTGCACCAAGGCTGTCTGGGACCACATGAAGGAGCAGTCCTATGGCCGCATCGTCATGACGACTTCTTCGTCGGGTCTGTATGGCAATTTTGGGCAAGCCAATTACGGCGCAGCCAAACTTGCCCTCGTCGGACTGATGCAGACCCTGGCGTTGGAAGGCGCGAAGTACAACATTCGGGTTAATTGCATTGCGCCATCTGCCGGAACTCGGATGTTGGACGGGCTGATGTCCGAAGAAACGCTGCGGTTGCTGCCGCCGTCCGCAGTCAGCCCGGGCGTACTGGCGCTGGTCAGCGACGATGCCCCAAGCCGCACCATTCTGTGCGCGGGCGGGGGCAGTTATGAGCAGGCCCACATAACGCTGACCCACGGTATCCATGCCGGTGCCGATGAGCGCGCCGCCGAACGCGTCGCCGCGAGCTGGCAGGCCATTGCCGATCGCGCGCGAGAGGAAGTCCCCGCCGCCGGGATCGGGCAAAGCCAATTGGAACTCCAAAAACTCAAAGACAGCGCCGCGCCCGAGCCGCAGTAAGCGGCAACCAAAAAATCAGGCCGGCAGCATCAAAACAAAGCCGTCATTCTCGTACGCGTAGAAACGCCACTCTGCGACCGCTTTCGGCGTCCCGAGGATTACGAGCTGCTGGCGCAGCGTTGCGACGTCATTGAATACATCGGAGGCCTTGATGATGTTCTCATACTTGCGCAGCAGCGTATCGGTGGCCTGACCCAGCTGGGCGTAAGTGATCAATACTTTTAAGGGGGCGTTGAACAGCTGAAGCTTGTTCATGGTCTCGTGCGCTTGTGAAGCGTCATTCTCGTGCTCTATGGCGACGGAAACCCAGTTCGCGTACGAGGCGTACTTGCCGGTATTGTCGATGCCGCGCTCCTCGTACAGCATGCCGTCCAGGGTGTAGTACTCCTTGTTCCATGCCTGCAGACCGAGATGCCGCGCGATTTTCGGATAAATCGTCGAGCGCACGTAGTAGTTGTAGGATTTGGTCTCAAAGCCCATGGCCTCGCGAAAGCCGTCCCGTTCGGTGGTCATGACGGCGACGAAGGCGTTTCGAAAATCCCGCGGTGCGATTTTTTTGTTCAAGACAGCCGCTATAACTTCTGGACGACCACTCGGCCCTTGGGGTCCACAAACACCCGATACCGATTGCCGTCCTTGCAAGCCGCCGTGTAGTCGCTGTCGGCATTGCGCTTGCTGTCGACGACCTGATCGCATGGATGGCCGTTGAGGACGATGGTGGCCTGCAAGTCCCTGCCGTTGGATGCGTCTGCTACGGCCCAGGACGCGGCGCCCAGCACCAGTGCTGCGAAAACCAATCTGCCTATGCGCGTACTCACGGTAGCTCCTTGAATGTTAGATGTTCGCAAACTTTTGAGGATCCATCAGAATTCCCCAGATGGCCTCGCGTGAAGATGCAATCGCCGACGCGAGCGGCGGATCGCCATTCTGCAGCAGCGAGAGCACTTTGATAATCAACAAGTCATATTTCTGCCGCAGTTCGGATTGGGGCGTCTTGGCGCCGCCCTTGTGAAACGCACGGAACTCGCTCAGCAAGTCGTCCACCTGATTCTTCAGTGACAATTTCGTAAAGACGCCGATCGCGCGGGTGTCTTTCAGCCGCTGCTCGAGCGAATTCAGATCGAGCGATGGAGGTTTGGGCGCTGCCGGCGTCGCCGGTGCCGGCTGTGCTTTCGGCGGCGATGCGACGGGCGGCGATGCGACCGGCGGCGACGTGGCTTTTTTGGGAGTTGCGGTGGCGGCTGCATGGGTACTGCTTGGTTTCGCCGTCGGAGCAGGTGCCGCAGGAACCGACGGTTGCACAGGAACCGACGGTTGCACAGGGACAGGCGTTGGGTACGTGGGCGGCGCCGCCTGAGTAGGTGCACCCTGCGGGACCTCGCGTTTCTGCTCTGCATCTTGTGTAGGGCGCGGCGTCCGGCAACTTGAGAGCGCCAGAAACGCCGCAATCCCGCACACAAGAATTGCTGCTCGAGCCATTGGAGTATTTAGACACGGCGGAGCCCAATCGGCAACCGAACGGCACGCGTCCCACGCTCGCTTGGCGCAGTTGCCACCAATGCAAGCATCGCGCAGACTTCTTGGACGTGAAGAAGAAATCTGCAAGCGCCGGGCCTGCACGGCGTATCCGGCGCGCGGCTTCCGACATGCGTGCCCAAGCGCTGGCTGCGGCCCGGCGACTGATTGTCGAAGGGTCGGACGAAGTACTCACCATGCGCGCGGTAGCCGACGTGGCGGGGGTAACTTATCCGAATTTGAGCCATCACTTCGGGTCAGCCGCCGGTCTGCACGCGGCCATTGCGGAGGATTTGGTGCGCGAGTTGCTGGCCGGATTGCAGACCGTGGATGTGGAGATGGGCAACCTCGAGCATGACTACCGCGCCGTGGTGGTTCGTGTCTTCGATCTCTTCAGCCAGAACGGCCTGGGCCGGGTTCTAGGATGGTTGGTCCGCTCGGGAGAGACTTCGAGGCTGGAACCTTTGAATCGGATGCTCGCGGAGTTCATCGCCAGCAGGGCGCGCCCGCGCTCCAAGTCCGATTCCAAACGCATTGCGCGCATCGCCCTGATTCTCGCGTTCGCCGCCTACGCCGAATCCTCGGTAGGACCGCTGCTGGGCAGCGTGCTGGGGGCCGGGGCCGCCCAGCGGCGGGATTACTTCGCGCAGGCCCTTGCTGCATTGCGAGAGAAGTAATTTATGTGCGCATCAATGTACTATTGACGGGCACATAAATAGCGACTAACTTAAAGGCTCCCTGAAGCTTCGGATCGAGCTGCCATGGAACCTGCTTCGCCCACCCCGACGGACTTGCGCATCCAACCGCGCAATGTGATGTTCGCGCGCGGACGTTCCGCCGAGCGTTGGTGGAACGGCGGCGATGCCGTCGCCACGGCGTTTTACAACAGCTTGTCGCTTACGTTTCCGAAAGGCGAGGCGTTTTTCATCGAAAGCGTGCGGAATTTTCGAGATGCCGTACCCCATCAGCAACAGGTGCAAATCGACGCCTTTATCAAGCAGGAGGCTGCGCACAGCCGCGAGCATGGGTACTTGAACAGCCAAGTGGAGCAAACCGGCTACGATGTGACCCCGATGCACGCGGATCTGGATGCACGGCTGACGGAGTTAAAAAGTAAGCCTCCCGTCTTCGGGCTCGTCACCACCGTTGCTCTGGAGCATTTCACAGCCATCATTGCGCATGCCTGCTTGAGATACGAACGTCATTTCAAGCACGCATCTCCCGACGCCGCGCGGCTCTGGAAGTGGCACGCCATCGAGGAGATCGAGCACAAGGGCGTGGCATTCGACACTTTTCTCGCGGCCACCGCGAAGCTCTCCGCCTATAAGCGCTGGAAATTGCGCTGCTTGGTGATGCTGAACATCAGCTTTAACTTCGTCCGAGGCCGCGTGCGCGCCATGCGGGAATTCCTTCGTCAGGACGGTATCGATGGACCGCGTGCGGGCCTGAACATTTTCTGGTATCTGGCGATTTACCCCGGCCTGCTGCGCCAAGTCTTTCCGGCGTGGCTGGCATTCTTCCGGCCTCGCTTTCATCCCTGGCAGCATGACGATCGCGATTTGGTGGCCGTGCACGAAGCGCAGCTAGGCTTGCCCGTGCTCAATAAGGATGCGCTCGTCCGGTTGAGTTGAGCGTGCCACGGGTTCGCCTGTCTGCGGTGGTGACCTTGCGCGAATTGCTGCCCGCGGCACGCTAAATCACGCCGCCATCGCTGCGATGTCATCGCGCGCATGCGCCATTGCAGCTTCCTTGGCGGCAGCGCCCATTGCAGTGCCCTCCGCGCGAACAATGGTCACGTCCTTCAAGCCGATGAATGCCAACACGCCGGTGAGATAACTCTCATGATGCTCGAGGGCCGCCGCCGGCGTGCCGCCCGCATAGACGCCGCCTCGCGACGATGCGATGAAAACCCTTTTGTTTTTGGGCAGCAGGCTCTCCGGTCCATTTGGGCCGTAGCGGAAAGTCTTGCCGGCAACGACGATGCGATCGATCCAAGCCTTGAGCTGGGAAGGGATCGAAAAGTTATACATCGGCGCACCGATGACGATGATGTCGGCGGCGAACAACTCGTCCAGATAAGCGTTGCCTTTCGCAAGGTCTGCGCCCAACTGGGCATCCTCGACGGCGCTGCCTTGCCACGCCGCAAGATGCGCCCCTGACAAATGCAGCGCGGTATCGACTGCCAGATCACGATGCACGACGCGGGTGCCCGGATGCAGGGCGAGCTGACGCGCCACGATCTCGGCCGAGAGTGCCCTGCTGACGGAGTTGGGCCCAAGAACACTGGAATCCAAATGAAGTAATTGCATATGCCACCCGAAGGTTTGTGTGATTGAACATTCGAATGGCTTTATGCTGCACGCCTTCATCTCCCGCGAGAAGCCGTTATGTTGCGATACTATCCATCGGTAAAGCTGATAGTATGAGCCATGCTCGACGGGGTTTCACTGGATCAGTTGAGAGCCTTCATTGCCTCGGTGGACGAGGGCAGCTTTTCAGCGGGTGCGCGTAAATTGCGCCGAGCGCAGTCCGCGATCAGCGAATTGATCAGCAATCTAGAGGCACAAGTCGGCGTAACCCTCTTCGATCGGTCAGCCCGTTATCCGAAACTGACGGACGCCGGCGTGCTGCTGCTCGCCGATGCACGCAGCATCATGGCGAACGTTGATCTTCTCAAGGCGCGGGCCAAGGGAATTGCGGGAGGTCTCGAGTCGGAACTCTCCGCGGTGGTGGACGTGATGTTCCCCATCGAGGCAATCACGGAATCCGCCAAGGATTTCAGGCTCCGCTTTCCGCACACGCCGTTGCGTCTGTATGTCGAGGCACTGGGAGGCGCCTTCACGCCGGTGCTCGATGGCCGCTGCAGCTTGGGGGTGGTGGGTTCGCTTCCCTTGATGCCGCCTTCCATGTCTGCCGAGCGGCTCGAGGGCGTCGCAATGGTCATGGTGGCGGCGCGCGATCACCCGCTGGCCGCCATCAAGGGAATCATCGCGAAAACAGAACTCGCCAAGCACGTGCAGCTCGTGCTCACCGACCGGTCGGCATTGTCGGCGGGGCGCGAATTCGGCGTAATGTCGCCGCTCACCTGGAGGCTCGGCGACTTATTTGCGAAGCACGCATTTTTGCTCAAAGGATTGGGTTGGGGCGGCATGCCGCTGCATGCGGTGAAGCAAGACCTTCGCGAGGGCCGCCTCGCGCTATTGACGATCGAAGACCTGCCGGCCGAAGGTCTGATCATGGCGATGTCAGCCGTCTACCTCGCCGCAAAGCCACCGGGGCCCGCGGGCCGCTGGCTCATCGATCGGTTGAGGCAATGCCCAGAATCCTGAGCTTGGCGACCGTCCAGCTCTACGGCAACCGATAGCGGGCCTCGATCCGCCCGAATTTCCAATACAGCACCGACAGCGCCCATGCGCACAGAAACATGGCCACGACGATGTATCCCAGCACGCCAAAATCGAGGCCGGCGATGAAATCCTCCGCTTGACCTCGCAGGCCGAGCGTACCGATGAAGACTTGCCACAGTTCGATTGTGCCGACCACAAGCGCAATGGCCACCGACAGGCTGGTCGTGGTGAGGTTGTAAAAAATCTTTCTCAAGGGATTCACGAACGCCCAGTTGTAAGCACTCGACATGAGTATCCCGTCGGTGGTGTCCATCATGGTCATCCCGGCCGCGAAGAGCAGGGGCAATGACAAAATCGCGGCAATCGGCATATTTCCGATCGACGCGCCCGCGGTCATGGTCAGCAATCCCACTTCGGATGCCGTGTCGAATCCCAATCCGAACAACATGCCGAGCGGATACAGCTGCCAGCTGTGATTCATGAGATTGCGCAGACGACCCCGAAAGAGCCTATTGAACAGGCCCCGCCGGCGAAGGATCCGTTCTAAGTGCGCAATATCATGTTTGCCCGCCTTGGCCAATCGCCAGATCTTCAAAACCTCCAGCAGAATCAGCAAATTCAAGATCCCGATGACCCATAGGAACGTGCCCGAGACGCCGGCGCCGAGAACTCCTCCGATGCTCCTCAATTGCGGCAGTTCCTGTCTAACCGCCGCGGTTGCAAATGTGATTGCGACGGCAAGTGCCAGGACGACCGTCGAATGTCCCAGAGAAAAGAAAAATCCCACACTCATCGGCCGCTTGCCTTTTTGCAGCATCAATCGCACCGTGTCGTCAACGGCCGCAATGTGGTCGGCATCGAATGCATGCCGCAGACCGAACATGTATGCCGCGAAGCCCAACCCCACGAGCGTCGGGAAGGAACGCGCATAGTGCAAGTACAAGCCCCAACCCAGCGCATGCAAGAGCGCAATCACGCCATAAAGCCCGATGACTCGCTTCCACTCGGCGATCTTGAACACCTTACGCTTCGCTCCAGGCCATCACGGCGCTCATGGCTTCGGCAAAATCCTCTTTGAAGCTAACGCGCCGGGAAAGCCAATCCCCACAGCGAGCAGCGCGTCGACTCCGGCCGGACCATGGGCGATCCACTCGGACAGGAGAAGGCGTGCGCGAAGGCCGGCATGTTGGACAGCGGCGCATTGGTCCGATAGCGCGCCGGCGCATGTCCATCGTCCCGGATGCTCTCGCGCATCGAGTCAGGGCCCTCGACACTGCACCACTGTTGCGCATAGGCGATGAAGAAACGCTGCGAGGGCGTGAGGCCGTCATCGCCTTTGTCGGATATATGCGCCCCCAGTTCACGCGCCATCGCAAGATATGCGTGGTACACGCCGCTAAGATCCCCGAAGTTCTCGCCTTCGGTCTTATCGCCGTCTAGATGCACATCATCAAACGCCACGTACTCGTTGGCCTGCTTGACCACGCAAGCGCGCTGTTGGTCGTACATCCTGACATCCTCAGGACTCCAGGCGTCGACGGGGCGTCCAAATGCATCGTAGTCGTGATTCTCGATAATGTGCCCGAGTTCGTGTCCGACCAGAAAGCCGAAAGTCCCGTAACGGACTTCAGCAGGCGCTTCTGCATCGAATTGCGGCGGGCGCAGCGACGCCGCAGTCAGGATGATTGAATTGGTGGTCTGATCCGGGAAGCCGTTGGGTATCACCAAACGTGCGGCCGCCATTCCCGCGGCTTCGTTTGGATAAACCGTTGCCTCCCATGAATCATGTCGCCGCTCCTCATTCACACGCTTCCACTCGCGGTGCTGCTCATATTCTTGCGCGGCAAAGACGTTGTCCAAGAATGCATGCCGGCTCAATGGAAAACTACCCGTCTCCGGCCAGTTGTCGGGGTAGGCCACCTTAAGATCCAGCAGCCGCACTTTCTGCTCGGTAGCGGCGCGTGCGGCGGGCGTTAGCCAGGTGAAGGCCGTGGTGGATTTGACCACTTCGTCCTGAACATGCGCAGCGATTTCCTTCGCGGCACTCCGCGTTTTAGATCCGACATAGCGCAAGGAGAATTGCCGAGAAAGCTCCAGGCCTAAATTTTTCATTGTTTCCAGCCGGCACTGAGCAAAGCGCGGCGAGGCCTTAAGCCCCCGGGATGCGAACCCTTGCTCCTCTCTCGCCAACCGATCCGGCAATGCCGTCGGAAACGTGTTCATGAATTGCCAAGTTAAGAATGCGCGCAAGTCAGCCACGGGAGTATTTGCAATCAATGCATCAACGCTGCGCAGATAGTCGCTCGAAGCGACATTGAGCATGCGGTCCGGCCTTTGCCCGGCCATCTTCAAGAAACGCGTCCAGTCGACGTGCGGCGCAAGCACGCTGAGCTCCGCCGGCGTAACAGGATGTTCGCCGGTCTTCGGATCGAACTGATCAAAGTAGGGCAGCGAGGCTGAGGCAAGTGTGGACTCGAGGCGCAAGACCGCCTCTGCCCCCTGCGCAGCGCGTGCCTTGGGAGTCCCGGCAAGCTCGAACATTCGTGCCACATGCTCGCGATAACGCAAGCGTAGCGCGTCGGCCTGCGGGCTTTTTTCGGAATACGCCAGACGTCTTTGTCCGAGATTTCCCTGAAGAAAGACTCCGCGGAAATGTGCGGCATCGCTCGGATCGGGCTGCGCCGCGTAGGTGATCACCGCATTCACGCCGTGACTTTGCAAATCGAGCCAGGCCGTCATGAATTGCTCATGCGAGTTGACGCGGTCCAGGCGCGCGCGCCAGGCCGCCAACGTTTTGCCTGCAGACCGTTCGGTTGCACTGTCGCGGTTCATGCACGCCGCAAAGAAGGTCCGTAGCCGGGTGACTTCAGGACCAGCCGAGCCGTCGTCCCCTTGCAGTAATTTTCTCAGATCCCCGTCGTTGGCCCTGATTACAGCGTCCCTTGCCCATGAAGCGGAGGACTGATCCGGCCCTATGTGAGCTTGATTGTCCCAGGCGCCGCAGACGTGCTGGTAGAAGTCGCTGCACGGAGCGGCAGATTGATCAAAGGTCGAGCGATCAAAGGTCCAGGATCGGTCATCGGCCGCGTGAAGCGGCGCAACGCGCAGCGCAAGTATGAGGGCGAAGGCTTGGATGCATGTACGGCACACTGCCCCGCGATTATAGAATGCATTTCCCACTGCCGCATATGCGCTATCCTGCGCGGCATCCCTCCACCAGGTGAATAGAATGACAGAACAAACCAAACCGGGGATGTCGCGGCGGCAACTGTTGACGATGATTGGTCTGAGCGCCGGCGGTACTGCGATGTACCAGGCCATGCATAGTCTCGGGTTTGCGGGCGAATCGCAGTTTCAGCGTCCAATCCGCTTGGACGCCGCTCCAAAAGGGGCCTCGGTGCTGGTGCTCGGCGCCGGCATCGCCGGCCTCGTCGCAGCGTACGAATTGCGCAACGCCGGCTACAAAGTGACCGTGCTCGAATACAACGCACGTGCAGGCGGCCGCAACTGGACTCTGCGGGGCGGTGATCGCTACACGGAATTGGGAGGGGAGACCCAGGAGTGCCGCTTCGATCCGGGTCTGTATATAAACCCGGGTCCATGGCGGCTGCCGTACCACCATCGCGGCATGCTGAGCTACTGCAAAACGCTGGGAGTCGCGCTGGAGCCCTTCGTGCAGGTCAATTACAACGCCTACGTGCATAGCCGCAAGGCGTTCGGCGGGAACCCGCAACGGGTGCGCACCGTCAAGGCGGATTACGATGGCCATGTTGCCGAATTGCTGGCGAAGGCGACGCAAGGTCACGCGCTCGATTCGGAGGTGAACGCCGAGGATCGCGCGATTCTGCTCGACTCGCTTCGCTTTCGCGGTGGTCTTGATCAGAACTATCGATACGTCAAAGGGGGCGGCAGCGCCGATCGGCGCGGTTACGCACGCGATCCGGGCGGGGGCCTGACGGCACGGCCGGAGTTTTCGGGACCCGTGACCACGAGCGACTTGTTGAAGTCCGGGCTATGGGCGGCGCTGGCATTCGGCGAAATGTATGAAATGCAGACCACTCTGTTCCAGCCGGTCGGCGGCATGGGACATGTGGGCGAGGCCTTTGCGCGCGAGCTTGGAAACCTGATCCGCTACAACGCCAAGGTCATCGACATCCACCAGGACGACGCGGGTGTCAGTGCCACCTTTGAAGACCAGAGTGCAGGCGCTAGGCGCGAATCGGTGAAGGCGGCCTGGTGTGTCTGCACCATCCCGCTCTCGATCTTGGGCCAGATTCCGATGAACGTCGGCGCTCCGATGGCCAAAGCCATCGCGGCGGTTCCTTATTGCACCGGGCTCAAGGTGGGCCTTCAGTTCAAACGCCGCTTCTGGGAGGAGGATGAACAAATTTACGGCGGAATTACTTATACCGACCTGCCCATCGGCCAGATCAGCTACCCCAGCTCTCAGTTCTTTCGCAGCGGCAAGGGTGTTCTGTTAGGCGCCTACATCTGGGATATGGTCAATTCAATGGAGTTCTCGTCCATGACGCCGGCGGAACGCGTGTCGAAGGCCGTGGAATACGGCAGCCAAATTCATCCGCAATACAGCAAGGAATTCGACAACGGCATCGCGGTTGCCTGGCATCGCGTCCCCTCGGCGATGGGTTGCTTCGGGCTCTGGAGCGATGAAGCCCGTGCTCAGCACTATGACAATCTGTGCGCCTTCGACGGACGAATCGTGCTTGCCGGGGAGCACGCTTCGTATCTGCCGGCCTGGCAAGAGGGCGCTGTGACGTCGGCGCTCGATGCGATTGACCGGTTGCACCAACGCGCGATCAGCGCAGGAGCCCAAGCATGATCCGGCAGAAGGGGCGATACACCATCGGCGGGGTTGTTTCCGCCTTGATTGCAATCGGTTTTGTGTGGAGTGTCGTGCTCGACGCGCCTGCACGTGCGGACACTGCGGGCATCTTCGACTCGACGCCGTTCGGCACGACGGATGGCCGGCAGATCTACCAACGCATATGCCAAGGCTGCCACATGGCCGATGGCCGGGGCGCTGTCGGCGCAGGCCGATATCCCGCGCTCGCGAAAGACCTTGCTTTGTCCTCCCGCCAATACATGGCACTGACTATTTTGGCGGGGAGGCGCAATATGCCGGCATTCGGCGTCAAGCACGCCATCGGCTTCGACGGTCCGCCCATGACGCTCAGTGACACACAGATCGCCGCGGTCATCAATTACGTCCGAACGCACTTCGAAAATCATTACAAGGACAGCATCACACCCGCCGAGGTCACGGCGCTCGACCAGACTGCTCATTGACGCAAATGCCATGAAAGTTAAGCAAATTTCGCCGCCCCTCCCGCCGGTCTCCAGCCCTCCGCTGCGGAGGCGCACATTGCTCAAGGGCGCGGCGGCGATCGCATGTGGCGCACTGGGGCCGGGCGCGAGATCGGATGCCGTGGCCGCGCCGGCGCGAGCCAATGGATCGAACCCGATGCCGTTAGTGGCGCGCGACGGTGAGGCCATTGCCGCCACGCGTGCAGGACGGGTGGCCGGCTACATTCGCAACGCAATCTACACTTTTAAAGGCATTCCCTACGCCGACGATACGGCCGGCGCCAACCGGTTCATGCCGCCCGCGAAGCCGAGACCGTGGGCCGGCGTTCGCAGCTCGCGTCAATACGGGTATGTCGCGCCGCAGAGATCCCGCGCCGGCTGGGCGAACGACGAAGAGGCCTTCATGTTTGCGTGGGACGACGGCGTGCAGAGTGAAGATTGCCTGCGCGTCAACATTTGGACGTCGGGCATAAACGATCACAAAAGGCGCCCCGTGATGCTGTGGCTGCACGGCGGCGGATACACGGCAGGCTCCGGCCAGGAACTTCGCTCCTATGATGGAGAGAATCTCGCCCGGCGCGGCGATGTCGTGGTGGTATCGCTCAACCACCGCTTGAATGTCGTTGGGTATCTCGATCTGTCGAACTACGGCGATCAGTATGCCGCGGCCGGCAATCTCGGCATGCTCGACATTGTCGCAGCGCTCGAGTGGGTGCGCGACAACATCGAGAATTTCGGCGGCGATCCTTCGAGTGTCACGATTTTCGGTCAGTCCGGCGGGGGCGGCAAGGTCTCGGCGCTCATGGCCATGCCGGCAGCCAAGGGCTTGTTTCATCGCGCGATTGTCGAAAGCGGTTCGCTGCTGCGCGGGATCCCGCAGCAGAACGCTCAAAAGACAGCGGATCTTGTCGTCGGCGCATTGGGTCTTACGCGCGATACCTTGGCCCAAATCCACGCGCTCCCGTTTCAGCAGATCTTAGATGCAGCTCAGAAAGCATTCCGTGATCGGCCCAGGCCGCGCGGCGGAATTCCGGACTTTCGCCGCATCTCCGATTCAATCGGATTTGCACCCGTGGTGGATGGCAAGACCCTCCCAACGCATCCATTCGATCCGCAGGCCCCGGCGATCTCGCGCGATATCCCGATGATCATCGGCACGACCCTGAATGAATTCGTCACGGCGATCGATCATCCGGAATACGAGGCGATGTCGGATGAGATCTTGCATTCTCGGGTGCGGGAGGTTTATGGCGAGAAGGCAAACACCATCATCGCTGCCTTTCGTGACCGGGCGCCACAAGCCAAGCCATTCGATCTTTGGTCGCGCATTGCCGCGGCCGGCGTGCGCGGGAGCGCCATCCAACAGGCGAAGCTCAAAGCGGTGCAGGCTGGGGCGCCGGCCTATTTGTACTGGTTTACCTGGCAGACGCCCATTTTGAGCGGGCGCCCGCGCGCGTTTCATTGCTCCGAGATCGCGTTCGTGTTCGACAACACCGATCGCTGCGAGACCATGACGGGCGGAGGCGTCGACGCGCGGACGTTGGCGGGCAAAATGTGCGACGCTTGGATCCAGTTCGCGCGCACCGGCAATCCCAATCATGCCCACCTGCCGCGCTGGCCGGCGTATTCCACGGGTACCCAAGCCACCATGATTTTCGACAATGTGCCGAAGATTGCGCTGAATCCCGATGGTGAAGAGCAGCGAAGCATCGCCGAAACGGCTTGATTCGGCCGCGCGACTGTCTCGCGACCATTGCGCGCGGTGCGTTTATCGCGCGGTGCCGCGTCGCTCCAAAATGGTCATCATTTTGTTTTTGGGACGCAGGGTGATGCGGGTCTGCAGCCGAATGTCCTGATGCTCCTTGAGCCGCAGGTGGAATCGCTGTGCCAGCACGGCGAGGATCAAGGACGCTTCGGTCATGGCCAGCGTCGCGCCGATACAAACCCGGGGTCCGCCGCCGAAAGGCAGGTAGGCAAAGCGCGGGCGCTTTTCATTCGACTCCTTGCTGAATCGCGTCGGATCGAAGCGCTCCGGATCGCGCCATAGGCTGCGGTGGCGGTGCAGTATCCAGGGCGCGATCATGATTTGCAGGCCCGGAGTCACCTTGAAGCCGCAAATCTCGTCCGGCTCCAGGGCTTCCCGAATCGTAATGCCCGGCGCGGGCGGATAGACCCGCATCGCCTCTTCGATGACCATGCGGGTGTAGGGCAATTGCGGCAGGTCTTCGACCGTCGGAGGCCGGCCGCCGAGCATGTCATCCAATTCTTCGTGCAGCTTGGCCTCTTCGGCCGGGTGCTGCGACAGCAGATACCACACCCACGTCATCGTTACCGCCGTGGTCTCGTGTCCGGCCATGAAAATCGTGATGACCTCGTCGCGAACCTCGGTCGCGTTCAACCCGGCGCCGTCGTCCGGATCCTTCGCGGCGACCAGCCGGGTCAAGAGGTCCTTGGGCGCCTCGTCGCGGATCTTTTCGCGCTCGCTGATCAAGCGGTAAATGGCCGCATCCATGCTCCTAAAGTGCACGCGGATGGCCTCCTGCTTGCGTCTGATGCGCCAGGGCCCCAGCAGCGGCAAAATATCCAGCAGTCCAAATTCCATCGATGCCTGGGCGAAGTCGAGTGCCCCGCGGGAACAAGTCGCCAGCTCTTCGGCATCCGAGGAAAACATGGTGCGGCAAATGATCTTCAAGGTCAGCGCCTTCATTTCCTCCGCGATGTCCATCTCCGCGGATTCCGGCAGCGTATCCCAGTGCTGCGCGAAGGCGACTGTGGTCTCCACCATTGCCGGCGCATACGCGTCCACCGTGCGCGTGCCGAAGGAGGGCGCCATTACCTTGCGATGCGTGCGCCACTTGAGGGGAGGCGCGCTCAGCAGGCCTTCGCCGAACATGGCCGAGAAGAATTCATCGCCCAGCGCATGCTTCGGATAATTGGCGACATTGTCCAGCAGGATGCGGCGTACGCCTTCCGGATCGTTGACGATGAGTACCTTGCCGAGCGGCGATGTGGCCAGATAGACAGGCTGCTCGTACGCAGCGAGCGGCATGATCTCGAAGGGATTGCCCTTGGAGGCGCGAACGGTTTTAAGGAACGACGCGGCCTTTAACGGCGGCGGTGCGAGGCCGGCCAGAGTCTTCGGTGGCGAAATGCTGCTCAAGTCGATCGTCGAGCCTGATCCTTGATGGGCAACCGGCGAATTCGCTTGCCGGTTGCCGCGAACACTGCGTTGCACAAAGCCGGCGCAATGGGTGGAATACCAGGCTCGCCGACGCCGCCCAGCGGCATGGTCCAATCCGTATACGGAATCAGGTGCACGCGGATGTCGCTCGGCGCCTCGTTCATTCGCATCACCCGATACTGGTGAAAATTATCCTGCTGTGCACGGCCGTTCTTGAAGGTGATCTCGCCGAACATCGCGAGACTCAAGCCCATGATCACGGCTCCTTCGAGCTGCGATCGGATGCGTTCCGGGTTGACCTGCGGACCGCAATCGAATGCGACATCCACCCGCGGAACACTGATTCGTCCCAGGTCATCGATGTCCACTTCCACCACCGCCGCCGCGTAGCTGACAAAGCTGTAGTGCGCCGCCAACCCTTGGCCGTGCCCGGGCGCGAATTTCTTGCCCCAGCCGGCTTCCTGCGTGACCTTCTCGACGACCCCTCGCAGGCGGCCTGTATCTACCGGGTAGCGCTGTGGCGATTCGCCGTGATTCCACTTGTCTTGCAGGCTGTTCGGATCGATTTTGCGCGCCGGCCCGATGAGTTCCAGCAGGTAATCGCGATGATCCTTATGGGCACTCGCCGCTAGCTCCGCCACGAACGACTGCACGGCAAAGGCATGCGGTATGTTGGAGACGGAACGAAACCAACCGATGCGGCAATGCGCGCTCGCTTCCGGGTTCTCCATCCTCAGATTGGGTATGTCGTAAGGCATATTGATGAAGCCCATACCGAGTTCCCCGCCGCTTTCGTGATCGGCTTTGGGATTGAAGAGCGTCGCCAGCGAGGGTGCCACGCTGCGATGCAGCCACGCGCTGACCTTGCCGTTGACATCCATCCCGGCCTTCAGGTATTCGACCGACACGGTGTGCAGATAGTCATGATGCAGATCGTCCTCGCGCGTCCAGGTCACTTTGACCGGACGCCCATCGAGCGACTGCGACAGCAGCGCCGCTTCGGTGGCGAAGTCCGGTTTTGATTTGCGCCCGAAGCCCCCGCCGAGCAGCGTGACATGCACGGTGACATTGTCTGCGGAGATGCCCAGATATTTCGCGACGTCCTCGCGCGTTGCCTGCGGCGCTTGGGTCGGCGCCCACACTTCGCACTTGCCGGCTACGATGCGCGCAACGGCGCAGGGAGGTTCCATGGTGGCATGGGCAATGTGCGGGATGTAGTACTCCGCCTCGATGGTGTTGGCGGCCGCTTTCAGCGCGGTATCGATATTGCCTGACTCGCGCACCACCCGGCCGGGCTTGTGCGCCGACTCTTGCATGGCGGCGCGATAGGCATCGGAATCATAGCTGCCGTTGGCGCCGTCGTCCCAATCGATCTTCAATAGTTTGCGTGCCGCGATGGCGGTGCCGGTGGAGTTGGCGATCACCGCAACGCCTGCGAGCGGATGAAAAGTGGCCTTCGCAACGGGGGCGGGCATTTGCATCACTTTGAGCACGCCCGGCGCTGCGGCCGCAGCCTTGCCGTCGAACTGCTTGATGCTTCCGCCCAGCACCGGCGAGCGCGCAATGACCGCAAAACTCATGTCTTTGAACCAGGGATCGATGCCATATTGCGCTTGGCCGGTGACGATGTCGTGTCCGTCGATCAGCGCTACCTTGCCCTTGCCCACATAACGGAATTCCTCGGCCTTCTTCAAGCGCAGTGCGCTGGTCGGAGGCACTTTGAGCTTGGCAGCGCGTTTCGCCAGCGCGCCGAAGCCCAGCTTCCGCCCCGTCTTGCCATGCAGCACTTCATGGTTGGCGGCGTGCACCTCGGCGACCGGCACGCTCCAGTACAGTGCAGCGGCCTGTTCCAGCATCATGCGTGCAGCCGCGCCGCAGCGGCGCATCGGGTCGATGAAGTGCCGCGTGCTGCGCGAGCCGTCGGTGTCTTGGTTGCCGTACTTGACTTCATCGGCGGGCGCCTGCTGTACGCGGACCTTGTTCCAATCCGCTTCCATTTCGTCCGCGACGATGAGCGGCATGCCGGTGCGCACGCCTTGGCCCATTTCCGAACGGTGCGCGACGATCGTGACCCAGCCGTCGTCGCCGACCATGACGAACACTAAAGGATTGTCGATGGTGCCGTGCTCCATTCCCTCGGCGCCATATTTCGGGGCATCCGCCGCTTTGACGATGCGCAGACCGTCGGCAACCAGCAGCAGGCCGCCCATGGCTTGAAGGCGGCGCAAGAATTCGCGGCGGCTCAAAGCCTCGGACGCAACGATCGCATCGGCGACCGCGTTCATTTCGTCACCCCGGCATGATTTGCCGCTTGTTTGATGGCCGAGCGGATGCGCGTATAGGTACCGCAGCGGCAGATATTCCCCGACATGGCGGCATCGATGTCGGCGTCGCTCGGCTGCGGCTTGGCTTGCAGCAGCGCGGCTGCGGACATGATCTGACCGGCCTGGCAGTAGCCGCATTGAGGCACGTTGATCTCTTGCCACGCGCCTTGCAGGGCCGCGCCCACCGGCAAGGCGCCAATCCCCTCGATCGTGGTGATGTTCTTTCCCACCGCCTGAGAAACCGGCATCACGCAAGAACGCAGCGCTTGGCCGTCGATCAATACCGTGCAGGCACCGCACAGCGCCATGCCGCAGCCGAACTTGGTGCCGGTCATGCCTAAAAGGTCGCGCAGAACCCACAGCAGCGGTAGGTCCGGACCAGCGGCGACGGTGACGGTGTGATCGTTGATCTTAAGGTCCATTGAGTGCTTCCTTAGGTCTTGTTATTCGACATTGGGGATTTTGACGACGCTGCCTCTGGCTTTCGGATCATTGGGGTCCTTCACGACCGTGACGTAGAGATCCCTCTCGCCGGGTCCGAATGCGACGTTTGTCGTGCCCTGCCCCGCGGCGATCGCAAAGGCATGCAGCAGCTTGCCTGCGGGAGAGATCTTGAGGATCTGCCCGCCAAACCATTGGGCCACATACAGGTTGCCTTGATGGTCGATCTTCATGCTGTCCGGCCCCAGCCACCAGGAAGCCGCCTTATTGGGAGTCAGAAGATTCAGCAGCGCGAAATTCGAGCGACCGTTTAGCGAACCGTCGCCATTGACCGTGAACTTCAGGATGCAATTCCCGACCGTTTCACTGACGTACAGCGTCTTTCGGTCCGGAGACATGCCGACACCGTTGGCGTAGTTCAGGTCGCGGGCCACCTCGGCCCACTTCTGACTGCCGGGAGCCAAATAGAGGATCTTGCCGGCCACGGCCGTCGGCACGTCCTCGGGCGGCCCAAAAACGGTCGCGTACGCACCCCCGTCGGCGGTGACGATGACATCGTTGATGCCGCCGGTGAATGCGTTGCCCCTATCGTCGCGATCCCATCGGCGCAGCTGCTTGCCCTGCAAGTCGAGCTCCAAAATCGCGCCATGGCTAGCTGTGCATGCCAGCAAAAAGGTTCCATGAGAGGTATGCGCCAAGCCGTTGTGGCTGCAGCCTTCGAGATGGTTGAGCACCGTGCTCGTCTTGCCGTCCCATTTCGAAAGCGTGTTCGAGATCCAGCCCACGTAATACAGGTTGCCGTCGACGTAGAGCGGCCCTTCAGGTCCCAGCACGTTGCTTGCGATGGTGACTTCATCGGCTCGCCCTGTTGCTGCCCCGAACAGGGCCCAAGCTGCGATGCAAAGCAGGCTGGCTGTTTTCATGCAGGCACTTTAATCGCAGCGGCGCACACAATCCATCGTTGGCATGACAATCGCCCCCGGCGGACCGCGGCTATACTCCGAAGGCCCAAGCGTACCGCCTAACAACCGCAGGGAATCGAATCTCATGAAGTTCCAATTGATCATGGCCGTAAGTATGTGTGCGTCGGCGACC
>DATATA010000039.1:0-8029 GCA_036263775.1 Steroidobacteraceae bacterium | reverse complement strand
GGAGAAGATCCTGGAGAACGATGAGCACCTCAAGGAGGATTGGCCCATCGACGGCACCGTCGGCTACGACTTTCTGGCGAAGGTAAACCGATTGTGGATGGACGATCAGCGTACCGACGTGCTGACCGCCACTTATGCGGATTTCACCGGGCACTCGGTGAATTTCGGCAAATTGGTGCGCGAAAAAAAGCGCGCGATTCTGGAGACTACATTTTCCGCCTCTCATGAGCAGCTTGCCGCCTCGGCGCTTGCCATCGCGCGCGCCGATTGGACGAGCCGCGATTTGAGTCCGCATCAGCTGCGGGATGCGTTGCAAAAGCTCGTCACGGCACTTCCCGTCTACCGGACCTACCGCACCGCCGATCTGCTGGATCAGGAGGACAAGCGCGTGATGCTGGAGGCACTGCAAAGTGCGCGCATCGGTTCACCGGAAATCGAAGCAGCTGCTTTCGATTTCTTGGCCGCACTGCTCACCAAGCCCGAACTCAATGAGGCCGAGGCGGATTTCATCGCCAAGTGGCAGCAATTGACGCCGGCAGTGATGGCCAAGGGGGTCGAGGACACCATGTTTTACTGTTTCGACCGCCTCGTGTCGGGCAATGAGGTCGGATCGCAGCCATCGCTGGTGGGAATCTCGGCCGACAAGTTTCACGAATTTTGCCATAACTTCAGCGAGCGATGGCCGAACAACATGCTTGCAACCTCGACGCATGACAACAAGCGCAGCGAGGACGTGCGCGCGCGTATTTCGATCCTCTCCGAGATTCCGGAGCGCTGGTCGGAAGCCCTGCATCAATGGTCGCAGCTCAATGCCGCCGCCTGGCAGAATCGCCTGCCGGACCGGCACGCCGAGTATCTCTTGTATCAGACGCTCATCGGCGCGTGGCCCATCGATCGCGAGCGCGCATGGCAGTACATGCTCAAGGCCTGCCGCGAGGCCAAGATCAACACCTCCTGGCATGAGCCGAACAGCAGCTTTGAAGAGAAGATTCGCGGGTTCGTCGGCGGTGTGTTCGACACCCCGGACTTCATCGCAAGCCTCGAGCGCTTCGTAGAGCCGCTGATTCTGCCGGGGCGAATCAACAGCCTGGCGCAAAGCCTCATCAAGATGGTCGCTCCGGGCGTGCCTGATTTTTATCAGGGCACGGAATTATGGGACTTAAGCTTGGTGGATCCGGATAATCGCAGGCCCGTTGATTTTGGTCTGCGCGCGGAAATGCTGGCGCGCGCTCGGCAACTCGGCGCCGCCGAGGCGCTGTCCCATTGGGACTCGGGAATGCCCAAGCTGTGGATGACTGCCCGCATCCTTGATGCACGCAAGCGGCGCAGCGAGGATTTCTCCGCCGCAAGCAAGTATCAGCCGCTGGTCGCGCAGGGCAGTCACTTGGCGCGGTTGCTGGCATTTCGCCGCGGCGAGAATCTGATCGCCGTGGTGCCGCGCTTCACGCTGACGCTGGCCGGCGAATGGGGCGATACGCGGCTGCCCTTGCCGGGAGGCGCGTGGCGAAACTGCTTTAGCGGCGAGATGATCCAGCGCGAAGTCGCGCCGGCCGAGCTGTTCGCGGGATTCCCCGTGGTACTGTTGATTCGAGACCCGCCGTGATTTTTTCGGTATGGGCGCCGTATGCGAGGTCGGTGGACCTGGTGTCGAAGCAGCGGCGCATCGCGCTGCAGCCGCTTAGCGGAGGATATTGGCAGGCCGACGTCGACGCGGATGCCGGACGCGGCTACAAATACTGCATAGACGGCGGAGCCCCCGTGCCCGATCCGCGCACGCGCTGGCAACCCCAGGGCGTTCACGGCGACTCGCAGACGGCGGAGAAAAACCCGGCCCAGGCGGTCGCGCATGCCGATGGAGCTTTTCAGGCGGTGCCGCTCAAGGAGGCCGTGCTCTATGAGCTGCACGTCGGGACCTTTACGCCCGAGGGCACCTACGCGGCGGCGCAAACGAGGCTCGCGTACCTGCGCGAACTCGGCATCACGCATATAGAACTCATGCCATTGGCGACGTTTCCGGGTCTGCGCGGCTGGGGCTATGACGGTGTGGATCTATTCGCGCCTTTTCCTCCATACGGCACGCCGGCGGAACTCGCCGCCTTTGTGGCCGCCTGTCACGCGCAGCACCTGGCGGTGCTCTTGGACGTGGTTTACAACCACTTGGGGCCGGACGGAAATCATCTCGCGCAATTTGGACCCTATTTCACCGATCGCTACCAAACCGGATGGGGCGCAGCGTTCAATTTTGACGGCCCGGATAGCGATGAGGTACGTCGCTTCGTCATAGACAATGCGCTCATGTGGCTCAAGGACTATGGATTCGACGGCCTCCGGCTCGACGCCGTGCATGCCATTTTCAGCTTTGGGGCGGTGCACGTTCTCGAGGAACTGGCGAATGCCGTGAGGTCTCTCGGCAAGGAATTGCGGCGTTCATTCGTGCTGATCGCCGAGAGCGATCTCAACGATCCGCGCCTGGTGCAGAGCGCCGCGCAAGGCGGATATGGATTGGACGCTCAATGGGCAGATGATTTCCATCACGCCGTGCATCGATATTTTACCGGCGAGTCCGGCGGCTACTATGCGGATTTTCACGGCTTGCAGGATGTGGCGGCCGCATTACGCGAGGGCTATGTCTATCAAGGTCAATATTCCGTCCATCGCAAACGCCGCCATGGCCGGCCGCTGCCGGGCGTAGAGCCGCAGCAGCTCGTGGTGAGCGCGCAGAATCACGATCAGATCGGCAATCGGGCGCAGGGCGAGCGGCTCAGCATGTTGTTGGGCATGCCTCAGCTCAAGGCAATCGCCGCGCTCACGCTACTCTCGCCCTTCGTGCCACTGTTGTTCCAAGGTGAGGAATGGGGCGCCGACACGCCGTTTCTGTACTTCACCGATCATCAGGATCTTGAGCTGGGACGAGCGGTCCTCGAAGGACGGCGCCGCGAATTCAGCGCGTTTCGCTGGCAAGGCGCGGTCCCGGATCCTCAGGATGCGGACACGTTTACCCGTTCGAAGCTCGACTGGTCGCAGCCGATGCAGCCTAAGCATGCCGAACTTCTCGACTGGTACCGGCGCCTGATTCGGCTGCGGCACGACCGCGTGATGTTGCCACGCGAAAGCCGGACAGATTCGCCGAAGCCATCGACCAATTTCGATGCCGCCGCTCAATGGCTCACATTCGTTCATAATGGCGTGCTCGCGGTATTCAACTTCGGCGGCCAAGCGCAGCGCGTACCCATACCGGGCGGCGAGTGGCAGCCGGTATTGAGTTCATCGCGCGAGCTGCGGCCGGCTGGAGCGGCGCTGCCGCCTGCAACGACGCTGATCTACATCGGAGGTTCTTGACGAATGAATTTACAGGCCCTACGTCAGTTCATCGAGAATGTCTGGCAGCAGTCGATCGTCGAACGCTTGCAAGCGTACGTGCGCATTCCGAACAAGTCGCCGGCCTTTGACCCGGACTGGGAGCGTCACGGCTACATGGACCAGGCGATCGAGCTGATGGCGGAGTGGTGCCGCGCTCAGCCGGTGCCGCGCATGCGCGTTGAAGTGCGGCGCCTGCCCGGCATTACTCCGGTGCTGCTCGTCGACATTCCGGGTGAGCGGCCGGAATGCGTGCTGCTCTATGGCCATCTCGACAAGCAGCCGGAATTTACCGGTTGGCTTGCGGGGCTTGGACCCTGGGAACCGGTAATTCGCGATGGCAAGCTGTTTGGCCGGGGCGGCGCCGACGACGGTTACGCAGTCTTCAGTTCGCTCACCGCGATCGCAGCGCTCAAGGCGCAAGCCATTCCGCTGCCTCGATGCGTACTGCTTATCGAGGCGACGGAGGAGAGCGGCAGCATTCACTTGCCGGCGCACCTCGATGCTCTCGGTGCCGGCATTGGCGAGCCCTCCCTGGTTGTTTGTCTCGATGCCGAGTGCGGCAACTTCGAGCAGCTCTGGACGACCACCTCGCTGCGCGGCAACCTCGTCGGTACTCTCAAAGTCCGAGTGCTGACCGAAGGCGCGCACTCGGGCCTGGCGTCCGGGATTGCACCGACCCCTTTTCGGCTTCTACAGCAGTTGCTGGCGAGGGTCGAAGATCCCGCGAGCGGAGAACTATCGCTCGGTGAGCTGTATGCGGATATTCCCACGGATCGCCGCGCGCAAATTGCCGCGGCGGCCCAGGTATTGGGCGCGCAATTTCTCGACAAGATTCCGTTTGCCGAGGGTGTGCAACCCGTGTCCGCCGATGCCGTGCAATTGCTCATCAACAATACCTGGCGGCCCTCGCTGGCGGTGACCGGAGCCGACGGGTTACCGGCCTTGAGCGCCGCAGGCAATGTGCTGCTGCCCCAGATCTCGCTGAAAATCTCGCTGCGGTTGCCGCCCACAGTGGATCCGGCACGCGCCGGCCAAGCGGTGCAGAAGGCGTTGCAAGACAATCCGCCCTACGGCGCGCAAGTCAGTTTCAATCCCGAATCTTCATCCGGCGGATGGAATGCGCCGAAGTTCGCGCCCTGGTTCGAACGGTCGATGCAGCGCGCGTCCAATCATGTCTTCGGACGCGACGCCGTGAGCTTGGGCGGCGGCGGTACCATTCCCTTCTTGAGAATGTTGGGGGAGCGGTTTCCGCAAACCCAGTTCTTTGTCACCGGCGTGCTCGGACCCCATTCCAACGCGCATGGGCCCAACGAATTCCTGCACATCCCATACGCTACGCGTCTCACCGAGTGCGTGAGCATGGTGCTGGCTGACTTCGGCGCGCATTGCCGCTCACAGCCCTAGCTTGCGGGAGAAGTAGGTGTACTCGCGGGCATGCATTTTGGCCTTCTCATCGAGCGTGGCCCCGGCGCCGTGGCCGCCTTCGATGACCTCGAAATACAGGTAAGGCACGCCCATCGCCGCGAGCTTGGCGGCAAATTTTCGTGCATGCTGCGGTCCGACGCGATCGTCCTTGGTGGTCGACCAAATCAGCGCCTCGGGATATTGCACGCCCGCCTTGAGGTTGTTGTAGGGAGAGATTGAGGCTAGAAATGCCCGCTCTTCCGGCACCGACACGCTGCCGTACTCGGCGACCCAGGAACTGCCGGCCGCAATCTGTTCATAGCGCAGCATGTCCAGCAGCGGTACTTGAATGTCGACCGCGCGCCACAGCTGCGGGTGCTGGATGAACTCCACGCCCATGAGCAGGCCGCCATTCGATCCGCCCATTATCCCCAAATGCGCGGAACTGGTGAAACCCTTGGCGATGAGATCCTCGCCCACGGCCGCAAAGTCGTCATAAATGCGCTGACGATGCGTCTTGAGTCCCGCTTCATGCCATGCGGGACCGAACTCGCCGCCGCCGCGAATATTGGCCAGTACAAAAACGCCGCCGCGCTCCAGCCAAAGTTTGCCGAGTTCTGCGGAATAGGTCGGCGTGCGCGCATCGAGAAAGCCGCCGTAAGCGTTCAAGATCGCCGGCGTGCTGCCATCCATTTTCATCGCCATCGGATGGACGATGAAATACGGGATCTTCGTGCCATCCTTGGAGGTGGCTTCGAACTGCCGCACCACATCGCGCGAGGCGTCGAATTTTGCCGGCAAGGTCTTCACCGTCTGCAGTGATCCCTTCGCCAGATCGGCCAGCATCAGCTTAGGGGGCGTTAAGAATCCGGTCACTTGAACGAAGGCTTGCTCGCCGTGCAAATTCGTGTCGATCACGTTCACGGAAATATTGTTCGGCAAATCGAGCGCGCGCCGCGACCAGCGATTGTGCGGTTCGGGCGTGTACGCATAGGCGCGGCCATTCACGTTGTCGAGCGTGTGGACCACGAGGTGGCCCCGCGTGGCGCCGGCTTCCACGAAGGCCTCGCGCGGCCCCGGCGCATACACCAATGCCGGTTGCAGGTGTTGCGGGTCTGCCTCCATCGCCGCAAGCTCGAGCGACACCAGCGACCCTTGCGGCAGGGTGGGCTGGCCGGCGCGCTTCCAATCCTCGTGCAGACTCACTATCAAGCGGCCGTCGATGAGCGCCAGCATCTCGGCTTTCATCGGCATGGCTAATTTTACGGGGCCTTCCGGCCCCAGCAAATACTGCTCGAACTCGAAGATCGAGACCGCGCGCTGAATGAACGCCGCGCTGTGGCCCGTCCCGTCGCTGAAGGATATGGGCGATACGCCGACGTCATTTGGCGTACCGCGATAGACCTCGACGGCGGCATCGAGCGGCTCGCCGCGCTTGATGCGTTTGACGACGAAGGCGTATCCCGATCGCGTCATTTCGCCCGGCTTCCATTCCCGCGAGAGCAGCAGCGTATCGGCATCCAGCCAAGCAACGTCCTGCTTGCCGCTCGGCAAGGAGAAGCCGCCTGCGACAAACGCCGCCTTGCCCAGATCGAACTCGCGCAGGGTTACCGCATCCTCGCCGCCGTCCGACAAATTCACGATGCAGCGCTGTTCTTCGGGCTCGTGGCAGATCGCGCCCTTCCAGAACCAGTTGGCTTTTTCGGATTTAGACAGCGCATCCAAGTCAATGACGGTGTGCCAGCCCGGCGTCGCGCTCTGGAAGTCTGCTTGGCTGGTCTCACGCCAGATTCCGTGCGCATGCTCGGCGTCTTGCCAGAAATTAAACACCTGTTCGGCGATGATGCTCGGCTCGGGAATCCTGTCCTTGGCATCGACGATCACCTGTGCCTCATGGAACAACGGCTTGAAACGAGGGTCGCGCTCGAGCACCTTGTCGGTCTTGGCGTTTTCCGCCTTGACCCAATTCATCGCGCGCTCGCTGTGCGCCTGTTCCAGCCAGATGAAAGGGTCGTCGGCCTGGGGCGTGGCCGGTACCACGCCGATGAGCGCGGCGCTTGCAGCAAAACCAATCAGAGGGAAGAATTTCATCAACGAAATATACACGCACACTAAGCGTGACGGCGACTCATCCTGGTAGTTTTTACAAAGCTTCGCAATGCGCGCCGCGCGGCGTCGACGCGCGATAGCTCTCCTACAGGTTTTGGATTAACGGCCTTTGGTCTCGAGCGAATTGTGTCCGTGCCTGTGTGTCGATGTTGTGACAAACGCAGCCGCCACACGGTGGCCATGCCTGTTCGGACCTGCGCATAAGTACTAGAGTAGCGCGCGTAGGGAACACGGAGCGGATGGGATGAAAATACCAACCAACAGGTGTTCGCAACTACAACCAAAACGATTCGGGGTCAAATCCACTGGAGGTCATATGAGAATCCGCGCAGCGGCACCGGGCGTAGCACTCGGCGCCTTAACGTTGGCGAGCATGGCGCTTGTGCAAAGCGCATCCGCAGCGAAGCAAATGCAATCACTTGGCGCTGCAGATCAGAATGCAATCACACATTTCCGAGTCTACTTGCCTCTGACACATACTGACGCGCTCGAAAAGCTGCTGCAGAGTCAGACGGACACGGCTTCGGCAAATTATCATCAATGGTTGACGCCGGCGCAGTTCAAGCAGCAGTTTGGACCGAGCCGCACAGACGTCGCGAAGACCAAGCAGTTGCTCCAGGCCGCGGGCTTCAAGGTGGTCGGCGAGAATACGCAAAATCTCGAGGTTGAGGGATCTGTATCGGCCGTCGAGAGAATGTTCAATACGCAAATCGAGCGCGTGCAGGTGAAACCGGGCCATGTGAGCATGGCGGCAAGCAATCACCACCTGACCTTGCCGCAGTCGCTCGCTGCGATGGGGGCTGTGATCCCCGAGTTTGCTCCGCACCTGCTCTCGCACGTGCATTCGAGTGTCGTGAGACCTCTCGCGAATCCCAGGCCCCTTGCGGCTTTGCAGCCACTTGCGGCCGGCGCACCGACTGCGCGGCTGTCGACGGCTGATAGCTTCTACTATGCCAACGATTTGAATGAGGCTTACCAATTCCCCTCGTTCCGGACCGAAGTTACGCCGCTGTTCTCGCGAAAGAAACTGCAGATTGCAGGCGTCGGCGCGCACATCGGCATCGTGATCTCCTCGGTAATCGATCCGGCGGATCTCGCGGCGTCCTTCAACTCGACGGTATTCATCGGCTCCGACATCGATGTGCAGGCGTACACG
>DATATA010000034.1:0-14759 GCA_036263775.1 Steroidobacteraceae bacterium | reverse complement strand
CCCAAAACCAAGCGGTGATTTTCGCGTGCTTGACGTTCGAGCGGACCTTCGCCGAATTTAACCTGGCCGTAATTCAACTCCGCGAGAGGCGGTCCCACTGTCCCCGACGCATTGGTGCCCGCTGCGAAAGCAAGCTGGCGCCAGCCGACAGCAGCGAGCGCGCCGAACGCCACGAATCCGCGCCGGGTCCGGTTGATACTTTCCGACATTGTGCCTACCCCTCAGTCCTCTAGTCTTCAGAATGCGGCGGCCGGCGCGCAGACGCAACTTTGGATCGACACCGATCCAACTTCGGAATTTAATACCCGAGTGCGGTGCGAACTCCGGGGGAAGGGCTGTGAGCTATCAGAAGTTAACGTGCGCAGTAATCCTGTTGTTGGGGTCGGTTCCGGCGAGTCCCGCGCTCGCCGCTTCCGCCGACACCTTCACCTTGAGCGCAAGTGCTGCGGATTTCAGCAACTATTTCCCGAGCTATCTCGCCAACGGCTATTTTTCGACGATGACCGCGCCGCGGGGAACTGAGGGCAATCTCGCCTACATGGTCGCTTTCATGGATTACGGCAAGGATGATGAATCGCGTCCGGCCGCCATTCCGGGCTGGAGCGAGATCGATTACTCAACCGGCGACTCGGCGGCAGGCCACTTCTGGATGAATCAGGTTCCCGTGAATGCCGCGTTCTTTCAGGACTATGAGCAGACTTTGAATTTGCGGGAGGCAACGCTGACCACCGGCTATCGCTACCTCGATCACCGGCGCAGCACCGCCGTCAAGGTCACAACCTTCGTCAGTCAGGCCTCGCCGCACTTGGCTGCGACGCAAATCTCACTGACGCCGGACTTCGACGGGACGGTGGAGCTATCGTTTGCCTTGAATCTTTGGGCGCCGCATCAGCCGCGCCTGCCGCTTGCGAAATTGACCGGCGAGGAAATGCAGGAGGCAGTCGCCGCAAATAATATGCAGTTGGTTGCGATTCCGCCGGCGACCCCCGATCGCGCTGCCGTTTGGTACCACGGCGATACGCATGTGCTGTCGGCGGACGGCAGTGTGAAGGAGTTGACCCTATCCTTAAACGGCCGCGCGGAGCAGGGCTTGAGCATGGCCGAGGCCGCGGCCATTCAGCTTCCCGACGGCGTTCACGCGAGCGACGTCGTCCTGTACAAGAGCCAGTATCGCCTCGCATTGAATTTGAAGGTCGCGCTTCAAAAAGGCCGGACTTACACCTTCAGCAAATTCGTCGCGGCCTCGCGCGAAGGCTGGGGCGGCGATGCACAGGCTGACCTGGCGCTGGCGGCTCAAGCACGCAATTCCGGTTTCGACGGCCTTCTCGAACAGCACCGCGCCGCCTGGCGCGACCTGTGGCGTTCCGACATCGACATCGAGGGCGACGCCCGGGCGCAAACCGCGGTGCATTCGGATCTTTATTACCTGCTCGCCACGTCCACGGCGGACACGCGCTGGCCGATGGGCGCGTGCGGACTGACGCCGGGCTATACGGGACATGCTTTCTGGGACAGCGATACGTGGATATTCCCGGCGCTGTTGCTGTTGCACCCTGAACGCGCCAAATCTCTGGCGATGTTTCGCGCCCACACGCTGCCGGCCGCGCAAGCCCGCGCCAAGGCGCGCGGGCTCAAAGGCGCGATGTACCCTTGGGAGGCCGACCCGGAGAACGGCAGCGAACAGACTCCGCATTTTGCATATGTGCTCGGCGAGCGTGAGATCCACGTCAATGCCGATATCGCGATTGCGCAGTGGCAATACTGGTTGGCAACCCATGATCTGGATTGGCTGGAGCAATCCGGCTGGCCGGTGATCCGCAACGTCGCCGACTTCTGGGCCAGCCGCGCGACTTGGAATGCGCAGCAGCGGCGCTACGAGATCGTGCACGTGACCTCGGTCGCGGAAAGCTACAACGATGTGCCGAACGACACGTTCACCAATGTGTCGGCGCAGAAAGCCTTGAACATCGCCGCGATGGCTGCCGCGCTCGTCGGCGCACGCTCCGATCCGCATTGGGCCGAAGTCGCTTCGAAACTGTACATTCCCTTTTCGCAAGCCGAGCAGCGCCACCTGGACTTCGATGCCAGCGTGCCGCGCGAGCCGCTGGAGGGCAGCACCCTGGGGCTGCTCATGTACCCGTCGCTCGATCTGGCGATGAGCCCGCAAGTGCGCCGCAATGACTTTGACTACACCATGATCTCGGTGAAGCAGGGACACCATGAACCGCACGGCATGGGCATGGCGCCGGCATCGATCGCTGCCGCTGCGGTCGGCGATACGGCCTCGGCCGTGGCTTGGCTGCAGCGCAATTTCACCAGCGACTTGATCAAGCCGCCATTCAATGTGCGCACCGAGACGGCGACCAACAACACGGGCTATTTCATTACCGCATCCGGGGGCTTCTTGCAGAATCTTCTGTACGGTTTCAGCGGACTGCGCATACAAGAGAAGGGTCTCGTCGCGGCCTATGCGCCGGTCTTGCCGCCGGAGTGGAAATCCATGACCCTGAAAGGCATTGCGCTGCGCGGACAGCGCTATGACATCATCATCGATCGCGATCCCGCCGGTCACGCCAGACTGACCCGCAAGACCGCGCAGGCGCCGTAGCTTGGCTAGGATTGCATGTTCCATCCGGCGCGATATTCACGCGTCAAGTATTGGTTTGCGTCCGTATGGTTGGTGATCTGTCCGCTCTCGCCGTCGTACAGGATCTTCTTGCCCTGTCCGGCGCGGAGTGCGACCAGACCCAACAGCATGGTCTCGGTGAGCTGCGCAGCATACTCGAGCGGCGAACTCGCCTTGGCTTCGCCGCGGATCGCCTTGATCCAGTTGAGTTCATGTGACCACATGATCCGCGGCATGCTCTTCGGCACCGCGGCTGCGGCTTCGGTCAGTGACTGCGGATACAGCCGCGGATTCGAACCGTAGGTATCGTGCAGGAGAATGCCTTTCTCGCCGATGAAGATCACGCCGCCTTCGCTCCTGAGCGTAACGTCATCCGGCAGCAGGTCGGGGCGGGGCGGATAAATGCCGCCGTCGAACCAGGAGAGTTTCACCGGCGGCGATGCGCCACGAGCCGCGAACTGATAATGCACGCAGGTCGATATCGGATACGACACCGGAGTACGCGGTATGCGGCCCGGCGGGGCCGCCGCGGCGGCAGGATCGGTGGGCGGGAGGGGCATGGTGCCCCATTGAGTGGAGGTTGCCTCGATACTCGTCGGATGGGTGAGTCCCAGTGCCCAGAACGGATGATCGATGAGGTGCGCGCCCATATCGCCCAGTGCGCCGCAGCCAAAAGCCAGCCAACCGCGCCAATTGAACGGGTGATACACCGGGTGATAGGGAACGTTCTCAGCGCTGGCTCCCAGATATAGATTCCAATCGAGCCCCGGCGGCGGTGCACCGCCGTCCCCCATGGCGGCCGCAAGCACATCCTGCAGATAGCGAAAGGTCCAAGGATTACCGAAACCGCCGGGTGCTTCGACCGCCGGCACGCTGGTCGGCCGCGCCAGCCCTTGCGGCCAATAGACGACGGGGCGGTTGGTCCATACGTGCACATCATGCACCGCGCCGATGATGCCGGCGCCGATCCACTCATTGATGAGGCGCGCTCCCTCGCTGGAATGACCCTGATTGCCCATTTGAGTCACGAGCTTCGGATTCTTGAGCGCGTGTTCGCGCAGCATGCGCGACTCATGCACCGTGGCCGTCAATGGCTTTTGCACATAGACGTGTTTGCCGGCTTCCATCGCCGCTTTTGCGGCCGCCGCATGCATATGATCGGCAGTGGCAATGAGCACGGCGTCGATATTCTTTTCTTTCGCCAGCATCTCGCGAAAATCGGTATAGCGCTTGGCCTTGTCGAATTGCTCTTTGAGTTTCAACCCCAAAGGTCGCGGTTGGTTTTGCGCATCGCTCGTGAGTTTCGCGACGCAGCGCTCGCTGTAGGCCAAATCGACATCGCAGACCGCGCCGATGCGATCGGTCTGCGCCATCACCTGCGCGTTTTGCGATCCCATGGAACCGAAGCCGACGACGGCGATATTCACCGTGTCGCTCGGGGCCTGCATGCCGCGCCCCAGTACGCGGCGCGGCACGATCAAGGGCGCGCCGGCGGCGACCATGGCGAGCGTGGCTTGGCCGGCACCTGCGACGAATTCTCGGCGCGAGAGATCTTTTGGGTTCGACATGGTTCCTCCGCGAATGGGGTGATTTGCATGCATTTTGGTGCAATAACTTAACGCAGGGAAGGGCGCGAAGCCCCAAAGTGCTCAGGCTGGAAGCACAGAGCGTCTTTTGACATCGCAGCGTGAACCCAGGACGATACCGCGGCATCGGCACGCTGGGGGAGATCATGAAACGCGGTTCTCGATGGATATGCTGCGCGCTGGCCGGCGCGGCCTTCGGTCTCACGGGGTTATCCGCCGCGGCGCTCCAGCCGCAACGCGCAGCCTCGGCCGCAATTCCGCAGACGCCACACGTCCTGTTCAAGGATCTGTTCATTGCCGTCCAAACCGCCCAGTTATTTCCGGACAGCAAGACCTTTGCGGATGCCGTGCCGAAATCGGCACCGAGCGCAATTTTGGCGCGCTTCCACGCAGCAAAGCCCAAGTCGAAGGAGGAGCTGAAGGAATTTGTCTCGGAAAATTTTCTACTGCCCTCTCAGGCAAGCGGTCCGAAAGGATCCACGGACCGGGTCGCAATTGTGCGCCACATCGATCTGCTATGGGACCAGCTCACGCGCTCCAGCACCACAGCACCGCGCTATTCCTCGCTGCTGCCCTTGCCGAAGCCCTACGTCGTGCCCGGCGGGCGATTTCGCGAGATGTATTACTGGGACTCCTACTTTACGATGCTTGGCTTGGCTGAGAGTGGGCGCCGCGACCTACTCGAGGACATGGTTCGCGATTTCGCTTCTTTGATCGATAATTACGGCCATGTCCCGAACGGCACGCGCAACTACTATTTGAGCCGCTCACAACCGCCGTTCTACTTCGCGATGGTCGGACTTTTGAATTCCAAGGATCCGGCGATTGCCTATGAGCACTATCTGCCGCAGCTGCGCCGGGAGTACGCCTTCTGGATGGAAGGCGAGAAGGGCCTCAAGCCGGGCGCCGCACATCGCCGCGTGGTCGCCATGGCCGATGGCTCGAAGTTGAACCGCTATTGGGACGATGCTGATACGCCGCGCGACGAATCCTATCGAGAGGACACCGAACTGGCGAAAAGCAGTGGGCGAATCCCTGCGCAACTGTATCGCGACGTGCGTGCGGCGGCGGAGAGCGGATGGGACTTTGGCTCGCGCTGGTTCGCCGATGGCCGCAATCTCGCCACGATCAACACCACGCAGGTCATTCCCATTGACCTTAACAGCCTGTTGTTTGGTCTTGAAGAAGCCATCGGCGCCGGTTGCGCACGCGCGCGCGATTCGGCTTGCGTTTCCGAGTTTGCACATAGATCGGCCGCCCGCCGCGATGCTGTGAACCGCTATTTGTGGGATCAGCCGGCCGGCGTTTATCGCGATTACAACTGGGTCAATCAGGCGCCGGTGGCGCGTGTCTCGGCGGCGACGCTCTATCCCTTATTCGTCGCAATGGCGACGGAACCACAGGCCGCGGCTGTGGCGGCAACCGTTTCCCGCGATCTGCTCAAACCCGGCGGTATCGTCACCACGCCCCTGGAATCCGGGCAACAGTGGGATGCGCCCAATGGCTGGCCGCCTTTGCAATGGATCGGCGTTTCAGGACTGCGGCACTACGCCCTTTCGCCTTTAGCGGACGCCGTGGCTTGCCGCTGGATCCTGAACGTCAATCGCGTTTACGGGGCGAGCGGCAAGCTGGTAGAAAAATACGATGTGGTGACGACGGGCAAAGCGGGCGGCGGGGGCGAATATCCTACCCAGGACGGGTTCGGCTGGACCAACGGCGTCATGCGCAAGCTCATGGCGCTCTATCCGAACTACGCCGCCAATACCTCCCCGCAGGCTTGCGGCCTGACCACGGGGCAGTCTCAGCCATAAATATCACCTATCGCTTGATAAGCAACTTTTATTAAAATTCCGAATCGATTGGACACATATATCAGCTGACACCATACTGAAGCCTTCATCCCAGCGGAGTTGATCAGTGACCAATCCGGTGATTCCCATCGCACGCGCGGGCGCCACCAAACAGCGAAAACGCCAGTCGCCGAGAGGCCGACAAGTCATCCCCCAGGCCGTCTTCGAGATTGAGGCTTTGATTGGTCCGGGTCCTTATCGGCACGACCTGCTGATCGAATACTTGCACCGGATCAATGACCGCCATCACCAACTGGGCGCCCCTCACCTGGCCGCACTCGCCAAGCTCCTAGGTTTGGCTCAAACGGAAGTCTATGAGGTTGCCACCTTTTATCATCACTTCGATATCGTAAAGGAGAATCGCGACGGCTCGCTCGCGGCGCCGCCGGCGCTCACCGTCCGAGTCTGCGATGGCTTGAGCTGTGAAATGGGCGGAGCCAAGCAGCTGCTGGAAAAACTGCCCGCGCTGCTGGGCCGCGAGGTGCGCGTGATTCCCGCACCGTGCGTCGGACGCTGCGAGCAAGCCCCGGTTGCCGTGGTTCATCAAAGGCCCGTTCAGAGGGCGACCTTGGAGGCCGTGCGCAGCGAGGTGCAAGCCGGCAACTTCAACGATGAGCCGGGCAACTACCTCGATTTCGAAGCGTACTCTCGCGCGGGCGGCTATTCGCTGCTGCGCGATTGCGTCGAGCATCGGCGCGACGTCGAGAGCGTTTTGAAGATCATGGAGGATTCCGGGTTGCGCGGTCTCGGGGGCGCCGGATTTCCCGCCGGGCGCAAATGGCGCATCGTGCGCGGCGAAGCGGCGCCCAGAATGATGGCGGTCAATATAGACGAAGGCGAGCCGGGGACCTTCAAAGACCGGGTCTACCTAGAGCAAGACCCGCATCGCTTTCTCGAAGGCATGCTGATCGCTGCGTGGGCGGTCGACATTTCCGCAATCTATATCTATTTGCGCGACGAGTACCACGGCTGTCGCGCGCTGCTCGAGACCGAACTCGCCAAGCTGCAGGACAATCCGCCCGTGCCCTTGCCCAAGATTGAATTGCGGCGCGGTGCAGGCGCTTACATTTGCGGCGAAGAATCGGCGATGATCGAGTCGATAGAGGGCAAGCGTGGTATGCCGCGCCTGCGCCCGCCCTACGTCGCGCAGGTCGGTCTGTTCGGCCGTCCGACCCTGGAACACAACTTCGAGACGCTTTTCTGGGTGCGCGAGCTGCTCGAGAAAGGCGCGGCATGGTTCACCTCGCAAGGCCGCAATGGCCGCAAGGGCTTGCGCAGTTTTTCCGTATCCGGGCGCGTGAAAAATCCCGGCGTGAAGCTTGCGCCGGCCGGCATCACCGCGCGGCAATTGATCGATGAGTTTTGCGGCGGCATGCAACAGGGCCATATTTTTTACGGCTACCTGCCAGGGGGCGCTTCCGGTGGAATATTGCCCGCATCCATGGGCGATATTCCGCTTGATTTCGACACCTTGCAGCCCTATGGATGCTTCATCGGCTCCGCAGCCGTCATCGTGTTGTCGTCCCAGGACACAGCCAAGGCGGCGGCGCGCAACATGATGCGGTTTTTTGAACACGAGTCCTGCGGCCAGTGCACGCCGTGCCGGGTCGGTACCGCGAAGACCAATGTGCTGATCGCCAAGGACGATTGGGACAAGCCGCTGCTTGCCGAGCTTTCGCAAGTCATGCGTGACGCGTCGATTTGCGGGTTGGGCCAGGCGGCTCCGAATCCCGTGGACACGGTCATCAAATTCTTTCCCAATGAGCTTGAGTTGAAGGTAACAGCATGAGCGCTACCACCCCCGATGTGCGCCTCGAGACCGAGGCAGCCACCATCACATTCTTGCTGAATGGCCGGGAAACCAAGGCGTTACCGGGCGAATCCCTGATCGAGATTGCCGATCGCGAGGGCATCGATATTCCGCGGCTTTGCTACAAGGAAGGGATGGACGCAGTCGGCAACTGCCGCTCCTGCATGGTGGAGATCAAGGGGGAACGAGTGCTCGCCGCCTCGTGCTGCCGTGCGCCCACCGCCGGTATGCAAGTGACCACCGACAGCGAACGCGTGCTCAAGGCGCAGCAAATGGTGATTGAACTGCTGCAGTCGGATATGCCGGAGAAGGAATATACCCGCCACAACGAAGTCGACGAATGGGCGGCCAAGCTCAAGGTCGGCAAACCGCGTTTCGCGCCGCGTCCTCATGTGCAGGCTGATTTGTCGCATGCGGCGATCGCGGTGAATCTCGACGCCTGTATCCAATGCACGCGCTGTGTGCGTGCGTGCCGCGATGTGCAGGCCAACGACGTGATCGGCCTGGCCTCGCGCGGACAGCACGAAAAGATCGTCTTCGACATGGACGATCCGATGGGCGCGTCCACCTGCGTGGCATGCGGCGAATGCGTGCAAGCCTGTCCGACCGGCGCTTTGATGCCGGCGCGCGAGGTAGCGCTGACGGTACCCGATAAATCCGTGCAGTCTTTATGCCCGTACTGCGGGGTGGGCTGTCAGCTGACCTACCACGTCAAGGATGACGAAATTTTGTACGTCGAGGGCCGCGATGGTCCCGCCAATCTCTCGCGCCTGTGCGTGAAGGGCCGCTATGGCTTCGACTATTCGCGCCATCCGCAGCGCCTCACCGTGCCGCTGATCCGCCGCGCCGATGCGCCCAAGTCCGGCAAGTTCGTGATGGATCCGAACAATGTCATGCAGGTCTTCCGCGAGGCGACCTGGGAAGAAGCGATCGCTTTGGGCGGCGGCACGCTGCGCAAGTTGCGCGATCAGTTCGGTCCGAAATCTCTTGCAGGCTTCGGATCCGCCAAGGGCAGCAACGAAGAAGCCTACCTGTTTCAAAAGCTGGTGCGCACCGGCTTCGGCAGCAACAACGTCGATCATTGCACGCGTCTGTGCCATGCCTCGAGCGTCGCTGCGCTGCTCGAGGGCATCGGCTCGGGTGCGGTGAGCAATCCGGTGATGGACGTCATGCAGGCTGCCGTGGTCATCGTGATCGGCGCCAATCCTACGGTGAATCATCCGGTGGCCGCGACATTCATCAAGAACGCGATGCGCCATGGGACAAAAGTGATCGTGATCGATCCACGGCGCAGCGATCTGGCGCGCACGGCATATCGCTTCCTGCAATTCAAGCCGGACACCGATGTGGCGCTGCTCAATGCCATGATGCACGTCATCATCGAAGAGAATTTGGTCGACGCCAGATTCATCGCGGACCGCACGCTCGGCTACGCGGAGTTGGCGAAGAACGTGCAGGGCTACAGCCCCGATCTGATGGCGCCGATTTGCGGCGTTCCCGCCGACACCATTCGCGAGGTCGCGCGGCTCTACGCGAGGAGTTCCGGCTCGATGATCTTGTGGGGAATGGGCATAAGCCAGCACATCCACGGCACCGACAATGCCCGCTGCCTGATTGCGCTGGCCTTGATGACCGGCCAGATCGGCCGGCCGGGGACGGGCTTGCACCCGCTGCGCGGCCAGAACAATGTGCAGGGCGCCTCCGATGCCGGACTCATTCCCATGATGTATCCGGATTATCAACGCGTCGACGACCCCAGGGCGCTGGAGCGCTTTTCCAAAGCCTGGAACGTGCCGGTCGAGAAGCTTGACGACAAGCCGGGCTTGACCGTGGTCGAGGTGATCAAGGGCATCCTGGCCGGAAACGTCAAGGGCATGTACATCATGGGCGAGAATCCTGCGATGAGTGATCCCGATGCCGATCATGCGCGCGAGGCCCTCGCCAAGCTCGACATGCTGGTGGTGCAGGATATTTTTCTGACCGAGACGGCGTATCTCGCCGATGTGATTTTGCCGGCCTCGTCTTTCGCCGAAAAAACCGGCACTTTCACCAATACGGACCGCTACGTGCAATTGGGACGCCAGGCGCTCAATCCTCCCGGCAAAGCGCGGCAAGATCTCGAGATCATCATTGATCTCTCGCGCCAGCTCGGCCTGTCCTGGTCCTATGGCACGGGCGAGCGCGCGGTAGCGGCCGTATTCGACGAGATGCGCCATACCATGCCGAGTATCGGCGGCATCACCTGGGAACGGCTGCAGGCCGAAGACAGCGTGACCTATCCATGCGAGAAGGAAGGCGATCCCGGCGATTCCGTGGTGTTCATCAACTCCTTTCCGACACCGACCGGCAAGGCGAAATTCGTGCCTGCCGACATCATTCCGGCCGACGAGCGGCCCGACACTGAATTCCCCATGGTGTTGATCACCGGCCGGCAGCTCGAGCATTGGCACACGGGCAGCATGACCCGCCGTTCCGGCGTGCTGGATGCCATCGAACCGGATCCGGTTGCGATGTTGAATCCGGTCGATATGGCTGCCCTGGGCGCAAAGCCCGGGCAGCTCATCACCATCGAGTCGCGGCGAGGCAAAGTAACCCTGTATGCGCGTGCCGATGAGAGCTCGCCGCATGGCGCGGTCTTCGTGCCGTTCTGCTTCTATGAGGCGGCGATCAACAAGCTCACCAATTCGGCGCTCGATCCCTTCGCCAAAATTCCGGAGTTCAAGTACTGCGCCGTGCGTGTGACGCTGGGCGGAACGGCGCCGGCTCAAGCCAGTTTCGGCGGCGGTCAGATTCTCGAGCCGGCTACGGCGGCCGAGGACTAGTTTGCAGCGCTGCCAACTCGTTCAGTGTGTTGGCGTTGGCGAACGAAGTGGGATCGTCAAAAATGACCTTGGCGCTGTGATGTTGCGCGCCGAACAGCCCGGTCTTGCGCTCGCCCGCTTCGATGAAGGCACGCAGCGCGTCGCGCAGCGAGGTCTTCATCAGACAGAACACCGGCTGTGCGCGCAGCTCCCCAGCCTCTCGGGTATAGGCCGTCGCCATGGCGCCGCCGCTGCTCGCGAGACCTTGCGCCAGCTGCGCGACCAGATCGAGGGGAAAATTAGGCGTGTCGCAAGGCACGGTGATTAGATGCGGCGTGCTGCAATGCTCGAGCCCGGCGAGCATGCCGGCCAGCGGCCCGGGAAAATCTGCAATTTCATCGGGCCACACCGGAACCTGCAGCGCCTGATATGCGGCGAGATTACGGTTGGCATTCAGCATGAGCGCGCCCACCTGCGGCCGCAGACGCGCGAGCGCGTGCTGCGCCAACGGAATCCCTAGATGCATCTGCAATCCCTTATCGACGCCGCCCATGCGCGTGCCGCGGCCACCCGCGAGAATGAGCCCGGTGATTTCCTGTCGGTGAATGATCATGAGTTTGCGGGCGATCATCGTACCGCTTGCGCGCGGAGGCTGCCATCGAGACTACCGGCCTAGAAGCGTTCCAAGTGCAGTCCGCGGCAAGCGCGCTGCAGCCCATCGCCGGCGCCCCGCACTTGAGCGCCGCGGCTTCCGTGTCTTTGCGCGAGATCACCATCCTCGACGAGTCCGGCGTGCAGCGTAATATTTACATTCCCGCCGAGCGCCCGCTGACGGTGATGCTCGATCATCGCGAGCTGGTCACGCTCATGACCTTGGGTGCATCGCCCGAGCTCTTGGTGTTGGGATTTCTGTTCAACCAGCGGTTGATCAAAGATGCCACCGCCGTGGAATCAATCGCGGTCGACTGGAAATCGAGCACGGCGGCGGTCCGGTCTCGCTCCGCCCAAGGCATCATTCAAAGTGCGCCGGGGCGAAGCGTTGCCGGCGGCAGCGGCCAAGGATCGGTATTCGCCGCTCTCGAGGCGCAGCTCGACTCCATTCGGCTGCCGGGGGCGCACGAGGCGCGCATCAAGCACAGCACCCTGCGACGCGTGCTCGAAGTGATGCGTTTGCATGACAACATTCACCGGCACGCGAGATCCGTGCACAGCTGCGCGCTGTTTCACGACTGCCGCTTGCTGGCGTCGGTTGAAGACGTGAGCCGGCACAACGCGCTCGATACCATCAGCGGGTGGATGATTCAGCATGGTATCGGCGGCGGCGACAAGGTACTGTTCACGACCGGACGCCTCACCGGAGAGATGGTCATCAAGGCGGCGCAGAGCGGCGTACCCATCGTTCTGTCGCGCAACGGCGTGTCCACGATGGGCCATGACCTTGCCAGGAAATTCGGCATGGCGCTGATCGGGCGCGCCGTCAACCGACGCTTTCATTGCTATACCGGCGACGAGCGTCTCGACGCCGATTAGCCGGCGTCGAGTCGACGATTCATCCAAGTAGAGCACGGCTGCGCGCGGCCTTTGCGCAACATATGCTCCGGCGTACATATTGTTGGCATTGTCTCGCCATGCTAGGTTTCCGGCAGTTTCCTGCTTGTAGAGCACAGCTCGCACAAGTGGCCATCGCGCCGCCCTCAATCCAGCCGACGAGATTTCATGATCCAACCAATTCGCTGCGCAATATTGTTTGCTCTCTCTCCTTTTGCCTTCGCACAAGCCGCAAGCGCTGCGGACGCCGCTGCGGACGCCGCCGCGGACGCCGCCGCCGATGCGCCGCAGTCGCCGGCATCGGCGCTCCCCCACGTGACCGTGGTGGGAACCCAGCAATCCGACGACTACCGAGCCGAGACCGTCGACTCGCTGGGGCCCTTGGGTTCGTTGAAGATTCTCGATGCGCCGTACTCGATCGGCGTGCTCAGCGAGGACATTCTCAAGAACTCGATGGCAACCAACTTCAAGGATGTCTCGAAGTACTTGCCGTTGGTTGCCTATCAGGAACAACAGGGTCCCGACATCCTGCGGCCGCAAACGCGCGGCATGCAGGGCGGAAATTTCCAAAACTCCCGCATGGACGGCATGCAGTTCTTCATTACCGTCGCCAATGCGATGGAGCAGTTTCAGCAGATTGAGGTCATCAACGGTGTGTCCGCTTCGTTGTATGGGCCGGCCAATCCTTCCGGCATGTTCAATTTCGTCTCCAAGCGGCCCACGGACTACGATCTTCGCGAAGTTACGGTCACGTCCTCGAGCGAGAGCATCGGCGCCGCGCATGTGGATTTGGGCGGGAAGATCGACGGCAATGGCGTCGTGAGCTACCGCTTCAATGGTGTATTCGGCGAGGGCGATGCTTGGGTCGATCACAGTCATGCCAAACGAGTCCTCGGCAGCCTGGCCATCGACGTGCGGCCGCGTCAAGACACGGTCATCGAAACCAACTACAGCTACTATCACTTGATCGATACCGGCTATCCGGGCTGGTTCAGCTATGGCGAAAAGATCAATCTGCCGCCGGCGCCCGATCCGACCAACGTGGGCTATGGGCAGAATTACGCCGGGGTCGACCTGCTGACGCGCATGGGCAGCGTACGGTTGAAGCACGATTTCAATTCCGATTGGCATCTGGTCGTGGGGGCGCTCAATCAGGACGCGTCGCGCAACATCAACACGCCGGTCAACAACCTGACCAATAACAACGGCAATTACACTTCCTCGCTCGCCAACGGCTTTGCGCCGCGCTTCATCATTACGAGCGATGCGGCCTATCTCAACGGCAATTTCTTGACCGGCGCGATCGCGCACGATCTGACCATCGGCACGGCGGGATACAAGTCGCAATCCTATTCGGTCATTACCCCGGCGACGCCTGCCGGCGTGCTGTTGGGAGCGGCGAATATCAACAATCCGGTGATCTTTCCGCTTCCGGCCGCCGGTCTGCCGAACGTCGGCCTTGACTTCGACTCGTCGAATTCGTATCAGCAGGGAATCAACGTCGGCGACACCATTCGTTTCACCGATGCCTGGGCCGCACGGCTTGCGGTGAGTCAGGACTGGTTTCGCACCGATAATTACAACGCCAAGGCCGCGCAGGTTTCGGAATACGCCAATCGCGGCGTGAGTCCCACGGCGAGTCTCATATACAAGCCTTTGAGCAATATGACGGTGTACGCAACCTTTGCCGGCAGTTTGCAGGCGGGTGACTTGGCGCCCGCGGGCACGGTCAATGCCGGAACGAGTTTGGCGCCCTACCGCAGCAAGGAATATGAAGTCGGCTACAAGGTGTCCCTGGAAAAGATCGATCTCACCGCGGCGCTGTTTCGCATACAACGGCCATTTGCCAACATCAATCCCGCCGACAATGCATTCGAAATCTCCGGAGTGCAGGTCAATAAGGGCTTGGAACTATCGGCAGTCGGAGAACTCGTGCAAAACCTGCGAGTCTACGGCGGGGTAACGTTGCTGAACGCCAGGCAGGAGGACACGCCGCTCACGACGACCAACGACAAGATTTACGTCGGTGCGCCCAAGGTCAAGGGCAACACCCTGTTCGAGTACAGCATTCCGGCGGTCCCGGGATTGGTGGCCACCTTCGATTGGCAGTTCTCGGGTCCGCGTGCGGCCAATGACACCAATTCATTCTTCGTGGCCGGATACAATCTGTTCGATCTGGGCGCTCGGTATACCTCACCGATCCTGGGTAAAAACGTCACCTGGCGTCTCGCAGTGGACAATGTCGCCGACAAGAGCTACTGGTCGACGGTCGCGCCGAGCAATCTGACGGGCGCCAATGCCGGCAACCTGCTCGCGCACTTCGGCACGCCGCGAACCCTGTTGGCCGGGGTGAGCATGGATTTCTGAGGTCCCAAGGAGAATTCAATGAGCCGAGTCGTTATGGCATTGATCGTGGCCATGCTCACGGCATATTCTGCTGCGGCGGGCGAATCGCCGTCGGTTCGCCTGCATGCGGCAGGCAGCCTGCGCGCGGCCCTGACCGACGTCGGGAAGGCATACCAGGACGCGTACGGCGTT
>DATATA010000017.1:0-14264 GCA_036263775.1 Steroidobacteraceae bacterium | reverse complement strand
CTGGTTATATATCCAGTATCCGGCTCCAGTCAACCCTCTGAAGGCTGCCACTCGCGCCATTCCCGCATGAGAGGAAAGTAAAGGCCTAGGCGAACCGGCTCCGGTCCTAAGCGGCGCGCCAATACGGCATAGCGCTCCAGCTGAGTCCGGTATCGCTCTACCTCGCGATCCAGGAACTCATCGAGACCGCTTCCCAAGTGTCGGCTGGTCTTGTAGTCGATCACCCAGCGTATTCCCGCCTCGTCGATGAAGCTGCGATCGAATACCGCGTGGGTCACTTCGCCATGCCAGAGGCCGGAAAGTGCGTGCTCCCGCAGGTCGTCCTTGGGGTGCACTTTAAGGATCCACTGTCCGCGCTCATCACTCAAAACGCCTTGAAGCGCGGCACCCACCCGCGCCACTGCCTCCGTGAGGCGTGAGGACGGTACGCCCTCTGCGGCGAGCCAGCGGCGGTGATAGGCCTCACGGGCGCGCAGCGCGGCAGAATCCAAATCCTTGAAGTCGAGCCGCTGAAGTTCCGCGTGCACCAAGCTTCCGACGCGCCGCGCCGTCTCTCCGGCCCAGTCGAATTCCACATGCGTCAGTTCCAGCTCTGCGGCGGCGATCTGCGGCTCGACCGGTTCCGGCATTGCCCAGCCGGCCGGCAGGCGCTTCAAGGTGGGCGGCGAAGGTTCCGCGGGCGTCGTGTCCTGGTCCGCCGCCCCTTCGATTTCGAGGAACTCCTCCCTGGCCACCGGCCAGAGCACATGCAACAGACTCCCCGCGCGCGGCGCGCGAACCTCGGACGGTGTATCTGCATCGGATTTCGACTCGCGCTCCAACGTCGCGCTCAACCAGAGGCGGCGTTTGGCGCGTGTGCAGGCTACGTACAGGAGGCGCTCGGCTTCCAAGGCATTCGCATCCTGCACCTGGCGCTTGAGAAAGTTGAAGAGCGGATCTTCGCTCGTGCCCACCGGCGGCTTGGCGGCCATCACCATGCCGTCGCGTGCGACCCGGGCAAAGGGATGCGCCAGCAACAAGGGACTGCGGCCGGCCGGAGCGCTTTCATGGAGCGCGGGCACCACCACCATGTCGAACTCCAAGCCCTTCGCCTTGTGGATGGTCATGATCTCGACCGGCGCGGCACTGTCGGCGCCGGCGTAAAGATCATCGAACGCCGCATCGAGCTCGCTCGCTTCCGGCAGACCGCGCACGCTCAAGTCCCGCAGACGTTCAAAGAACGATGCGGCGAACTCGCGCTCCTCCCCGGCGACGGCGGCGCCGCCCAGGGCGAGCCAGGTGTTCTCGACCCAGCGCTCGAAGGTCATGGCGGAACGACAGGCGAAGGCGCGCATCAATACCCCGTGCAGTTTGGCCGCGCGCGGCCGGCCTTCCTCACTCAACGCATCGAGAATGGCCGCATCGCCGAGCGCAGTGAAAATCAGCGGCGCGCGCGCCACGTGCCATAGGTCGGCCAATTCGAGTCCGGTCCACGGCGCACGCAGCACCGCGAGCCAGGCGATGCGGTCTCCCAAGTGGCTCAAGGCGCGCAGCAGCATCAATAGATCGCGCACCACGGCGCGCTCCTTCAAGGTCTCTATGTCCACCGCGCGGAACGCAACGCCCGCCGAGCGCAGCGCCCTCATCAAAGGATGGGCATGCGTGCGGGCGCGCACCAGCACCGCGATGCGCCAGTCGGGATACTCAGCCCGTCGAGCGGCTACGGCGGCGGCGATGGCGCGCGCTTCCAGCGCCGGGCTCGCGAATGCCCGCACCTCGACGCCTCCGGGTTCGGTGCGCGCGGCGTGCGAGAACCGAAACGCAATGGCCCCGCGCTCGCGATTGTCGGTGGCCGGCATGATGCGCGAGAAGTGTTGGTTGACCCACTCCACGATGCCGCTCGCCGAGCGGAAATTGCTCGCCAGGCGTTGCACCTCGAAGCGCACCACGCCGATGCCCTGATCGGCCAGTTCCAGGAACGCGCGCACCTCCGCCTGCCGGAATCCATAAATGGACTGCATGGGGTCACCGACACAGAAGATGCTGCGCGCATCGTCCTGACTCCAGCCGGCAATGAGCTGCTTCAGGAGTTCGAGCTGCGCGCTCGAGGTATCCTGGAATTCATCGACCAGCACGTGCTCCAGGCGGTAGTCGAGACGCAAGGCCAGATCGCTCGGACCCACTGCATCCTGCAGAGCGCGCAGCGCCGCCAGCGAAATGGCCGTGAAGTCGACCGTCCCCTCCTCGCGAAACACTCCTTCGAGTTCCGCCGCCGCCAGCACCATCAGCTGTGCGACGTCTCGCGCCCGCTCCCACGATGAGTCGCTGTAGCAGGGTGGCGGCAGATTCATGAGCTCGCACAGCACTTCGGAGGTCCGCGGATCGCGCTTGAGTTCGCTGATCAGATCCTGCACGGTTGCTTTGTCGGCGGCTCCGGGCGGAAATCCCGCCCTCACGTCCAAGGATTTTCGCCACGCGCCGCCCTTGGTGAGCACCGTCTGCGCAAATGCGCGCCATCGGCCGATATCCTCGACCCGCACCGACAGCCCCGCCTGCGCCGCGCGCCACTCGAGCAGATCCGAATTGGGCGCGCTCGCTCTGCGCGCCGCGCGGCGCATGAGATCCGCGATCACCGGCAGGCGCTCCGCGCCGACCAGAGCAGCTGCGCGATGCAGGACGCGGGTCATGAGAAGCGCCAAATCCTCATCGAAGTGCGCACGCAGCAACGCAAGCTGCGCGTAGCTTATGGCTTCGCCGGCGCGCAGCCGCCCGGCAAGCAGGGGTAGCCAGCGATCGCGGGTCGAGAGCATGTCGGCGAGCAGATCGATCAGCGACAGCCAGCGCTGATCATCGAACTCGAGCACGCGCTCCACGGCGCGGCCGAAATCATCTTCGCCCTCGTACGCGAGCGCGCGGCGCGCCGCTTCCCTGTAGAGCCGTTTGGCTTGCGGCTGAACGGGAAGGCCGGCGCCGCCCGCGGCGATCGGCAGCTGCGCGGCGAGCCACGCGTTGAAGGCGTCGATGGTTTCGATGCGCAGCCGCGCAGGTTCACGCTTAAGATCGATCTGTTGCCGCTGCAAATGCGCAGCGGCGCTGCGCGCGAGCTGCCAGGTTTTTGCCTCCATGTTCGGCGCAGGCGCCTCGAGCGCCGCGCTCTCCAAGGCTGCCAAGATGCGCTCGCGCATCTCCTGCGCCGCGCGGCGCGTGAAGGTGAGCGCCAGAATGCGTTCCGGCGCCTCCACCCGCGACAGCAGCCGCAAGTAGCGTTGTACCAGGAGCGTGGTCTTGCCGGAGCCCGCGGGTGCCTGCACCAACACTGAGCCCGGGCTATCGACCGCACGATCGCGGGCCGCAACATCGATGATGGCGGGCACCTCATTCATCGCTCGACTCACCATCGGGGAACCACTGAATGCGGCACAGGCCCGGCAGCGGGCAGTTCTCGCAGGCGGTTGCGGTCGGCGCCACGGCGGCATCGCCCGCCGCAAAGCTCGACGCAATTGCCTCGATGCGGGTGCGCCAGCGTTCGATCAGCGCCGCAAAGCTCGGCTCTCCCTCCATGGCGCCCTTGCGCGGCTGCTCTCTATCGCCGGCCTTGAACACGTTGCCGCGCTCGGCTTCGAAGACAAACCTCGACTCCGCGGCGTTCACCCGCCCGTAGGCCACCGCGACGAGCCGCTCCGGACGCAGCAACGCATAGACCGGCAGCTGCGGATTGTCGGGACGTTCGCCGCGCCAATCCGTGGTGGCCGCGCCGGTCTTGTAGTCGATGACCACGCGCGCGCCGTCTTCCAGCTCATCCTGCCGATCGATGCGCACCCGAAACGGCAGGCCGCCGAAGGTGGCGACCTGCCCGCCTTCCTCCAACAGCTCGACGCGAAACGGGCTTCGCTCGCGTTCGACGTCGAGCCACTTGCCGAGAAGACGTTCCAGGCGCGGCTGTTCGCGCACCCGCCAGCGCTCGCCGGGATGCCGCCGTCGGCACACCGTGGCAATGGCGCGGCGCGCCGCCTCCTCGAGCAATTGCTCCTCAGCGCCGCGCTCGAGTCGCATCAGCGTCGCGTGATCCTTTAGCTCGCTCCAGACGTACTCGAGCGCCGCGTGCACGAGTTGACCGCGCTCGCGCTGATTGAATCCCGGTACCGGCAATTCCAGCCGCTGCGCAGCGAGCCGTGATTCGGCAAAGCCGCGAAAGGCGCAACGCGACTGCGCCTTCAGCGTCGCGATGCCGTGGGTTGTTTCCCGCGTCGTGTCGAACGGCGGCGCTCGATGATCGTGACATTCCTCCAAGATTGGCGCGGGATCCGCGCTTCTCCAGTGGGGCCGCAAGATCGGCATCGCGACGTCCGCGGCAGACCTCGCGAGCAGTGCGCTCACCTGTGCGCGCTGCCCGTCGATGGAGTCCGAAAAGCTGAACACGCAGAGCGGCGCGCGTTGCAGCCACGCGCGCTGCAGCGCTTCGGCGTTCGCAAGCCGTGTGACCGAGTCGGATCCCAGGACGCCGTATGCGCGCTGCAGCCGCACCGGCAGAAGCGCCGCCGGCTGCGGCGGCGGCGGCCACTGCGCACTGCTCATGCCGCATACGAAGATGGCCTGATAATTCAGGAAAGGATCGAGCAGTTGCCCACTCACCCAGACGGGCGGCACGCCGGTCTGCGCCTGGAAGCTCACCTCGCCGACAGCGCGCCTCAGCAGCCGGGCCGCCGCGGCCCGCGACTGCGTGCCGAAGAATCCATCGGCGCGGACGAGCGACGTCAGAAGATCGCGCAACCGCTCCGCGGCCTGAAACTCGACGCTCGACCAGCGCCGGCGCAACACCCACGGGCCGAGCTTGAACGCCTCCAGCCAGAGCGGAATCCACTCGCTCATGCGCTTGGCCGAGGCGTTCGCTTCGAGTGTCGCGAGCGCCCGGGACAGATGCATGGCCGCCGTCACGGGCGGCAGCGATTTGAAGCGCCGGAATTCCTCGCAGAGCTTGAGCCACTCTGCTAGCGTGGCCTCGTACGGACCGCGCTCGCGCAGATCGAGCTCCAGAAGTGCCGCGGCTCCCGCATCGCCCTCGGACTCCTGCAGCCAGGGCGCACGCAGCAGCGCGCTGAACCTGGCGAAGTTCACGCCGCCGTTGGCGGCGTCCAAAAAGTCGAGCACCGCCCGCACCGAAGCGTGCTGCGTCAAGGGGCTTCCGCCGGCCAGCGCGTAGGCTGCTCGAGGTGCCGCGCTCGACAGGGTGAACCGGCCCGGCGCGAGTTCCGCGTCGAAGGCGGCCGCGGCCGCTTCTCGCCGCCGCGCAAGATCAGGTATGCAGACCCAGGCGCGAAACGAAGGGTCCGCCTGCAGGCGCTCGCGCACTGAGCGCGCCAGGTGCGAAAGTTCCGCTTCGCCGGAGTCGAAATGCAGCACCTCGCCGGCGCTCGCTGCCTGGGCCTCGGGGGAGATGCGCTGCGCGTTACGCGTGAGCCACTGCCGCACCACCGGGCGCCATCCCGGGTTGTCGATCCATGCGAGCTTTTCGCCCGGCTTGAGCGAATGCGGCAGAAGCGCCGGCGGAGTCAATGCCAATGAGCGGCAGCGCGCTTCGAACTCCCGGTGCCAGGCATAAAACGCCTGTGCCTCATCGGTTGCCTCTTCCAGGACTTTGTTCCAGGGAATGGCGTAGTCGAGCATCAGGCGGCGGGCGCGCCGTGCGGCGCGCGCCGCCACGCCCACCTCGAGGAGATTCTGCGAGAACAGAGAGCTCTCGATGACCTGGCGCCACAGCTCCCGCTCCTCGAGGTCGCTGATGGGTTTGGGGACCGTGGCATCCTCGAGATGCGCCCGCTCCTGCTGCTCGCGCAGCCAGCTGCCGTAATCCCGAACCTGAGGCGTTGCCCAAAGCTCGAGACCCAGGGCGCGCTGCCCGCGCTCCGCGGCATCAAACAGCGCAGCGGCGATTTCGGTGTTCGGCGCGAGCACCGTGCGACCGGCCGCGAGCGCGGCGGAAAATTCCGAGGGAAGCGGCACCGGACTGGGAGCCTAGCGCTGCTGAGCGCGCGGCAGCTTGCCCACGAGCGCCAACTCGGGCGCGGCCGCGGCATGTGCGTCGAGCAGCTCCTCGATGCGCTCGAACACCATGCCGAGCACGGCGGGTTCCGGCAAATTCGTGATGCGGAAGCCGTTGCGATAGCCAACGTTGAAGCTGACCCCCGGTGCGACCAGCACGTGTTTTTTCTCCAATAGATCGAGCGCAAACGCCTGGTCGTCGAAGTCCGGCAATACATCGCCGCGCACCTCCACAAAGGCATACAGCGCGCCCATCGGGCGCACCAAATTCAAATACTTGCTGCGGGCGACACCATCGAGGATCGCCTGCCGGGATTCGTATAGGCGGCCGCCGGGACGCGTCAGTTCCTGAATGCTTTGGTAGCCGCCGAGCGCGGTCTGAACGGCCCATTGGGCCGGAACGTTGCTGCAGAGCCTGAGCGACGACAGCAATTCCAGTCCGCTCAAATACTCGCCCGCGCTCTCGATATCGCCGGAGAAGGATGCCCATCCGACGCGATACCCACAGGCGCGATAAACCTTCGACAGTCCGCTCATCGTGCAGCATAGGGTGTCGTGCACCAAGGTCGCCATGGGCACGAATTCGGCGTCGTCGTAGAGAATGTGGTCGTAGATTTCATCGCACAACACCAGCAAGCGATGCTTCTCGGCCAGTCGTGCAATCGCCGCCAGCGTTTCCCGCGGGTACACGGCGCCGGTGGGATTGTTCGGATTGACGACAACGATCGCGCGAGTTTGTTTGGAGATGAGCGCCTCGATCTCGGACGGGTCGGGAATGAACGCCTGCGCGGCGTGGCAGGGATAGTGCACGGCGCGTCCGGTGTTCAAGTTGACCGCGGCGGTCCACAGCGGGTAGTCCGGACTCGGCACCAATACTTCGTCGCCGGAATTGAGCAGCGCGCGCAGGGTCAGATCGATGAGCTCGCTCACGCCGTTGCCGATGAAGACCTCTTCGGCCGTTACGCCGCGCACCCCGCGCTCCTGCTGCTGCATCACGACTGCTTCGCGCGCGGGGAAAATCCCCTTCTGGTGCACATAGCCTTCGCTGTTGCGCAAGTTTTCAATCATCGCCAAACGCATCGTCTCGGGCGTCCGGAAGCCGAAGGCGAAGGGATTGCCGATGTTCAGCGAGACGATGTCGTAGCCCAGGCGCTCGAGCGCCAACGCGCGGCCGGCAAGCTTGCCGCGAATCTCATAGCGCACATTGGCGAGACCGTCGCTGCGCCGCACTGGCTTTCGTTGCGTCATGTAACCTTAGGATAGCGGATAAAGCATCTCGTGCGAACGGTGGCAGGCAACGGAGTGGCCTGCCGCGACTTCCGCGAGCGGCGGCTCGCTGCTTGCGCACAGCGGCAATGCAAATGGGCAACGATTGCGGAATGCGCATCCCGCGCCGTTCGCCGTCTCGGCAGTCTCGATCGGTGCAGGGCTCGATTCCCCGCCGACCGTAGCGGGCAGGCGCGGTATGGCGGCCAGCAAGGCGCGGGTATAGGGATGCCGCGGCGCCGCGAACAGCGCATCTCCGGAAGAAATCTCGACCAGCCTGCCCGAATACATGACCATGACGCGATGACTCAAGTGGCGCACCACCGCCAGATTGTGGCTGATGAAGAGCATGGCCATGGCGAATTCGCGTTGCAAATCGAGCAGCAAGTTGACGATTTGTCCTTGAATCGAGACGTCGAGCGAACTGACCGCTTCATCGCATATCAGAAGTTTGGGATTCAACACCATCGCTCGGGCAATGGCGATTCGCTGACACTGGCCGCCGCTGAACTCGTGCGGGTAACGCCCCGCCACGCCGCCGCTCAGGCCCACGCGATCCAGCATGGCCGCGACTTTTTCACGCCGAACCGCGGCGCTCAAAAGCGGCTCGAATATCTTCAAGGGCTCGGCGACTGCTTCGCCGGCGCTCATACGCGGGTTCAAGCTCGCGAGCGGGTCTTGAAACACGATTTGCAGATTGCGGCGCTGCGCACGCAGCACTGCGGCGGAGCCGCCCATGTCGGCGCCCATGAACTCCACGCTGCCTCGCGCCGGCTGCAGCAGGCGTAGAACCGCCCTCGCGAGAGTCGACTTGCCGGAGCCCGATTCGCCCACGAGGCCCACCGTCTCGCCGCCGAACAGGTCAAAACCGACATCGCGCACGGCGGTCTGTCCGCCGAAGTCCACACCCAGACCTCGAACCCGGAGCAATGGGATGGCAGGATCGCTCATGCCGTCAGCGGAAAATGACAGGCCACCTGGTGTGCCGACGCCCCTTGCAGAGTCGGGCGCTCGATGCGGCAGCGATCTGCCGCACGCGGACAGCGCGGCGCAAACGCGCAGGCTTCGAGCCTCTCGCCGGGCCGTGGCGGCTGGCCCGCCAGAGTCGGCAGCCGCGTGAATCGAGGCCCGGATAGGCTCGGCAGGCACTTGAGCAACTCCGCAGTGTACGGATGCCGGGGATTGCGGAACAGATCTGCCGCCGGGGCATTCTCCACAATCCTTCCGGCGTACATGACCAGAATCCGGTCCGCAAGGCCGGCGACCACGGCCAAGTCATGGCTGATGAGCGCAAGCGCCACGCCGAATTCGGCGCGCACGGCGCGCAGCAATTCGATGATCTGCGCCTGAATGGTCACATCGAGCGCCGTGGTGGGCTCATCCGCAATCACCAACGACGGCTCGCACAGCAAGGCCATCGCCAACATCACCCGCTGCCGCATCCCGCCGGACAGTTCATGTGGATATTGCTTGAGACGCCGCTGCGGTTCCGGAACCCGTACCCGCTCGAGCATGCGGCCGGCGGAACGCCGCGCCTCGTTCCAAGGCACCTTCAAGTGCTGTACCAAGACTTCCGCCAGCTGCGTGCCGATCGTCAGGTGCGGTGTCAGGCTGGTCAGCGGATCTTGGAATATCATGCTGAGCTTCGAGCCGCGGACGCGGTTGCGGGCCGCGGTGCCCGCCAGGTCGACTCCCTCGAATCGAATGCGGCCTTTGACCTCGGCGTTGCCGGCCAACAGGCCCATTACGCTCAGGAACAGCTGGGTCTTTCCCGAACCCGATTCGCCGACGATACCGAGGCACTCCGATGGCGCTATGCGCAGCGACACCCCGTTTACCGCCTCGATGGTCCCGCCGCGATTTGCGAAGCTGATCCATAACTCGTCGATGCTCAACGTCGCATCCACGCTCAGGCCTCCTTGACGTCGAGCGCGTCGCGCAGACCGTCGCCAAAGATGTTGAGACACAGCAGCAGCACCGCCAAAAAGCCGCCGGGCATCAACAGGATCCACGGCGCCGCTTCCATTTCGCCCACGCCCTCGGCAATGAGGGTGCCCAAGCTTGCACCGGGCTCCTGAATTCCCAATCCCAGAAAGCTGAGAAAACTCTCGAACAAGATGATTTGCGGCACGGTCAGCGTCGCAAATACGACCACCGGCCCGACCAGATTCGGAATCACATGCTTGAGAATGATCCGGCCCGTGCTCGCGCCGGAGGCAATCGCCGCGGCGATGAACTCTTGTTGGCGGATGCTGATTGTTTGGCCGCGCACGATTCGCGCCATGGTCAGCCAGCCGACCGCGCCGATCGAAATGAACAGCAATGATTCGCTGCGCCCGAAAATGACTGTCAGGAAAATGACGAAGAAAATCAGCGGCAAGCCGCTTAAAATCTCGATGACTCGCATCATAAAGTGATCCGTGCGGCCGCCCAAATAGCCGGCGATTGCACCGTAGCTCACGCCCACGATGAGGCTGATGGCGCTCGCGACCAAACCGATGGCGATGCTGACTCGCGTGCCGGCCAGCGTTCTCACGAATAGATCGCGTCCCAAGCGATCGGTGCCGAACCAATGAGCGTTTTCAAGGCTGGGGCGCGCGGCAAGGTGCAGCCAATCGAGTGCCTGCACATTATTGGGATTCAGCCAAGCTCCGAACAGCGTCGCCAGGACGATGCCGGACATCATGAACAGTGCGAGCACAGCCGCCGGATTTGCCCGCAGGCGCCGTGCGGCGTCGCCTGCAATTTGCCTCACTTGGCGAATCTCACGCGCGGATCGAGCCACGCATACAGCAAATCGACCGCCAGTCCCATGCCGATGAGCAGAGTCGAATAGATGATCACCATGCCGAGAACCAACGTGTAGTCGCGGTTGATTGCTCCCTGCACCAAGTAACGCCCGATACCCGGGAGGCCGGCGATGGACTCCACCACCAACGATCCGGTCATGATGGACGCTACTGCCGGAACCAAGTAACTCGCCACCGGCGTGAGTGCGGGGCGAAGCGCATGGCGCAGGATTACCGTGCGAAGCGGCAGTCCCTTGGCGAACGCGGTGCGGATGAAATGGCTGCGCAGCGTCTCGAGCATGCTGCCGCGTGTGAGCCGCGCAATATAGGCCAGCGGCGGCAGCGCCAGCGTGATGACGGGCAACGCAAGATGGCGGATCGATCCGGGCTCCCAATCCGCTACCGGCAGCCAGTGCAAATAAACGCCGAACACGAGTCCGAGAAAAGGCAGCACCACGAAGGACGGAATTGCGATGCCCGCCACGGCGAGAGACATCGTTGCCGAGTCCGCGGCGGAGTTATGATGGAGCGCGGCGAACACGCCTAGAGGAATGCCGATCATCAAGGCCAGCGACATGGCGATCACCCCAAGCTCGAGCGTAACGGGGAATCCCTGGCCGATGAGTTCGGTAACGGTAAAGTCCTTGTATCTGAAGGAGGGCCCGAAGTCGCCGTGCGCCAGCGATTTGAGGTAGCGTCCGTACTGCGTCCAGATCGGTTGATCCAAGCCGTATGCATTTTGCAAATTCGCCATGATCTCCGGCGGCAGAGCTTGCTCCTCGTCAAAAGGGCCGCCGGGCGCGGCGCGCATCAAAAAAAACGTGACCGTGATTATGATGAACAGTGTGGGGATAGCGCCGGCAAGCCGCGTGAAGAAATAGCGCATCATCTAAAGCGCAGTCTATCGGCTGACCGCGAGGTGGACAAGCGAAGTGTGGCTCCCTAAACTAACGAGCTTACCAACGTTCGAGGCTTCATGGACTCTACCCGCCCAATCCGCGCGCTCATGCGCGGTCTTGATGCCCTCACCATTCTTAATTTGCGCGACGGTGCCACGGTTTCAGAGGTCGCTCATGAAATTCGCCTGCCGCGCACCACGGTGTATCGAATATTGGAAACCCTGTGCAACTCCGGATTCGCGTACCGCGACGGCACCGACGAGCGCTATCGGCTGACGATTCTGGTGCGGGGCTTGAGCGGTGGATTCGATGACGAGGCTTGGGTCAACCAAATTGCGAAACCGCTGATCTATGTGCTGTGCAGCGAGATAGTCTGGCCGGTGAGCATCGCGACTCTGTCCGGGACGAAGATGATGCTTCGCGAGGCGACCGATCACAGTACCTCGCTCGCGATCGAGCGCTATTCGGCCGGATTCCAATTGCCGCTGCTGACGACCTCGACCGGGCGGGTGTACCTGGCGAATTGCGCGCCGGTGCAGCGCGACGCGATCATCGAGATTCTGGCGCGCTCGAACAAGGACGAGGACAAGGCGGCGCGCGATCGCGGCGAGTTGCTGCGCGCCCTCGCAGAGGTCAAGTCGCTCGGCTACGCGACCGCCACGCGCACGCGGCGCCTCGTCGATGAATTTACCATCAGCGTGCCGGTGCCCATGAATGACCGTATGTTGGCTGCGCTGACGGTGCGCTTCATCGCTTCCGCCGTACCCTTGAAGACGGGCATCGAGCGGTTTTTGCCGAAACTCAAGGCGTGCGCGCTTAAAATCAGCGCGGTTTTTCTCGAACAACAGGCCGAGGCGCGCGCGCAGGCGGCACCGCGTGCCAGGGCTTAAGGAGCTTTCGTGCAGAAGATCATGGTCTGTATCAAGCGCGTCGTCGACTATAACGTGCGCATTCGCGTGAAGCCGGATGGCAGCGGTGTCGTGCTCGACGGCGTCAAGATGAGCGTGAACCCGTTCGATGAGATTGCGCTGGAAGAGGCGTTGCGCATCAAGGAGCGCGGCGCAAATATCGAAGTGGTCGCGGTGAGCATCGGCATTGCGGACACCCAGCAGCAACTGCGCACCGCGCTCGCCATGGGCGCGGACCGCGCCGTCCTCGTGCAGACCGATGCCGCCGTCGAGCCCTTGACTGCCGCAAGCGTCTTTCTTGCTCTGGCAAAAAAGGAAAATCCGGACTTGATCCTTCTCGGCAAACAGGCGATCGACGACGACGCCAATCAAACCGGGCAGATGCTGGCGGCGATTTGGGAGCGGCCGCAGGCAACTTACGCGTCGAAGGTGGAGATTGCCGGCGCCACGGCTTCGATTACCCGCGAAGTCGACGCGGGATTGGAAACCATCGAGGTGGACCTGCCCGCGGTGGTGACCGTGGATCTACGGCTCAACGAGCCGCGCTACGTGAAGCTGCCGGACATCATGAAGGCGAAGAAAAAGCCGCTGGAGGTAACCTCTCTCGACGCACTCGGCATCAGCGCCGCGGCCCAGCTCCGAAGCGTCAAAACCGAGCCCCCCGCGCAACGCCAGAAAGGCGTGATGGTGAAGGATGTGCCCGAGCTGGTCGAGGCTCTGAAGAAAAAGGGTTTGATCTGATGCACAAGATACTCGTCGTCGGTGAACATGATGGAAAATCGCTAAATCCTGCCACGGCCAAGTGCGTGACGTGTGCCATGGGCATCCCCGATGCGGAAATCACCATCGCCCTGTTGGGCGCCGACACGGCGGGCGTCGCTTCGCAGGCTGCTGCGCTGGCGGGCGTGAAAACCGTGTTGCGCGTGGATCGGCCGGAAAACCTGCATCCGCTCGCCGCCGTGTTCGCCCCGCAGCTTGCGGCCTTGGCAGCGGACCACTCGCATGTCTTCGGACCCTCGACCAGCTTCGGCAAGGATTTGATGCCACGGCTCGCCGCGCTCATGGGGGTCGGCCAAGTCAGCGACCTGATGGCGGTCGAAAACGCCTACCGCTTTCGACGGCCCATTTACGCGGGAAATGCGATTGTGACGGTGGAAGCGGATCCTTCGCGCAAGCTCATCGCCACGGTGCGGGTCGCATCCTTCCAGGCCGCGCCGGCCGGCGGAAGCGCCGCCGTGGAATCGAAGACCTTGAACGTATCGCTCCCCACGCATACCCGCTATGTGGGCGCCAAGACCGGCTCGACCGATCGGCCGGATCTTCAAACCGCCGCGCGCGTGATATCCGGCGGGCGGGCACTCGGCAGCGCAGAGAATTTCAAAATGCTGTTTGGTCTGGCGGACAAGCTCGGCGCGGCCGTTGGCGCCTCGCGGGCAGCCGTTGACGCCGGCTACGCTCCGAATGAGATGCAGGTCGGGCAAACCGGAAAGATCATCTCGCCGGAAATGTATATTGCCATCGGAATCTCCGGAGCCATTCAGCATCTCACCGGAATCAAGGATGCGCGCACGATCGTGGCCATCAACAAAGACGGCGAAGCACCGATATTCGAAGTGGCCGATGTGGGGTTGGTCGCCGATCTGTTTCAGGCCGTGCCCGAGCTTACCAAGCTGATCGGCGGCAGCTAGGTCAAGCGGCGCGGTTATTGCCGCGCCGCGTCCGGTCTATAGCTGTTTGAGGATGTGATCGGCCGCGGAGATCTTGAATTCTCCCGGCGCCTCGACATTCACCTGGGTCGCCACCCCGTTTTTCACGATGACCGCGAAGCGCTGACCGCGCGTTCCCATGCCGAATTTGGAGCCGTCCATTTCCAACCCCAATGCCTTGACGTAGGCGCCGTTGCCGTCGGCAAGCATCAAGATCTTATCGCCCACTCCGCCATGCTTACCCCAGGCATTCATGACAAACACGTCGTTCACCGCGGTGCAGGCGACCGTGTCGACGCCCTTGGCCTTGATCTGATCCGCAAGTTCCACGAAGCCCGGGAGATGTTTCGCATCGCAAGTGGGAGTAAATGCGCCCGGCACGGAAAACAACACCACGGTCTTGCCGCCGAATAGCTGCTCCGTGGTCAATTTCTGCGGACCGTCCTGGGTCATGCGCGTAAATGCGCCCTCGGGCATCTTATCGCCGGCTTTGATGGTCATAATCTCTTTCCTCCGATCGGGTTACGAGCCGAGCTTGTCGGAGTACAGCTCCCAGAGCTTGAGCACGCGCGGGCTGAGGTTCGGCACCGACTTGAGCTTCTCGAACGCCTTTTTCGCCTCGGCAGTGTTCTTCAATGCCACTTGCGCGCGGCCAAGGTACACAGAGGCTTCGTCCAT
>DATATA010000072.1:0-4577 GCA_036263775.1 Steroidobacteraceae bacterium | reverse complement strand
ACGCGGCACTGGCAACTCGCTAAGCGACAGTCCGCCGCCGAGCCAAGGCTCGAGTAATTTGGCAGACTCCTCCTTCGAATAGGGACGGACATCCACGATGCCGTTGACTGCGCGCGCGACGGCGACTGCCTTCGCGACGCTGGCATCGAGGTCGCGGCCAGGAGCCGGAATAACCTGGATGGTCACCTCGCGGGCAATATCTGATTGCCATTCGCCCGCGGTCTTGCTTAGCAGGACTGCCGCACCCGTGGTCAGCGATACAAGAAAAGTCATGATGGCAACGACGGCGATAAGCGAGCGCCCGGCGATTGAATTGCGCGGGACCAAGGGAGTCTCGAAGCTCGGCAGCAACGGGTCGGCGGCTTCGCGCATCGGCGTCGTCAAAAATCTTGTGCCGATGTCCGCCATCGCCATCCCTCAGTCGTAAATATGCAACCGCCCGTCGTGTAAAACCAGCCGGCGCGCATCGTATTGGTCCATCAGCGCGATGTCGTGGGTTGCGATGACGACCGACGTACCTGACTTGTTCAATTCAATGAACAACCGCAAGAGTCGCTGCGCAAGACTAGGGTCGACGTTTCCGGTCGGTTCATCGGCAAGCAGCAATTGCGGGCGAGCGATCACCGCGCGCGCAATCGCGGCGCGCTGCTTTTCGCCACCAGAGAGCACAGGAGGGAGCGCCCACATGCGCTCACCGAGTCCGACCCATTCGAGCAACTCGACGACTTCATCCCGGTAGCTGTCCTCCGGACGACCCATCACGCGCAATGGCAAAGCGACGTTCTCGTATGTCGTCATATGATCGAGCAGCCGGAAATCCTGAAATACGATGCCGATGCGGCGTCGAAGTGTCGCCACCGCATCGCGCGACAGGGTCGCGACGTCATGGCCGAATTGGGTGATCAGCCCACGTGTCGGCCGCATCGAAAGGAAGAGCAAGCGGAGCAACGAGGTCTTGCCGGCGCCGGACGGGCCCGTCAGGAACTGAAATGAATGCGGGTCGATGCGGAACGAGAGATCGCGCAGGACCTCGGGCCCTAGCCCATAGCGCAAGCCCACATTCTCGAATCGGACCACCCACCTGTCTCCGACAAGTTCCCATCCGGGTCGCCGACTCCAACGTCCCTTCCGGTGCCGGGCGCCGACAAACCCGTCCCCAGGCCTTCGACTCACGGCCGGAACGGGGCTTTTTACAGGATTATCACGATGCCGCCAGACCGGGAGATCGAACTTACCAATTCTGCCCGACAGCGGGGTTTGGGCATGGTTTCCGATTGATTAACGGACGGCTGGTAGGTTTTGGGACCTAAAATGCCTGCGATCCCATGCTGATTGTCTGTCCGAATTGCTCAACGTCATACGCGATCGAGCCGACCTCCTTGGGCGCGGCCGGTCGTACCGTCCGTTGCGCACGCTGCAAATCAATGTGGTTTGCGGACCCTTCGGATTCGCCGCCCGCAATGGCCGCTGCCGAAAGCGCGGCCAGCGAGCCCGAAGCGCCGCCGTCCCCCGGTGTCATTCGCGACCGGGAAATGCATTCCCGGCCGGCGGAAGAAAACGCCGAAATTCCTGCAAGCGCGCCGGCAGCCGCGGCGGAAACTGCGATATCCGAGCCGGTCGCCATTACCGATGCGCCCTCGCTGGTGCCGCAAAGCGAACCGTCTGCGTCCGATGCCACAGCAGGGGAAACCGATGAAATTGAAAACTTCACCGCGCGACGCAAGCGGCTACAGGCACGACGCAAGCAAGCCCGCCGTTCATCCCGATGGACAGCACTTATCCTGGTTCTGTTCGCATTTAACGTTGCCCTGATCGGAGCGCGCAGCGAAGTCGTAAGGTTTCTTCCGCAGACCGCCTCGCTGTTTGCCGCCGTTGGATTGCCAGTCAACTTGCGCAACCTGAAGTTTGAAAACATGCGGATCTCGAAGGAGGCGCAAGAAGGACTCTCGTCCCTCGTCGTCGAAGGCACGATCGTAAGCATCACCAATCGACAGACGGAGGTGCCACGCCTGCGGTTCGCGGCGCGCGATTCCGCAGGACAAGAGGTTTACACCTGGACCGCGCTTCCCGGCCGCAGCACGCTCGGCCCCGGAGAAACGCTGGATTTCCGCAGCCGCTTTGTTTCGCCTCCGCCAAATGCCGTCGACGTCGTGGTGCGCTTTGCCAACGCTCAGGAAGCGACGCCGGGAGCTAAATAGACCATGGCGAAGATTCTCATTGCCGAAGATGACGACGTCGTTCGCGAATTCATCGTCCGCGCGCTTAACGGCGATGGGCATGATCTCATCGAAACCGCCGATGGCGCCTCTGCGCTGGACGCGCTCACCCAATCCAATGGCGAATTCGACTTGTTGCTGAGCGATGTAAAGATGCCGGGTGTGGACGGCATCGAACTCGCGCTGGCGACCGGCCGCCGTCACCCTGATATCGCAATCATGCTGATGACCGGCTATGCAGACCAGCGCGAGCGCGCGCACGGCCTCGATGCGCTCGTGCATGACGTGCTCAGCAAGCCGTTTTCGGTCGATCAGATCAAGGGCGCCGTGCGCGAGGCGCTGGTCCAGCGGCTCTAGGCCGAAGATCCAAGGTCAGAAATCCTTAAGCAGCCGCTCGATGTAATCGAGCTCGAGCTGCGGCCGGAAACCCTCGCCAAAGCGTTTGCGTAATTCCTCCAGGATGCGGCGGGCACGCTGAGCATCGATCTCGCCCGGCACCTTGACCGTGAGGTCGTCGCCGTAATCGCGCCCACGCATCGGCCGGCCAAGGGGATCAGTGTCCTGCTGGGCGCGCGCCTGCCCGCGCCCAGGTCGGCCATTCGGACCAGGGCCCATACCCTGCTGTTGCATCGACTGCGCCAGGCCCTGGGCACCTTTTCGCATCGCTTCGAGTGCGCGCCCCTGGCTATCGACTGCGCCTTCGGCGTCGCTCTCGCCCAGTTGGCCTTCCGCCTGTCCCATGGACTCCCCGGCGTCACCGAGTTGCCCCATCTCGTTGCTCTCGCCTTGCTGGCCCGGCTGTCCCATTCCTCGCTGGCGGAGCTGCTCGAGCAGCTTGTTGAGGCGATCGTGCAGGCCTTGCTGGTCTTGCCGCAAATCACCCATCTGGCGGTCGCCCTGTCCAGGCTGGCCCCGTTGGCGATCGCGCCGCTGGTCCTGGCCCTGCCGATAAGTTTTGTCCCGCAATTGTTGCTGCTTGCGGATCATGTCGCCCAATTCGTCGAGAGCCGACATCATATCGTCGTCGCCATCATCCCCCGAGGCGCCCGGGCGCGCCATCTGCAGGTTTTCAAGCATGGACTGGAGTTCCTCGAGCAGGCGCCGTGCGGCATCCTTGTTTCCGGAGCGGGCCAGGTTTTCCAGCCGGTCCAGCATGCTCTTGAGGTCTTGTTGGCTCAGGGTGCGCGTATTGCGGTCGAGCGGCCGCGAGAGCTGCTGCGGATTCTTGCGCATCTCTTCGGCCAAGGCTTGCAGGAATTTGTCCATCGCCGCGCGAAGCTGCTCCATCAACTTTTTGAGTTCTTCATCGCTGGCGCCGCGTTCGAGCGCCTGACGGAGCGCCTCTTGCGCCTGGCGCAGAGCCTGCTCGGCCTGGGAGACGTTTCCATCCTCAAGTTGAACCGCCATATCCCACAGCCGCGCCACCACCTCACGCAACGCATCGTCGCTCTTGGCGTGTTCAAGGTCGTGGTAGATCGAGCGCAGGCCAAGATAGACGCCAGATTCCGGCGTAAAGCGTTCCGGCGCAATCGTGAGCGCGTCGAGCGCGGTCAGCACCTGCGGTTTCGTTTCGGTGTCGAGCGCCAGAATACGCCGCTGCTCGACCAATGCGCGGGCCAACGGCTTGACGAAGATACGCTGCGGCAATGTCAGCTCGTGCGGCTGGCTGCGGCCTTCGTTGGCGGCCTCGTCGCGTGCGGTCAATGTCATGACCACCTCGGCACCGGCCCAAGGGTGCTCGGTTAGATCGTGCGTGGTTTGCGCGGTGCCGGAACGGGTACGTGCCTGCGGCAATGCGAGCGCATAGTCCGGCGCGGGAAACAACGCGTGGCGCGATTGGTCGGATGCCGGATCGTCCTTGAGCGCGAAGGTCGCCTTGGCTTCCACGACTCCGTAATCGTCGTCCATCCTGTAGTCGATGCGTAGCGCGCCGCGCGCTTGGCGCTCCGGATCCCTGATCAGCTCGATGTTGGGAATGCGGTCGGGGATCGCCGTGAAATTCCAGACCAGGTCGCTGCCAAGCACGCCGTGCACCGCGGCCGATCCGTCCTTGTTGATGACCAACCGGCGCTCCTGCGTTCCGGCCGGAAGCGGCGTGCGCGTCTCAGCCGGCGCGTCCTCGATACCGCCGTGGCGAACGACGTCGAAATGCACCTTGCCGGTGGCGCGGATCACCAATTGGCTGCCTGCCGGCACCGCAACCGGCGAGGCTGCCTGCGCCGTTTCACCCGGCCGCAGGCCCGGCAGCATCACCGGCGCGCGGCCGGTGTAAATCGGGGGCGTGACCCAAGCATCGATGCGGAAGTTGGCCGGAGCAACCACGCCGCGCCAGTCGAAAGCAGCGGTCACGCGTTTGACCCG
>DATATA010000064.1:0-20017 GCA_036263775.1 Steroidobacteraceae bacterium | reverse complement strand
TTATCTATAATCGACCTATACGATGAGTTAATATCGGGCGGAAAATGCACCTAACGCTGCGTCAACTGCAAATCTTTCGCGCCATCGCCTTGAGCGGCAGCACCGCCGCGGCGGCATTGAGCGTTCCTTTGTCCCAATCGGCGGCGAGCTCGGCCCTCAAGGAACTGGAGCGCCTGTTGGCTGCACGCCTCTTCGATCGCGTCGGCAAGCGGTTATTGCTCAATGACAACGGCCGAGCGTTGCTGCCCATGGCGCTCGCGGTCCTGGACGGCGCGCACAACCTGGAAGCCGCCTTCCTCGCCAAATCCCGGGCACTGCCCGTGGATCTGCATGTTTACGCCAGCACCACCATCGGCAATTACATTTTGCCCGCGTTGCTGGCGCGCTTTAAGGACACTGCGCCCACCGCACGACTCGAGCTCAGAATCGGCAACACCCTCGATGTGGTGACGGCGGTGCGCGACTTCGCCACCGACTTAGGCTTCATCGAGGGACCCTGCCATGCGACGGATGTGATCGTCGAGCCCTGGCTGGAAGATGAACTCGTCATCGTCGCTGCCCCATCGCACCCGCTCGTGAGGGCTGCGAAGCTGCGCAAGCTGAGCGCCAAACAGCTTGCGCAGGCTCAATGGCTGCTGCGCGAATCCGGATCAGGCACGCGCGAAACCGTGGAACAGGCTTTGTTGCCGCATCTTTTGAACATCCCGGCTGCCATGACGCTCGGCAGTTCCGAGGCCATCAAGAATGCCGTGGCGGAGGGCTTGGGGGTCAGTTGCCTATCCCGCTCCGTGGTACGGAATCTGCTCGCGGCGAAGCGCCTGAGCGTGCTGCCCACCGCCCTGCCCCGCTTGACGCGCACGTTTTTGATGATTCATCACGAAAGAAAGGTGCTGTCGGATCCGCTGCGCAAATTCATCGCGCATTGTTCGGGCTGACGCTAAGGCGTGACGCGGCAGCGGGACTGCGCAAAGGCCGGCGTCTGATCCGCTGCGTCGATTTCGATCGCCTCCTGCAGGAATTTAAAGGCGGTGCGCGGATCGTCCGCAAACGAAAACAGCTCCAGATCCGCCGTGCCGATCATGCCGTGGCGCAATAGCGCTTTGAAATTGATGATCTCATTCCAATAGTTCGAGCCGTACAGCACCACCGGCACCTGCCGCCTGCGTCCGCGGCGCCGCGGTTCGCCGCTTCCATGATGCCGCCGCCGCCGCCGGAACAAATGACGAAGCGTTTTACATGCGAGGGCAAGCCCGACGACCAGGCCGTGATCAGCCGTGAAAGCTCGCGCGCTTCGCTGTAAAAGCGCCCAAGGGGCCCGTCTTCCGTGAGCCGTGCGGATCCAAAGAACACCACCGTGTCGTGGACGCGTTGCCGGCGCAGGTGGCGCAAGGGGTTCAAGTATTCGGCGAGGATGCGCAGCGGCCGCGCGTCATCGCCGGCGAGAAACTCGCGGTCGAGGTAAGCCGGTTCAGTGTCTTCGTTATCGCGTTCTTGCATGGCGCCTACTTGATTCTTGCAAAATCGATGAATCCGCGTGCGACGTCGGTGTACAGCGGCTTTGCGTTCATAAAAGATCCGCAAGCTCTTGTCGCAATCCCTCGATCTCATCCAGATAGTGGCGCGAACGGCCCGACGAGGTGCGGTACAAAGGCTCGCGCACCTGCCAAACGCTCGCGGTTTTGACCGGTCCGGCGCGGTTGACGACCTTCGGCACCTCCCCCGACCAGGGAAGATCTAAAAACTCGCAAAGCGCCTTGGACTGCTGCTGCGGTTCCTTCACCAGTGCATCGTAGTTGAAGTCGAAAATATCACCGGCAAACTCGCGCTTCCAATGCGCCATCAATCGCCGGTATTCGCGGTAGTAGTGGCCGGTGTCGTTGAGATTCAACGCATAGCTCATTTGCTGGTCGAGGTGCAGGAAGAAAATCGACAGACAATTATCCAAAGGGTCGCGCGTGGTATGCACGATCTTGGCATCGGGGAACAGCCGCTTGATGAGCCCGATATACAGAAAATTATCGAGCCGCTTGTCGGTGATGAATTCCGCGCCCGTCGAGACGCGCATGAACTCCGCCCGGTAACGCGTGGCAATGCCGTCGAGCCGCGCAGGCGTCATGCCCGCCAACGACTCGAACAACGGCTCAAGCTCGGTGTTGACTATCTGCGGCAGGAAACCGATCTCGCCGCCGGCGGCGACACCCGGGATGCCGGCCAGCAGCTGCTCGGTGAGCGTCGAGCCCGAGCGAAACATGCCGACGATGAAGATGGGCCGGGGCGCAACGCTTGAACTGCCGGCACGTACGGCGGGCGTGCCGCCGCTGATCAGTCGGTCGACAAATGCGCTATGGCGGGCGCGGTCATAGGGAATCACCTGCCCGCCGGTGCTGCCCCAGCTGGCCTGATTGGCCGAAGTGTAGGCCGCGAACGCTTCGCGATACCGTCCCTTGGCGTCGAGCAGGCGGCCGAGCGCAAACCCCAAGCTGGCACGATCGCTCATCGCGGCCGCGAGTTCGAGCGCCTGTCTCAAGCGCTCGATCAGCGCGGCATCGACGCCATCCGCGGCCTGTACATTCGCGAAGCGTGCCAGCGCCTCGAAGGCATTGGGGTCGATGGCGAGAACGCGCGCATACAGCGAACTGGCTTCGGGGCGCTTGCCCGAGTCCTCATACAGGTTGGCGAGATTGACGAGCGCGGGGAGGTAGCCGGGATTGAGGGTGAGCGCCTGTTGCAGCTCCGCGGCGGCGCTGGTCTGATCGCGCAGAAAGTCGCTGAATATCACGCTGCGATTCAAGTGCACTTCTTCGGGGCGCGAGATGCCGTGGCTGAGTGCCCGTTGGTAGGAGTTCAGCGCTTCGCCGAGACGCAGCGCTTGGCGCTGCAAGAGCGCGAGGTTGTACCAGGCGTCCGCCGCTTTCGGCCAACGCATGAGAATGTCGCTGTACGCCGTCATGGCCTCGGCGGTCTTGTTCTGGCGCTGCAGTTGCGCTGCCTTGCCCATCATCTCGGAAACTTCGCTCAAGATCACCCCAGCCGCCGGCACCGGCGCTAATTTTCACATATCCGGCCGATTCCGGTAGCCTTGAGCGCAAACAATTGGCGGACTCAGCATGGCCCGAAATCTCGAAACTGACTTGGAAACGCTGCGCACGGTGCTGGGGCTTGCGCAGAAGCGGGACTTTGCAGCCGCGGCGTCCTTGGCCGAGCGCACGCTCGCCGAGGGCTTCGAGCACCCGATGCTGCTCAACGTCGCCGCCACGCGCCTCGAGCAGGAAGGCAAGTACGAAGAGGCGCTGAAGCTGCTCGAACGCGCGGTGGCCATCGCCCCCACCGATGTCGGCGCGCGCAACGCACTGGGACTGTGCCTGCAACGTCTCGATCGACCCGCCGAGGCGCTTTACCATATTGAGGAACTGCTGAAACAACACGCGGACCTGCCGTTTGCGCACGTCAGCAAGGGCAACGCGCTCATGGCCTTGGGATCCTTGGGCCGCGCCAAGCAGAGTCAGCTGCGCGCCTTCGAACTCGAGCCCGGCAATTTCTCGGCCACGGCGGCGCTGGCATCCATCGCCAGCCACCGCGGCCAACACGGCGAAGCGCGCGAGTGGGCGGATCGCACGCTGAAAATCGCGCCCGGCTTTCCCGACGCCGTGCTGTGCCTGGCGGCGGCGGAGCTGGCCGGCGGCGATGCGCAATCGGCGGAACAGCGCTTGCGGCAGGTGATCAATGATTCGCGCGCCGGCGCCTTGGATCGCGCGCGAGCCACGGGGATGCTGGCGGATGTGTTCGACTCGAGCGGACGTTACGACGAGGCGTTCGAAGCGTACAGCGTCTGCAATCAGTCCTCGCGGCAAATACATCGCCGCTTCGCGAGTGCGAATGTCGCCGGTTATGCGCGCGCCTTGACTGCGGCCTTGGGCAAGGCCGATGCCGCCCACTGGGCCGCTGCCGACGCACCCTCGAGCGCCGCCGGCCATGCGTTCCTGTTGGGCTTTCCGCGCACCGGCACGACGCTCGTGGAAGTGGTGCTCGACGGCAATCCGCGCGTCGCCAGCTTGGAGGAGCACGAGCTGCTCGCCGACGGCGTGCTCGCCTTCATGCGCGAGCCGGTGGATTTCACCGCCTTGGGCCGCGCGGATGCGCCGACGCTCGACGCGTTGCGCGAGGCGTATTGGCGCCGGGTGCGCAGCGCCGGCGTGGATGTCGCCGGCAAGGTCTTCGTGGACAAGCATCCTTTGAACAGCCTGAAGCTGCCGCTGATCGCCAAACTATTTCCGAACGCGAAGATTCTGTTCGCGGTTCGCGACCCGCGCGACGTGATCTTGAGCTGCTTTCGGCGCCGCTTTCAGATGAACCCGTCGATGTATGAGTTGCTGACGCTGCCGGGCGCCGCGGCCTTCTATGCCGCCACCATGCGATTCGCCTACGCCGCCAAGGAAGCGCTGAATCTGCACTGGCACGAGGTGCGCTACGAGCGTTTGATCGCGGATTTCGAGCCGGAAATGCGCGCTATCTGCCGGATACTGGGGCTCGACTGGCTGGCGAGCATGGGCGAATTCGCGCAACGCGTGCAAGAGCGCGAGCATGCCACCCCCAGTACCGCGCAATTGTCGCAAGGTCTGGTCACTTCAGCGACTGCGCAGTGGCGGCACTACGAGTCGCAACTCGCACCGGCATTGCCGGCGCTGAAACCTTGGATTGAGCGCCTGGGTTACTAGCGCTTACCTGAGGCGGCGCACGTGATAGGAATGATTCGACGGTATGAACATGAGAAAGGCCCCGGCGGATGCCTTCTTGATCCTGACCGCTTGGCCTGAGGCCAGCCACCCGTCGTTGTGCGCGACCGACCAGGTTTCACCATTGTCGAGCACCACCAGGGTGGCGCCCGTTTGATCGGAACTCAGGTTCGCAATATTGGCCGTGATCATCTTAGGCCCTAGGTCGGCCGTATGTTGCTGCGCCGCCGTCAGGCCAAAGTTCTTCGGATCGGCCGCACTCACCGCCGCAGCTGCGCCCGGCGGGGGCGTCGCGGCGGTCGACGCTACGCTCGGCGTGGCGGGCGACGCTTTGTTCGATAGCTGACGCGCGAGCGCATCGAAGCAATCCAGACGGGCCTCGCGAGCACCGATGGCGGCACAACGGGCCATGTCCTCATCGCGCGTGAGCGTCAGCGCCGGGCGAATTGCCGCCGTGCTCGTCATGGCCGCCGCCATGATCAGGGCCATCGTCACGGAGGATTTGTTCATGCGTTGACTTGCGCCCCTTGGGAATAATACCGGCCGTAGATTTCCGTCGCCGCTTTGATCATGTCGCACTCCGCCGAAGTCAGCAGCGGATTCCAGACGTCGAATATCAACACGGCGCGGGGCGTGTCGGACAGATTCCACGCTTCGTGCTCGATGGTATCGTCGAACACCCAGGCCTGATCGGGGACCCATTCGCGCGTCGTGGCGCCGACGCGAAAGCCGCAGTTCGGCGGCACGATCAGGGGCAGGTGTACCGTGCAACGCGTGTTGGTAATGCCGGTATGCGCGGGAATGCGGGTGTCGGAATCGAGAATCGAGAAGAACGCGGTCGGCGCGCGGCCCGCCACACGGCAACGCGGCACCACTTCTTCAAGCGTTCGCGCAGTAATCGGACAGCGTGCAATGTGCCCCGTGTTCGGCTGGCCTTGGTTCCACAAAAAGTACGCGCTCCATTTGCGAGAGCGGTTCAATTCCTTGAACTGATCGATGGGCAGGCCGTCCCGGAAATCGATGTACGGCTGCAATCCGGGCCGATCGGCGACCAGCACCCGTAAAAGTTCGGCGCGAATCTCCTGACTCGCAGCCTCCAGCGGCGCCAACCAGGGAAATAAGGAACGGTCGAAGAATTCGATCGCCGGCAGGCCGGGAAAGTACATCCAGGTCGGTTGCGAGTGATACACCCGGCGCTTACCCATCAGGGTATCAAGGCAGGCATCGACGCGCGGCTGCGCTTGGCCGCCATGCCGCTCGCGCACCGCCGCCAGAGACTCTTCCAGCACCGCGCCCAATGCAGCGCGGTCCGCATCAACCTGGGTTCTGGCGAGGTCGAACGCCGATTTCAGATGCGGCGGAATGGCGGCACCGGCGGGCAGTGAATCGAGGGCCGCCCGGTAGGCTTGCGCGGCGTTGCGCGGATCTTGGCACCATTCGAAATAAGCCGCCTTCTGCAGCAGCGCGGACAAATGCCGCGGCTCGAGCGCCAGAGCTTTTTCAATGGCGTCGAATTCCTCGACGCGCCGGCCGAGCGCCTTTAGGCTGCCGGCAAGATTCGTCCAGATCGACGGCTGACCGGGATTGGCGATAGCCGCACGGCTGAAAAGAAGTTGCGCCTGATCGGCGACGCCGCGCGCCATCATGCGCACGCCCAGCTCGTTCAGCACCGCCGGGTGGTTCGGCGCGCGCTGCGCGACGTTGGCCAGCAGCTGATCGGATTCCGATACGCGACCCGCCGCCTCTTCGGCCTTCGCAGCCTGCAAAATGCGGATAATCGCCGCTTCGTCGAGCGGCGTGGGAGCAGCGGAATTCACGCACTCATTGTATAACACCCGCCTGCGGCCGGTTCATTTGGGAGTTTGACATTGGGTGCTGCCACCGACTTGGAGTTCATGCGTGCCTCGATGCTGCTCGAGACGGATCCGGCTGCGGCGGTACGACAAGCCGGCGCCTTGCTCATGTCTCACCCCGGGCATGAGGCGGCGAGCTTGCTGCTGACGGAGGCCTGCCGCCGGCTGGGCAACGCCGCGAACGCCATCGACATAATTGAGGTGCTGGCCCGTGCGCAACCGGCATCGGCTGTAATACAGCTGGAACTCGGCCGCACCTATGCAGCATGCGCGCGCAGCGGCGAGGCGCAGGCGGCGCTGCAACGGGCGGCGGCGCTCGATCCCAATCTCGCAGATGCCTGGCTGGAGTTGGCTGCGCAGCGATTGCTGTCGGGGGAGACGGCATCCGCCGATGCCGCCTATGCCCAATATCGGCGTCTGGCCTGCAACCCGCCGGATCTCGCCGACGCCTATCTTGCCTTCGACCAGCGCCGGCTGGAGGCGGCGGAACAATGCGTGCAGCGGCGCTTGCGCGCGGGAACCAACGAGGTCGCCGCATTTACCTTGCTGGCGGCCGTTGCCTCGCGGCGCGGCGATGATCTGGCGGAGGAAGCCGCACTGAATCAGGTCCTGTCGCATGCGCCCTGCGATGGGGGCGCGCGCGCACAGCTGGCGTGCTTGATGGTACGCCAAGGCCGCGGCGACGAGGCGCTGCGGCTTATCGAGCGCTTGCTGGCGGCGCAACCCGACGCCCGCGCTTATTGGCTTCTCAAGGTGCAGGCGCTGCAACTGATCGAACGCCACGCCGAAGGCTTGGGTCTGCTGAAGCAATTGATCGCCGATCACCCCGATGATGCCGACCTGTGGCTGCTTGCCGGCCATCAACAGCGCTACCTCGGGCAGTCGCGAGAGGCTATCGAGTCTTATCGGCGCGCCATCGCGCTTCGGCCGGGGCATGGCATGGCGTACTGGGGGCTCGCGAATTTCGAGACGTTTCGCTTCGGCGCAGCGGACGTGGAAAACATGCAAAGCCGGCTGGCGCTCGCCTCGCCGGGCGGTACGGATGCCACCGGGCTGGAGTTCAGTCTAGGCAGGGCGTGGGAAGATCGGTCCGAATTCGCGGCGTCGTTCGAGCACTATGCGCGGGGCAACGCTTCGGCCCGTGCCGCCTTCCATTACGATCCGAACGCCACGACGGCCTTCGTGCAGCGCTTCAAAGCAACCTTTACCGAGCGCTTCTTTGCCGAGCGCGCGGATTGGGGCCCTGGCGCACGCGATCCTATTTTCATCGTCGGCCTGCCGCGTTCGGGATCGACCCTGCTCGAGCAGATTTTGGCTAGCCACTCCGCTGTCGAGGGCACGCGTGAGCTGGAATATGTCCCCACCCTGGCGCGCGAACTGGCGGGACCGCCGCGGACCGCGTCGCGCTATCCGGAAAATCTCGTCGCGCTCGAGCAGCCGCTGGTCGCAGCGCTCGCCGCGCGCTACCTGGCCGGCGCGGGCACGCATCGGCCGCTCGGCAAGCCGCGTTTCGTCGACAAGATGCACGGCAACTTCGCCAGTCTCGGCCTGCTCCATTTGATGTTTCCGCACTCGGCCATCATCGATTGCAGGCGTCATCCCATGGCGTGCGGCTTCGCCTGCTACAAACAGCTGTTCAATCCCGGCATGCACTTCGCGTATGACTTGAATGAGCTCGGCAGGTACTATCGCGACTACGCGGATCTCATGGATCATGCCGACCGCGTGCTGCCGGGGCGGGTGTACCGCCTTTACTACGAACGGCTCGTCACCGACACGGAAAATGAAGTGCGGCGGCTGCTCGATTACTGCCGATTGCCGTACGAGCCGCAGTGCCTGCGATTCTACGAGAATCGGCGCGTCGCGCAGACCATCAGTTTGGAACAGATTCAGCGGCCAATTTATACCGCGGGACTCGAGCATTGGCGCCACTACGCGCCATGGCTCGATCCCTTGAGAGCGGCGCTCCACAATCTGCCGCAAGACTATCCGCGCTTTCAAAAATCCTAGGCGTAAAAAAGCGGCGGGTTTTTGAGCCCGCCGCAATTTTCCGCCGCACCTATTGTTGGATCAGAACTTCACTTGGACATGGGCATACAGGTAACGGCCCAACGTGTCATACGTGCCGACCCAGGTGTTGTCGTTGCATGAGTTGTTGGGGCATTCCGAGTAGCTGCCGCTGGGGATGATCGGCGGCGCCTTGTCGGTCAAGTTGTTCACACCGACGCGAAGATCGATTCCCGTGGCCGCGATCGGCATGGACAGCGACATGTCCAGATACGAGAAGCCGCCGATATGCGCAGTTCCCGAGTAGTAGGTCGACGACAGCTGCGGATCCTGGCTCGCATGGTCGGTCTGCGTCGGGCCGATGTAGCGCCAGCGCAGCGACACGTCGAGACCCAACCAGGGCGCCTGCCAATCGGTATTCAGCACATGCCTCCAGTGAGGCGTGGGAGCATTGCAAGTCGTGCCCCAGTAGCCTGCGCAGTTGTAGGCAGCGCCGCCGGCGATCGGTGCGATAAAGAAGTTGAGCACCCGTGTACCCAACAACTGGATTCCCACCTTGCCGTACCCGGTGTCGAACGAATAATGCGACGCCAGGTCGATACCCTTGGTGCTGATGGTGCCGATGTTCTGCTCGGTTGCCGTCACGAAATCGTTGTTGTTGAACCACAGCGAGCCGGTGCCCGCGCCGCGATGAATCAGATCGCAACCCGAGTCGTTCTGGCCGCAGTTGTTGACGATGGTGTTCGAGGTCAGCGACTCGATCGTGTTCTGTATACGGATGTAGTAGAAATCCAGCGACGCAACCAGGTTGGACACAAAGGTTGGTTGGAAAACCACGCCGTAAGTGAACGTGTCGGCCTTTTCCGGCTTCAAATTGATGTTGCCGCCCACCGAGGTGTTGATCTGCGCGGCGGGGTTGGTGGCGATATTGCCCCACTCCGCCGCCGTGACGCCGGTTCGCGCGCAATACGCAAAATCATGGCCTTGAATCGTGCCCGTCGTGCCGCCCGTGCCGCCAATCACCGGACCCCAGCACGGATCCGCCGTGCCGCCGGCGCCGATGACCGCGGGCGAGAACAAATCGCCCACGCTCGGCGCTCGGACCGCGCGGTTGTAGCCGGCGCGAATCTTCACGTCCTTGATCGGCGCATATTCAACACCAAATTTATAGGTGTTGGTGTTGAAGCCGGAGGTGTACGACGAATAACGGTAGCCGGCGTTCAATTCCAAGGTATAAATACCCGGAACATCGTTCACCAGCGGAACACCCAATTCGGTAAAGACTTCCGAGACGTGGAATCCGCCGTTGATGGCCGATTGCGCGCCATTGCCGCCGGAGTTCAAGCCGTTCGCAAAGATAAAGTCCGGATCCAAGACATAGCTTTCCGAGCGATACTCGGCACCTAAGTTGAAACGCGGGCCCGAGGCCGCGGTGGGCAGTTTCATGCCCATCTTTTCCAGATCCGCGGTGACCGAACCATCGACGATGTATTCCTTGGCGGTGACCGAGTAAGTCGCCGGAACATTGATAAAATTGATCGCCGCCTGCGTTACGCCTCCCTTGGCAAAGATGTTCCAAGGAACGCAGGTCGGTGCGGTGCCATTGAGCGCCGCCGCGCATGCCGGAAGTCCCGTCGCAGGATCCGTGACCACGTTCAGTGCATTGGCACCGCTGGTGGCGTTGATGTAGCCGGCTTGAGAATCATGCATGGTGTTGATGCCGACCTGGCCGTACAGGTCATAAGTCAAGCCTTCGATCCATTTCCCCTTGACGCCGACCGTCTCGCGGAAGGAATTGGACAAATAGTTGTCTTCGCGCGGACCATTTTCCACGGCACGCCGGCCCACATACAAGTTGATGTTGTTGGTACCGGCATTCTGCGGGAAGGCCAATTGGTTCGCGGCCACGGTCGCCGGCGCGCACAAGATTCCAACTTCCTGCGCGCTCAGCAAAGGATTGGCGCAGCTCACCGTCACGCCCGTGTACGTGAACAGACCGCTCGGACCGTAGTTGGCCTCAGAGCTGTTGCGCGCGTACATGAAATCCGAATACACACTCGTGCTCTCGTTGATGTCGTAGTTCAAGAACGAGCCGGCGGTGTAGCGTTCCGAAGCGCGTTGCAAAAAGCTCAGGGCGCCATAGTTGTAGCTGTCCGTCGCATTGCTGTACGGCCGGAAAGCGCCGGTCGCCGGATCGATGGCATAGGAACCGGCCGGCGTCACCGGCTTGACTGCACCGCCCGCGACGGTGCTTCCATAAACCGCGAAGCGGCCCGTGGCCGGCGTTCCCGAACCGCCGCAACTCAAGCCGCCCGGCCCGGGGAGCACGCTCGGCGTGTTCAAGCTGCAACCCGCATAGTCGTATTGATAGCCGACAGCGGGAGAGGTCTTCAGGTAAGTGGCATAAACCGTAGCGTTGCCTTTGCCGTCGGCGAAGTTCGATCCCATCAGGATCGAGACGTCCTTGTTGAAGCCGGCGTCCACGGTGCTGTCGGGAATCGGATTGCCGGCCGCGGACAGATTCGCGAGCAGATCGGCGTGATTGTTTTCATAGCGGCCGAAACCGTAATTCGCATCGACGCGGACGCCTTCGAAATGGGTGTTCAGCACGAAGTTGACCACGCCGGCGACGGCGTCGGCGCCGTACACCGCGGATGCGCCCCCCGTCAGCACATCGACGCGCTCGATCAACTCAGCGGGGATCTGGTTGATGTCCGGGCTGCTGGACGTGTTGTTGCCGGCCGCGCTCAAGCCGGCGCCGGGCGCCAAGCGAGTGCCATTGACCAGCACCATGGTTCGCTGCGAGCCTAAGCCGCGCAAGCTCACCGTGGCGGTGCCGTTGGAACTGATCGAGGTGCCGCCGCTTTGTTCAGCGACGACCGACGGCAAGTTGTTCAACAAGTCTTCGGTGCGCACCAGACCCGACTTCTGAATATCGAGCGAGTCCAGGCTGGTGATCGGGCTGATCGAGACATCGTTCGGCGAAATCGCGAGGCGCGATCCCGTCACGACTACTTCTTGTAATGCGGTGTCGCTTGCATTCGCGGCTGCCGGAGCGGTTTGCGCATACACCGGCGCGACCGCCGATGCGGCGGCGGCGGCCAACACAGCACGCACCGCGTACTGCAGTTTGGTATTCCCCATTATGTTCTCCCTTGCTTTGAAAACGATCCCAAGCTCTTTGCAAGCAACGTGCAGCGCGTGTTCATCCCGCGGCCGTTGCATTTGTACGAGGATTACAACACGCCATCAGATGGATGTGAAGCCATCTGGTGGAGCCAAGAAGAGTAAATTTTCCGACGTTATCTTGAGGATCGGGGCCCAGCGCGAAAGGCGAATGCAGCGCGCGATCAGTGGCAAACCAAATTGGGGCATCGCGGGCCTGGTGCTGCGCCAAGGCGGTGCAACGGCATCGCGAGCGTCTTAGAACATGCGTAACTCTCTGTTCTTGAAGGCTAAAACCTTAATGAAACGCAAAGCGCGGATGGCGGCGCTGAGTTGCACCGAACTCGGCGTGTCTGACGGTGCGCGCCAAAGACGCGGAACAGCGCATGAGTGGTATATCAGTTCGAGGTTGCCCGCGGAGTTTGCATCGCTTCACATGCGCTTGACACTCGTTCAGGTTTTGGAAGACGCGGAAACGCAGGCGTGCGCAAAAACAACGACCGTCCGGAACGGAAGTCGTCAGGCGAGACGATGAGGGCGCGAGAGGAGCCTGTAGAGCCCGAACGGCGGGCGGCGCTTATCCCTGCCCGCGTTGAAGGCGGCGCTGCGATGAAACTGACTCGAGGTTACATAGATGGCGCCGTCCGGTCCCTCGGCGATCCCGTCGGGCCAGCTGATGCGCGGATCCGAGACCAGTAACTCGTAATGCCCTCGCTGCGGCGAAAGCCGCTGCACGCCGTTGTGCGTCACGTCGGTAAATAAAATGTGGCCTTCCCGGTCGCGAACCAGGCCGTCGGAAGAGAAAGGTCGGATCGGCCAGGTCGTGATGGCGGCGTCCAGTTCCGGCTCGGTGACCGCGGGATTCAGCAGCAGCGCCGTCGGCACCGAGTACAGCGTGTCGGGTTTCGACCAATACAGGCTACCGTCATCGGTGCGAAGCGTGACACCGATTGCGCCCACCTGCACCGGTTGAGCATGACCGCGCGTATCGCGGACGAGCAACGGCCTGCCGTTTGCCAGCACGCCGCGCTTCCCCAATGAACCGCTGGCGCGGAGGCTCGGATGATCATTGAGGAGCCGCCGCGCGGAACCCGTGACCAGATCGAGCACGATAATGGCATTGGGCGCCTCGCCGCCCGAGTCGAGCAGGTAAGCCACGCCGCCATGGCGCAGGTCGAGCGCGAGATCCACCAGATAGGTGGATGGAAATACCACATCGGGCCGGAACGTGTAGCGCTTCAGCACCGAGCCTGAATGTGCATCGAGCACCCACAGCGCCGCACGCGCGGGATCGCAATGCGACAGGTCCGTGGATCCGGAATCCAGCGCGTAGATCCGATCGTTCGGCCCGCAACGCAGGCCCTGGACCGATGTGAACGGTTGCGAGGGTGGATCGCCATGCAGGCTGTCGAAGGGAAACGGCACCGCGTTGCCATCCACGATCTCGCACAGGGTTGCAGGCGAGAGTTGTCCGGCACCACGTGGAAACCCCACATAAATGCGTCCGTGCGAGGTAACCGCGACCCCGGATGGCCAGCCGCTGAATTCCGCGACCCGTTCCGCCTTCCAGCTGGCGTGCGAATGACGCGATCCCTCCGCATTATCGTGATGCAGCATGTCGGTTAGTCTTGCGCCGAGCCATCTGCGGCGCTATCGGCAGCAGGATGCAAATGGCGTAGGAACAGGCCGAATATTGCGCTATGGTCGCGCGAATGACCAAAAAATCAGCGATCAGCCTTGCTTTTGCCGGCTTGCTCAGCGGCAGCCTCTTGATTTCGGCCGCGGCCACGGCAGATACGCCTCTGCCGCCCGGCGGCGCCGCCATTCTGATGTGGACCCCGGAACAACAGGCGTTCGGCTACAAGAACATGGAGAAGATCGCGCCGGTTCGGGTGATCAAGCGCGGTAAAACGGTGCATCCGTTACCGCCGGCGAACGCCCAGATCGATCCCACTTTCACCGCCGGCGGCAAGACGTACGACACGGACAGCTATATGCGCGAGTTTCGCGCATCGGGCGTTCTGGTGATCAAGAACGGCAAAATCGTGCTGGAGCGCTATGGCTTGGGCCGCACCGCCAAAGACCGCTGGACTTCGTTTTCCGTCGCGAAGTCCGTCACCTCCACTCTCATCGGCGCCGCCATCAAGGACGGCAAGATCAAGAGTCTCGAGGACCGCGTCACGCTCTACATTCCGGAACTCAAAGGCAGCGCCTACGACGAGGTCACGGTGCGGCAGTTGATCACCATGACCTCGGGCGTGAAATGGAACGAGAGCTACACCGATCCTAACTCCGACGTTGCCAAGGAGGGCTTGAGCATTCTCGAGCCGGGCGTGAATCCGGTGGTGAGCTACATGCGCGGCCTGCCGCGCGAGGCGGCGCCGGGCGCCAAGTTCGTTTACAAGACCGGCGAGACGGATCTGGCGGGAATTTTGCTCTCCAATGCCGTCGGCGAACCGCTGGCGCAATATCTCTCGGATAAAGTCTGGCGGCCCTACGGCATGGAACAGGATGGCATCTGGGTTGAAGATGTGGCCGGCCATGAGCGCGGCGGATGCTGCATCAGCATGACGCTGCGCGACTACGGCCGCATGGGCCAATTCATGCTGGACCATGGCATCGCCGACGGACATGAGGTGGTGCCGGCGGGCTGGACGGAAGACGCCACCACCCGGCATGTCGCCGATCCGCCCTACGGCTATTTCTGGTGGATCGTTCCCGGCGGCTACGAGGCGGAGGGAATTTTCGGGCAAACGCTATCGGTATTTCCGCAGGACCACTTGGTCGTGGTCATCAATTCTGCGTGGCCGGCCGCTTGGTCGCGAGATATCGATGCGGTGAGAAAGCAGTACCTGGCGGCGCTGCGGGCCGCCGCACATTGAGGATTGAAACCCTCGGGCGCGCCGCGTGCCTGGCTGCGTGCGTTATCCTTCCCCGTGCCGCGGCGCCTACATCCTACGCCGTTCCGGTACCTGGAAGATCACGCGCAACATCGCGCTCGGACGCCCCGCCTTGAGCATCAAGAGCTGCGCAGCGCAACCGGCGGCGTGTCGTAGGAGCGTTTCCAGGCGCGGCGCAGCTGGCGGGAGGAGGCAAATCCGGTGCGCTCGGCGACGCGTTCCATGTCCAGGCGGCTGCTGGTGAGCAGCTGATGGGCGAGCGCCACCCGCAAACTATTGATGTACGCCGTGATGCTCATCCCCGCGTGCTCGTTGAACAAGCGCGATAGATGACGCGAACTGGTATTGGCAATTTTGGCGAGGCGATTGAGCGGCCACTCCTCCGTGGGATTCGCGATGATGGCGTCCTGCACATGATGCACGGCCGGATGCAGGTGATTGCGCCCGGCGAGCCATGGTGAGATTTGCGGATCGGCTCCCTCGCGGCGCAGGTACAGCACCAGATGCCGTGCGATGGCGAGCGCGCAGGCATGCCCGGTGAGCGAACTGACCACGTTGAGCATGAGATCCAATCCCGCGGTGACGCCGGCACTGGTGTAACGCTCGCCGTCGATGACGAACAAACGGTTGTCCAACACCTTGGCCCGCGGCGCCAAGGCTGCGAGCTCGGCGCACTCCGCATGGTGGGTGGTGCAGGAATACCCATCCAGCAGGCCGGCTCGGGCCGCCAACAAGGCGCCGGAGCAAATCGTCATGAGCTTATGGCCCGGCCGCACACAGCTCTTGAGCCATTCGACGATGGCCTGTTCTTCCTGGCGCACATCGGCCTCGCCGGCATCCTCGGCGAAAGCGATTTTGTCGGCGGCACCGGGGATGATGATCATCGCGCCCTCGGGCAAAGATCCGGGCAGCGCTTCGATATTCGCCAGCGGAATTCCCACCGACGATAAAGCGCGGGGACTCACGCCCACATAATGAACATGGAACTTGATCGCCTGCTGCTCCACATTCGCACGGCGCAGGACTTCCATCGGACCGGCAATATCCAAAAGCAGCACCCGCGCGGGCAAGACGACCCAGACTTCGAGGTTGCGCGGTTCAGACTTCGTCATGCCGCTTGCCGCCCTGCCCCTTGCGCCGCTTCGTCAGCGGCAGCCAGCGCCTGGCTCACGCTAAGCACGTGGGCAAATCGCCCTTCGAGAACCAGCTCGGTCCGTGCCTTGATCTCGCTTGCGCTCCACTGACGCCCGGTGCGGTCGGTCATGGCAAATGTCAGCGTCGCTTCGCTGACGAAATCGACGCTGTAGCCGCAATCCGATGCGTGCCGAGCCGTGGTCTCGCAGCATTGTTCGGTGCGGATCCCGGAGACGATCAAGCGCTGAATGCCCTGCTCGATGAGCCAAGTCGGCAAGCCGCTGCCGGCAAGCGCGCTATGGCGATGCTTGTGGAAAACCACATCGGGCGAGATCGACAATGCGGCGAGCGTCTTGATATAGCCGGAAGCCGGCGAAAAGGGACCGGCCTCCTCGACATGGAAGGCCTGCACTACCGGAATGTGCCTCGCTTTGGCGCCGTCGACCAACGCCTGCAGGCGATCTACGAAGGCCGGTGCGTCGGAATCGCTCCAATAGGGACGGTGCTCAAATGACTGCTGCGCGTCGACAACCACTAACGCCGTGCGGGAATGGGACATAAACTGCCTCGCTGAGCCGGATGCTGGGCACCATTCTGCGCCTGTTTGCCATGCTGCGAAATACTGCCAACGGACATCGGCCGGACATAAAACGCCACAAACAAGCTAAGCCGCCGCTGGTCGTCGCGGCCGGCGCGCTCTAGGGCAGGCGGGCGTTGCTTGAAATCATCTCATCCTCGATCAGCGCCGGCGGAATCATGCCCGCGGCGTTGAATCGATCCAGGAAGTTCCGCAGCGCGAACGTTTTGCCGGCGAGCTCCTGCTGATGAGCGTCTTCGGCCATCAACCGGTCCACCATCAACTTGCCGACGATGTAGCTGGTGCCGTAACCCGGCTGCCGCAAATACAAAAGCTGTTCAAAGCCGGTGAGCGAATCCTTGGGATTCGCCCAGTCTCGGGGCGTCCACTCGGCGTGAAATTTGCCCGCCTTCCGTAGATCGAATTCATTCGCCTGGACATACAAAGATGCCAGGCCGCGTGCCGCGCGATTGGCGAGCATGATCCACACCAATTCCTTGGCGCGCGGATTGTCGTCATACAGTCCGGCATGCATCAGGATTTCTTCGAACGCCGTGGCGAAGCCTTCCGCGCGGTTGTCCCAGATGTTGGACAGCGAGGCGCGGCGGCGGATCGGACTTTCATGCGGCTCATCGCGCATGCGCGCTAGATCGAACCAATGGTAGTCATGCGACAAGAGCAACATGGGCTCTCGGTGCGTCACCCGTGTGAAAAATACGCGCTGCTCTTCCGGAACGAAATGTCCGAGCTGCGGAATCAACGCCGCCCTGAGGTAAGGCTTGTCGGGAATGATCTCCTGATTGACCAGAAAATCGACGAATTTGTCGAGCCGGGCCAGCTTCAGCCGATCGAACTCCGCAGCATTTCGCACCGGCTCGAGCTGCGGCAATTTGCGGTTGTTGTGTTCCTGTAGCTTGAGCGCCGCCTGCGCGCGCTGCAACTCGCGCTGCAACAGCACCACTTCTTCGTCCCAGGTGAAAGGCACGAAGTGCACGTGCTGCTGATACCAGGTGTAGTTCTCCTTGCCGACACCGGAGGGCCCGGTCTTGCCCGGCGCTTCGTTCTCCAGCCACGCGATGAAATCATCCGTGGCGTTCTTGGCATGGGCAATCGCGGACTTCAGGTCAGGCGCGGCGGCGCTGATGTCGGCATGCTGACTGCCCTCCAGCGTGCTCACGGTGAGCGTACCCGCCGCCAGCGCGCTGAGCGTGCCGGATTGGTTGCGCAGCTCTTGCACGCCGAAGACCCACAAATCCCGCGCGTTGCTTTCTTTGAGATTCTGCTTCGCTTGCGAGAGCAACGCAGGGATGGCGCCGATCTTGGTCGTCAAGTCGCGCTGCGCCTCGGCCGACAACGGGAATCGATAGCGGTAGAGCTCGATCTGCGGATAGACGTTCGACGCTTCCCGCAGCGGCACATCGGTGCGGGCCGCCCAGATGCTGACGTAGAAAGCCGGGTCGCGTGCCCAAGGTCTCAAAATCCGCAAGTTGAAGTCGAGACCGTTCATTTCGGCCTTGACCAGCTTGTAGTCGCTCAGTTGCTGCTGCGGCCAGCCTTTCGTATCGATGGCCTCGAGCTTCTCGCGCCACGCCGGCAGTGCTGCAGCCTTGGCCGCCATGGCGGTGGCGCCATAATCGGGCACATTGTCTTGCAGGACCGGGTGCTCGAAGTCGCGCCACCGCTCGAACAGCTTGACCAAGCCCGCATATCCTGCGGGCGCCGCGCCGTGATTCGGCTCCGCGCCATGTCCTGGCAGCGCAGTGAGCAGCATGGCCGTGGCTGCGACGGCGGATCGAGTATCAGAGATTCCCATGATTTCGCCTAAGCTTGTGGACGTTGATGTAGTAAAGATCGGTCGCCACGTCAAAGGCGTCCCGGCTCAAGTTCGTATTCATGCGCTGCCACGACGTGGTGGGGTGAATGATCCGCCACGCGCCTTTTAGACCGACGCGGACCGGCATGGCGAATTGCTTCTCCTGCGCGGCCCAGCGGTACGAAACCGCGTGCGCCGCCTCATCGAAGCGCAGCTCCAAGGTCGGAATTGCCGCGTGCCTCAAGTATTCGTCAAAGATCGGCTGCAACTGCATCCCCGTGTACCGGTTGAAAAAGCCGATCATGTCGGTGGTCATGATGGTCCGATACTTGAAGTGCTGATAGTAGCTGCGCAGCAAGGAGAACCATTTATTGTCGTCATTGATCACGCTGCGCAGCGTATTCAAGAAGAGCGCGCCCTTCTTGTATTGATCCGGCGGCGGCGTGCTGAACACCCCCGCCGCGGAAATGACCGGCATTTCGTTTTTGACTTTCTCCTTGCCGGCATTCATATAGATCAACGCATCGCGCTTGCCCCACATGTACTCGACGAACATCACCTCGCTGTAATTCGCCCAGCCCTCGTGGATCCACATATCCGAGCGATCCTTGGCCGTGATGCTGTTGCCGAACCATTCGTGCGCGCTTTCATGCACGATGATGAAATCGAAGCGCGTCGCGATACCCTCGGCGGGATGGCCGACGTAGCCGTTTTGGAAATGATTGCCGTAGGTGATCGCGGTCTGATTCTCGACGCCGGAATACAGCGCCTCGACCAGCTTGTAGCCATCCTTGGGGAAAGGGTAGTCGCCGAACTCGTAGCCGAAGGCATTGAGCATGTCCTTCACCTGCACGAATTGCCGCTTGGCCTTGTCCAAATCCTCCGGAAATACGTAGTAGTCGAGCGTCAAGCTGCCGTAACGGTCGCTGAAGTGCACATATTTGCCGAGGTTCAAGGAAACGTCGTAGTTGTTGATCGGGTAATTGACGTGCCAATTCCAGCGAGTGTAGCCGTCGGCCAGGTCTTGCTTGCCTTGAAAACGGCCGCCGGAGATTTCCACCAGGTCGCTGGGCGCCTCGACGCTGATGTCCATGCTTTGCACTTCATCGCGCCATTGATCCTTGTTGGGCCACCAGACGCTGGCGCCCTCCTCCTCGCAGGCGGTATTGACCAGCGGCCGGCCCATGGGGTCTTTGCGGAACACGAATCCGCCGAAGCGGCCCGTCTCCACCGGATGCCCCGAATAATAGAATTCGATGCTGTAAATGCGGCTTTTTACGAGCGCCTTCGGAAAATCGACGTACACGGTGCGCCCCGCGGCCCGCTCGAAATGCAGCGCCGACGGCGCGCCCTTCTCCTGTTCCAAAAGAATCTTGTCGACGTGCAGCTCCGGAACCAGGTCCAGTTGAATGCGCGAGCCGTCTTTGAGCATCTTGAAGCGGATCGAGTTCTTGCCGCTTAGGAATTGCGCGTCAGGATCGACCCGCACGTCCAGATGGTAGTACAACAGGTCGTTGTTGGCGCGATAGGGACCGTAGCCGCCTCGCAAATGATCAGCCTCGGAAAAGCCCGCCGGTGCGGCTTGTGCGCGGAGCGCGGCCAAGCAAGCCGCCGACAAGAACAACCGAACTGGGGTTCGCATGGGCCCCCGACAATGACGGCCAATTCGAAACAATGCAATATGCCCGCCAGCGCGGTTCGGACTTCGATCCCGGTCCGTTCTCTCCGTTGATGGGAATCCAGGGCATGGTGACGCGCACCGGCTGGAATGGCGAGGTCTGGGGCGCCAATCAGCGCATCACCGTCGACGAGGCGCTGCGCGTCAATACCTTGAA
>DATATA010000054.1:0-20266 GCA_036263775.1 Steroidobacteraceae bacterium | reverse complement strand
AGCCAAACTCATCCGACATCGTCCGGCACCAGCCACCTTTTAACGGGGATACTTTTGGGGGTATCCCACAATTTCGGCATCCAAAAACACTGGAATTCCCGGCGTTTTATTGTTGATTTCGGTTCCGTCCCGGGGAGCCAGATTTTAGAAGGGTCTATTGACGATCGTCGGTTAACCCAGCCCGACGCGTAAATTCGAACCGCCGACAGAAAAAAAGACGGTTCGACAACTTGGCTTCCAGCCAAGTTGAACGCCGGAGGCTCAGCGACGGCGGCCCGCAGGGCGAGGCGCGCAGCGCCGAGTAATCCGTCCCGTGGAGCCAGATAACTTAAATAAAATCATAATATTATAATACTATATTGATCTTATTTGACATCCGATTATATCTTCCAATCTGTTTCATTGACCGTGATCGACCCGCTATCAGTCAGTTCATTAGTCTCGCGGACTTCAGTCAGCAGATTGTTGATGAAGGCCAAAGCGTATGCCTTGCGGGTCACGGCAAAAGGCCATTCGACCGAACCCAGGCTCCTCCGGAGCCGCAGAATCGGCCTCGCCTCCGGCCTCCCGAACCAAGGCTATCGCTTGCTCCAAGTCGGGGACTTCGAAGAAAACATAAATCTGCGGCGTATCCTCGCCGTGAAAACCAACTCGCATTGAGGGAGCCTGAAACCAGCCGCCGCCTTGCGTCATTGGAGTAAAGGTCCATCCAAAGACCCGTTGGAAGAAGGGGCGGGAGCGCTCTGTATCAGACGTGCCGAGCTCGATAAAGGAAACGTTGCCGTGCATAAACCCTCGCGTTGGTGGTACGCGAATCATCTTCGGGACTACGGTATCGGTCTAGAAGAAAACTGACCCCTAAGGATTCAGGAGCACAGCAGCTGGAATGCCGGGAAGATCGTCGAATCGGGCCGTCCGCAGCACTCCTGGGCTTACTCCGGAGAAAGTCTGGAACTCGCGCGTCATATGACTCTGGTCGCTAAATCCCGCTTGGGCTGCGATCGTGCAGAGGTCTGCGGTCGGGCGCGTTGCAAGCATGTCGAACGCATATGAAAAGCGAAGGCGCCGTGCAGTCGCCTTAGGCCGCACGCCGAAATACACACGGAATTGATTGATCAAATGCCGCTCACTCCAACCGACCGCTCGAGCGAGCGAGCGCTCTAATGGGCACTTGTCCGTGAGATTGATCAAGCGTTCCCCACGCCCAAGTCAGTTCAGGTGGAACGCGCCGTTTCGACTCGGCGAACCCCCGTGCCAGAAATCGATCCACTGCAGCAAATCGATGTTCCCACGTACTCGTCGTACGCAGTTGGTCGAGAAGCATGCCAATCGTCTCTGGGATCACGTCCAACAGACTTACTGGTTCGTCGTTGGCTTCGGCAATCGCGCCGCCGAACAGCGCGTAAGCGGCCAGCGGCGGCACGCGGATTTCAACGCAGTCGTTAATTCCTGAATGCAACACGCATTGTGCCTGTGCCTGGAGACCCGCAAAGCAAGCGCTCGAGCGCGTTGAGTCGCCCGGGCGTAACGCGGGTTGCAGCGTCACCGATTCACCACAACACAATACGATCACCGCTCCCGCGACGGGTAGCTCAAGGCGATGAACTGGTTTTGCAGCATGCTCGCTGAAGCCACCTAACGCACAACCCCAAGCCTGAACCGACTTGCAAGAGGTCGGAGCAACGTATTTCCACGTCGTTTCATTCAAGCGATGGCCCTCGTCATGAAGCGAGCCAGACCACTGTACTCCCCTATAGCCGAATTTGCGGAGTCTGGTATTACCGGTATAATAACTATACCTTAACTATACCGAGCGGTTGGCTGTGAGACGCCATGGTATTTGAATACGATCCAAACAAAAGCACCGAGAACAAGCGCAAGCACGGCATTGATTTTGAGGACGCGCAAAAACTGTGGGCGGACCCCAGTGTGGTGGAAATTCCAGCGCGTACATCGGACGAAGCTCGTTGGTTGTTGATCGGGAAAATCGATCAGAAGCATTGGTCCGCCATAATCACCAGGCGTGGCGAGAACACTCGGCTTATTTCCGTACGGCGGTCACGGGATGAAGAGGTAGCACTTTATGAAAGCGAAGACATTTGACAGCAAGTTTGATTCCGGCGAGAAGATCATTAATCAGCTAGATCTGAGAAAGGCTCGACGCATTGGCACCGATGCGAAGCGGGTCAACGTGGATTTTCCGGCGTGGATGGTGGATTCTCTCGACCGTGAAGCGCGCCGGCTTGGCGTGACTCGCCAGTCGCTTATTAAGTTGTGGTTAGCCGACAAGCTGGGCCAACCGGCCGCTGCATCCAAACGTTAAGTGAGGCGCTCGAAGCGCTAGTGGTCCCTCTCCGACGGAGAGGGCTGACGACGGACCACTGCGGAAATGACCCAGTGGAGCTGCCCCGGTTCGGTGGACAGTTTATCGTCTTCGTTTCTTGATCTCGTCTCCATCAATCTTACACCCCAAGCGCAGTCTGCCGCCGCAGGCGGCAGAGCTCTCGGCGGATTGTTTTCTTCAGTCCGCCAAAAGTCGGCTGCGTATAAAGCTCCAGGAGCGGAGATCTCGACCGACCCCTGGCGTTGGTATCCCCGAAAATTTCACGCTGCCACAGTTTGGCATTCATGATCATGCCGCGAGCCTCGTCGCGTGAGCACGCTCGAAGTTCACCGGTGAGCGATACCTTAACGAGGAGTGACGCCGATGCGGGTTGTACCAACCTTCGATCCACTCAAAAATAGCCATCTTCGCTTCGGCTTGGCTCTTGAATCGACGGCGGTTGAGCAGTTCGCGCTTGAGCGAAGCGAAAAAGCTCTCCGCCATTGCGTTGTCGTAGGCATCCCCGACCGATCCCATCGAGGGCATGACGCCGGCCTCCCGGCAGCGCTTGCCGAAGGCGTAGCTTGTGTACTGACAGCCACGATCCGAGTGATGGATCACGGCTTGCGGCCGGCGCTGCGTAATCGCCATATTCAGCGCCGCCAGAATCAACTCGGTGCGCAGATGCGTCTCCATCGCCCAACCGACAATGCGACGCGAATACACATCGAGCACCATCGCCAGATACAAAAAGCCCGCCCAGGTCGGGATGTAGGTGATATCGGCCACCCACAGCCGATCCGGCCCGTCCGTGTAGAACTGCCGATCGACGAGGTCAACCGCACGCTCAGCCCCAGGATCGGTCTGCGTCGTGACGACAAAGCGGCGCAGCGTTGCACCGCGAAGCCCAGCGATGCGCATCAGCCGTGCCACACGCTTGCGGCCCACGCGGATGCCGTAGTCATCAGCTAGCTCGGCATGGATGTTCGGCGAACCGTAGACGCCTCTGGAGCGTCGGTGGATCGCTTCGATCTTCCCGGTCAACGCCAGATCCGTCCGATCTCGTTCGCTCATCGGCCGATCCATCCACGCGTAGAATCCACTTCTCGAAATATGCAGCAATCGGCACATGACCCCGACCGAGTGGGTGGCCTGGTTCACCTTCACGAACCCGAAGAGCGCTTCGAGGTCCCGCTCTCCGTTGCGAACCAGGCCGCGGCTTTTGAGAGAATCTCCCGCTCTTCCTTGAGCTTGCGAACCTCGCGTCGCACCGCGACAGCTCTTCACGCTCTGCCGTCGTCAATCCGCCATCGCCTTTGCCCGCATCGCGCTTCGCCTGCCGGACCCAAAGCGCGATCGTCCAGGCTGTTGGCCCGAACTCTTGCGCAAGCGACGCGGGACCGCGACCGCTGCGCACCAAATCGACCATCTGCCGTTTAAACTCCGGCGCATATCTGACACTCTTATCGGCCATCTCGAACACCTCCAATATCTAACCATGAGGTGTCCACTAAACCGGGTCAACTCCACTGTGGCGATGGTGTTACGGTTTGACGTCGAAATTATGATTGTGAGTGCGATAGACGTGTCCTGGAGTATTTGATCCAGCGATTCCAGAGGCGGATCCTTGTAAGGATCATGACCCCCGACCGAGCTGTATGAGAGGGCGTTCTTGGCAGCAAATTCCTTCACATCGTTGGTAAGGCTTTCAGGCCCCTGGCGTCCAACGTCGAATCGCAGCGAAGCCTTTCGTCCGTAGTGATACTGCTTGTACGCGGACGTTGAGCAGACTGTGGTTGTGGCAACTGCTGTGCCCGTAAGGCCCATAATTAGTATCGCCACAGAAAGGCCGATGTGTTTGCGAGTCATTCGTTAATCTCTAGGTCGCAGCATTGGACGCCGCGTAGGCAACGCGGCGAACATACCGATACATCAGCCACAGAAAGACGGCCAATCCCAGTACGAATGCAGCCGCTGCGGGCTTGCCACCCCAAAAGAGCTCAGTGGGAATCAGCAATAGGAAGAACACTCCAAGCAACAGGGCTGCAAAAGACCAAACTAGAAATGCAATCGGCATCCACGAACGCATGCGCCACGTGGCGATGGCCGCGACCAAAGCCGTGACGCCATAGAAGATGACCAAAAGGATAAAAGTTGAGCTACTCACGGCAGTGGCAAATTTCGCGGCGGGCGATGCAGGTGGGAAGCCGCTGGCGCTTTGGAAGGACTTAGACACAAACAGGTTGCCGACGGCGCTGAGAAACAACCAGAACAAAGCCAAAGAGACAATGGTCACGCCCCTGGGCCGACGACTTGAGTCCGTTGTCATCCTAGCTGTGCTCAATTTTTAGTTATCAAATGCGCCGTGACGAAATGCGAGACATGGGCATTAGCTTACCGCAGGCCGCGAATGCCCGCTTCGCGGCGGTGATTTCAGGGCCGTCAGCGCCCGCTGTTGGCCGATTTCGCCCATACGCTGCCGGAGCGGCGACCGCTCGAACCGCTGGCTACGCACCGCCCTCTGCAGGGCTCCAGCGATGCCGTCGGCCACGCGTTTTTCAATAATCGCCAGTGGCCCCGCTTGCGATCTCAAAGTGTCAGTCAGCACTCACAGTGCGGTGCGAATTATCTAGCCGCTTGCCCCAGTCACCGGCACTACAAATGATGCGGCGCGTCCATGCGCTCATGAAGGATGCGAATAATCGCGATGCCGTAGTCGGTGACGCGGAAATAAATCATATGCCGCTCGGCATTGCGGCGGCGATACCCTGATCGAATATGATCACACGCCGGAGCGGACTTCGGCGCTTCGGCCAAGACTTTGAATGCCGCGGTCAGCAAGTCGGTGTATCGCTCAGCCTGCTCTAGTCCCCACTCTCGGCGCGTGTATTTCCAGATGCCTTCCAAGTCGCGCTCGGCGGCGGGTGAAAGTCGGTATTCAGCCATTTACGCGGCGAAGCCTTCGCTTGAAGGCGTTTGCATCGAAGCGCTTTGGCTTTCCGCTCTTTTCACCCTCAATCAAGGCCGAACGAATCTTCTCGATCTCTGCGCCGCGCTCTTGTTCTCGCCGAATAAGATCACGGATGTATTCGCTATCGTTGGTGTAGTCACCACCTTCGACCTGCGCCTTGATCCAGTCATCTTGCTGATCCGTCAACGTAATAGTCTTGCGGACTGTCGCCATAATGACCTCGTACGAAACGCACCAATGGTATGATTACATCATACCATTGGTGTACATGGCCGCAGAGCGCCGGGGCGCAAATTGGGCTCATTTTTAATGCATAAATCATGCAAGATAATGATTTTATCGCGTTTTTTGGTTTGCCGGCTGAGGGATTCGAACCCCCGACCTACGGTTTACAAAACCGTTGCACTACCACTGTGCTAAGCCGGCATGGCAGCTGAGGCCCATTATAGCGGACCCCAAGCGCCGCTTCTTCCCGCCTTAGGCTTGCGCCGGCCGACGGAACCGTCGCATTAGCACGTGATCGAGTGAGATTACACCCGGCCCCGCAATCGCGAGCCACAAAAACAGAGCAAGGTATTCGAACTCATCGAAGCCGAGCAACGTTTCGAGTGAATCGACGTCGGCCCATTTGGCTGCTTTGATGGCCACGATCATGGTGACACCCAGCGCACCGGCGGAAATTCGCGTGAAGAGCCCCAATAGCAGGAACAAGCCGCCGAAAAATTCGATTCCCGATGTGAGCGGCGTGAAGAAGTGCGGAAAGGGGATTCCCCAGCCGATGAAATTGTCCGTCACCTGCGGGAGGTTATGGAGCTTGCCCCAGCCGCTCCACATGAACACCCAGCCGACGGTTATCCGAGCAAACAGCGGCGCGAGCCAAGCGAGATGTTTGGCAACGCGCTCCGGCCATCCGATCAACCAGTCGATCACAAGCTGCATATTTTGTTCTCCTTGTTTAGTGAGACCGGGCCCAAGCCAGAAACATAACTGTCGAGTATTTAGTGCCAGGCACCCACCGCGTCGCGCGCAGCCTGATTAAGGGGCCTCGCAATCAGGCCGCTCTGGGATACCTTGATCTCGTAAAGGGCGCCGTCCGCCATGGGCAGGAAAGTGGCGCTGCCATACAGCGCGTCCATCCAAGGAATCCAGGAGCGATAGCGATGCACCAATTCCCAAGGATCGATGCGGCCGGGCGAGTGCAAATCGTAAATGGTGCGAGGCTGGCTGCGTTCATCCTCGATGTGCGTGTAGCGGCCGCTTATACGCTCCAAACGATAGGCAGAATCGAATCCGACCAGATTGGCGAAGGCATGCCATTTAAGAACGCGCGCATCGATCTGCCATTCGTCTCCGCGCAGCGGAAAACTGGCGCGTTCGCCGTCCGGATAGCTTAAATGCGCGTCGAATTGGCGGTCGCCTTGCTTGGTGAATTGCAGCTCGCCTGCGGGCTGTTCGTAAGCGAGACGCTGGTAGCTGCGCAGGTTCGTGCCGATCAGCAATACGCAGGCCCCCGCCAAGAAAAAAATGAGCGCGGCGGCACCGTGCGCCATTCCGCCCAGCACGCGCCGCCTTCGCAGGCGGCGGATTGAGGCAATGAAGAACAGGACACCAAAAAGCGCGCAGACAGCGATTAGTGCGGTGAATGTCATGGCGGATGAATCTTAACGGGAACCGGAACCGAACCTCATGGGACTAACAAAACACTTAGCCCGGTTCCGGTGTCTCGTTGCAGACCGGTGTAGTTTGCTTTGTTTGCAATGATTTGCAAGTGCCGCCGACCGGCGAGGAAATCTAGATCTTGGCGGCCGGGGTCTTAAGCAGGCTGTCGATGGACGCCGCGGGCGAAATGGCATTCGATTGCACGAAATCCACGCCCAGCGCCGTCAGCCACTCCTGCTCCGCGGCCGTATCGGTCCGCTTGGCCACCGTGTGCATACCGAGAACGCGAGACATTTGCACGACTGCGGTAATGGCGGCCTGCGAGACCTTGTCGCTTCGCATCTTGGATGTCAGTTCGGGCGCGAGCTTCACGTAGCGCACTCCGGGCAAGCGCAACAATTCAAAACACTCGGTGCGTAGCGCGAAGTCATCGAGCACCAAGGGACAGCCGAGCCGATGCAATGCCGTGGCGACTCCGCTGATCTTGTCCGCAAGCGTGAGCGCCGTGGGCGCGTCGATTTCAAACGCGATCGTCCCCTTGGGCAGCGAGGATTTGGCGAGGCAGAGCTCGACGAACTTGATGAAGTGTTCGTCGTGCAGCGCCGTGGTGGTCAGATTCACTGAGAACATGATCTCGTTCGCCTGCCACGCGTCCGCGTGGCGCACCAGCCAGCCGATGAGTTCCGTAATGACACGGCGGTCGATCATCGATCCCAATCCATTCTCGACCGCCGCCCTCAACATGGCGTGCGGCGCGGCGTTGGGCGCGTCCTCGGAACCCGAGCGCAGCAATACTTCATAGCGCTTCAATCGCGTGCCCTTGCTCAAGGGCACGAGGTGTTGCACGTGCAGCACGATCGGACTCTTGCGCATCGCGGCGTTGAGTCGATCTATTTCCGGCGGCACTCCCTTGTGAGGCTGAAGTTTCTCCGCCGGCTCCGCTGCTTCCAGTAGTTGCTCGGGTGCTGCGGGCGCCGAAACGGCGTGGCGGGTGCTTGGGGCAGGGCGAGCGCTTGACGCAGGGCGCTCAGCGCTCACATGGCTGACGTAAGTGGCGGGGCGAGATGGCTTCGCGGGGTTGCCGGCGGGCGCGCGGACAATGCCGCGCGAGACGATTTGCTCCAACTGAGCGGCAATGGTTTTTGGACCGACCAAGAGCGGTGCGGGGGCAGCGGTTGGGTGCGCCGCTGGTAAGTGAGCCGCCGCGGGGTGCGCCGGCGCGGCCGCGCGCAGGGCATGCGCAGAGGAGGGCGCCGCGCGCAACGCGGCAGGCGCCGCCGAGCGCACACTCGGCGAGGGATCCGGTTCGGACATCGCAGGTCCGCGATCCGGGCGCATGCCGGCGAACTGCACCAATGCCCGCTGCAATTTCGGGGTCATCAGTTTCGGTGCGCCCTGCGCCACGATGCGCGTGTCCATGACGATCATGATCAAGCCGACTATCGCGCGCCGCGCATTGACCGCGCGCACCATCACCGCGGAGCGGGAATCGCCGAGATCGAATGACAAGATCGGAGCGGCGGCAGGGTTGCTGAACGCTTCGGCGGCTTCGCGAACCGCGTTGTGCTCATCCGGCCCCATCGAGCTTTCGCTCAGCCACAGCACATCGCCCGCCTCATCGTGCAGGGAAACGGCGTGAGTTCGGTTAGGTTCGACTGCCGCGCGCACTTTCTGACAAACGGCATCAAAATCGACCAGCGGACTGTGCGACTGCATCAAGGGTTTGCCCTGCTCCATAAATCCGCTGCTTGAGGTGAATACCCTATATCTACCGTACCGGCGCGGGCGTTGATGTGACCTCTTCGCCAAATCACGACAGACGGGGGCCGCAAGGGAACCGGTATTACATATCCTCGGCAAAATGCGGTGGCCGCGGGCTAAACTGGCCCGCTATGACCACCCATGCGCCGAACCGGCAGTTCAAGTACTACGACTTTGTGATGGCCGCATATGTCTGCGTTTTGCTCTGTTCCAACCTGATCGGCCCCGCAAAAGAGACCACCGTTCAACTGCCCTTCGGCACCAGCGTGACCTTTCTCGCCGGAGTGTTGTTCTTCCCGATTTCCTACATTTTCGGCGATATTTTGACCGAAGTTTATGGCTATGGCCGCGACCGCCGCGTGGTCTGGGCGGGGTTCGGCGCACTGGCTTTCGCTTCCCTGATGGCCGCGATCGTGGTGCATTTGCCGCCCTCGGCCAGATCGCTCGCCGACCAGCCGGCGGTGGATGCGATTTTCGGCAACACCCCGCGCATCGTCGTCGCCTCGATATTCGCCTTTCTCTGCGGCACCTTCGTCAACAGCTATGTGCTCGCAAAGATGAAGATCTGGACCAAAGGGCGCTGGCTGTGGACGCGCATTGTCGGCTCCACCCTATGCGGCGAGCTGGTGGATTCCGTGATCTTTTATTTCGCGGCGTTCTACGGGCGCATGCCGTTGCCGCATTTGATCTTGATCTTGTTCACTCAATACGCCCTGAAGAGCGGCTGGGAAATCGTTGCCACGCCGCTGACCTACCGCGTAGTCGCCTTCCTCAAGAAGGCTGAAAAAGAGGACTACTACGACATCAACACCAACTTTACGCCTTTCTCGCTGAAAGCCTGATCGCGGCCGGCCTCGCGCCTGCCGTTGGTCGCGCCCGCGATTGGTCGCGGCTTCGCCATGATTTGCCACGGCCGCACCCGTTGATTGCCTGAATGTGGGTCCGAAATGGCCTCCATGGGATGGCGGTCGCCGTCTCTATGGCCTAGGAGCGAGGAGTTTGTCATGAGCACGCGATATTCCAGATATTCCAAGTGGGTGTGGACGATTGGGTTGATGGGGGTCAGCGCCGCGGCCTTCGCCGATGAGCCGAAACCCCGGCCACCGCAGGAGCCGGCCGGTTTCGTGGCGGGCGGCGTGATCGGGGCGTTTGCAGCCGGACCGATCGGCGCGGTGGTGGGCGCGGGGCTAGGCACCTGGCTCGGCAATCGCGTCCATCGAGCGAGCGAGGCTAAGAAGGCTGAAGCGCAGGTGGCCATGCTGGAAGGCGACAAGTCGAGCTTGCAGGCCGAGAAATCGACGCTGCTGACCGAAAAAGGCCGGCTGGAGCAGAGCAATCAAACTTTGAGCGCACAGCTTCAGGACGTGTCGCAAAAGGTGCAAGCGGTGCAGACCGCCAAGGAAGACGCATCCGCGGTACTCGATGGATTGCAGGGTGATGTGCTGTTCCGCACCGGCAGCGCGGAGATCACCGCGGACATTGCGCACCAGATCCAGGTCTTGGCGCAGGCGGTGTCCAAGTCGCCCGAGCTCAAGATCCGAGTCGACGGCTACGCCGACCCGCGCGGCACGGCCGACACCAACATGAAGCTCTCGCAGGATCGCGCCAACGCGGTGCGCGACTTGCTGCTCGCCTCAGGCCTGAGCGATGCGGCGCTCGAAGTCAATGCCTACGGCAAGAGTCAGAGCACGGCCGAAGACAGCGACGGCTATGCGCTGGAGCGCCGAGTGCGCTTGACACTTCAGATGGAATCGGGCGCGGCAGTGGCCCAGGTCGGCAAGAATGAGTGAGGCTTGAAAACCAAAAGCGCGGCCGACGCGGCCCGGAGTGCGAGGAGGCTCCGGGCCGCACTTGTTTCGGCGCTCGCCCTAAGCCTACGATAGGACATGAGCCCCCAGCCAAAGATCGTGGTCCTGGATCGATATCAGACCGGAGAATCCGCGAATCCGTCGCACGAAAATATTCTCGCCGGCATTCCGCGAACCCGGGTGTCGAATCAATACACCGACGCGAGCCGGGAATTCTTCTGCGGAATTTGGACGAGCACGTCCGGCAAATGGCGGGTTCGCTACACTGAGTACGAATTTTGCGTGATCATCGAAGGCCGCCTGCGCATCGAATCGGTGAGCGGCGAGAAGCATGAGCTCAAAGCCGGGGACGCCTTCGTGGTACCCGCAGGATTCGAGGGCATATGGGAAGTCAGCGAGCCCTGCAAAAAGTGGTACGCGGTCTTCGAACCCAAAACCTGATCGATCAGCCGGTCTCGCGGATCACCGCACCCAACGTCTCGACGATACGATCGATCTGCTTGGGTTCGATCACCAAGGGCGGCGCCATCGCAATGGTATCGCCCGTCTGGCGCACCATGACACCGCGCTCGAAGCACTTCAGAAACACATCGAAGCCGCGTGCGCCGGGCTTGCCCTGCCGTGTTTCCAGCTCCACGGCGCCGATCAGGCCGTAGTTTCGGATATCGATCACATGCGGCAAGCCGCGCAACGAGTGTACGGCGTTTTCCCATTGCGTGCTCAGCGCGGCAGCGCGCGTCAATAGGCCCTCCTTGGCATAGATATCCTGAGTCGCCAACGCGGCGGCGCAGGCCACCGGATGCGCGGAATAGGTGTAGCCGTGAAACAGCTCAATCGAATTCTCGGGACCCTGCATGAAGGCGTCATAGATCTTGCGCTGTGAAAACACCGCGCCCATCGGGATTGCGCCGTTGGTCAATCCTTTTGCAGTGGTGATCAAATCCGGCGTCACGTCGAAAGCCTGCGAAGCGAACGGCTTTCCGACCCGGCCGAAGCCGGTGATCACTTCGTCGAATATCAGCAATATTTCGTGCTTGTCGCAGATTTCCCGCAGGCGCTTCAGGTACCCCGCCGGCGGCAGCACCACGCCCGCGGAACCCGAAATGGGTTCAACGATGACGGCGGCGATGGTCGATGCATCGTGCAACGCGATCAGTCGTTCCAACTCATTGGCGAGGTGCATGCCCCACTGCGGCAGGCCGCGCGCAAACGCGTTGTGTTCCAGATCCAGCGTGTGAGGCAGATGATCCACGCCGGGCAGCATCGAGGAGCCGTACACCTTTCGATTGTTGACCATGCCGCCCACGGATATTCCGCCGAAGCCCACGCCGTGATAGCCCTTCTCGCGGCCGATCAAGCGGGTGCGCTGGCCCGCGCCGCGCGCGCGGTGATAGGCGATCGCGATCTTCAGCGCGGTGTCCACGGATTCCGAACCGGAATTGGTAAAGAAAATCCGATCCAGTCCCGGCGGTGCAATCTTTGCCAGCCGATTCGCCAGTTCAAACGCGACCGGATGACCCATCTGAAATGTGGGCGCAAATTCCATGGTCTCGAGCTGTTTGGTGACCGCCTCGGTGATTTCGCGGCGGCCATGCCCCGCATTCACGCACCACAGTCCCGCGACGCCATCGAGGACCTCGCGGCCGTCTGCAGTCGTGTAGTACATGCCTTTGGCGCGCGCCAAGAGACGCGGATTGGCCTTGAACTGACGATTGGCCGTGAATGGCATCCAAAATGCGTCGAGCTCCGGATTGCTCGTGGCGGGCGTGAGGCGGGCATTCATGGGTTGGTCCTTGAAAGAGACGGGGACCGTCCGATGATAAGGAAAATCGACATTAACCTCAATTTAGGCCATTCCCTCAGCCGATCTGTCTATTATAATAGACAGGATGACCATAGACGTGGGTTCTCATTTGAAGGCCGTACGCCAGATGTATGGCCTCTCGCAACGCGAGCTGGCGAAGCGCGCGGGCGTGACCAACGGATTGATTTCGCTGATCGAGCAAAATCGCGTCAGTCCCTCGGTGAGCTCGCTGAAAAAAGTGCTGGACGGCATCCCCATGGCGCTTGCGGACTTTTTTACGTGGGATCCGGGCGGCAAGCCGCAGGTTTTTTTCCCGCGCGAGGAGCTGCAGAACATCGGCACGGAAGACGTCGCGCTGCGCTTGGTCGGAGGGCGCCTGGCGAAGCGCAGCATGTCCATCCTGCATGAACGCTACGCACCCAACGCCGATACCGGCGAAGAAATGCTGACGCATGCGGGCGAGGAGGGCGGCGTCATCGTGAAGGGCAAGGTCGAGCTGACCGTCGGCGGTGAAACGCGGGTCTTGGGTGTCGGCGACGCCTACTACTTCAAGAGTTCCATCCCGCACCGCTTCCGCAACGTCGGACGAGAGGAATGCGAAATCGTCAGTGCGAGTTCGCCGCCGACCTTTTAATCCAAGGTTTGGGCCGCACATTCAGGCTCTTCGGGTAGCATAGTGAATCTATGAGTACGGTAACGGTAGCGGCCACGCAAATGGCCTGCAGTTGGGACCGCGACGCCAATATCGCGCGCGCGGAGAAATTGGTGCGCGAGGCCGCTGCGAAGGGCGCGCAGGTGGTGCTGCTGCAAGAGCTGTTCGAGACGCCGTATTTTTGCAAAGACCACATTGCCCGGCATCTGGAACTTGCCCAGCCGCTCGACGGGCATCCGGCGGTCGAGCACTTTCGCAACCTCGCGCGCGAACTGAGCGTGGTGCTGCCCATCAGTGTGTTCGAGCGCGCCAACAATGCGTTTTATAATTCGGTTGCGGTGGTCGATGCGGACGGTTCGGTCGTCGGCAGCTATCGCAAATCGCACATCCCCGAAGGTCCGGGCTATCACGAAAAATTCTATTTCTCGCCGGGCGACACCGGCTTCAAGGTGTTCGATACGCGCTATGCCAAGCTGGGTGTCGCGATTTGTTGGGATCAATGGTTTCCCGAGGCGGCCCGCGCCATGGCATTGATGGGTGCCGAGATCTTGCTCTACCCCACGGCCATCGGCTCGGAACCGCAGGACGCCAGCATCGACTCGAGCGGCCATTGGCAGCGCACCATGCAGGGCCACGCGGCGGCGAACGTGATGCCGGTGGTGGCGTCGAATCGAATCGGCACGGAGAAGGGCGAGAAATACACCATGACCTTTTACGGTTCCTCTTTCATCGCCTCGCCCACCGGCGAGAAGCTCGCGGAGGCAGATCGGCAGACCGAGTCGGTGCTGACCGCGGCCTTCGATTTGGACGAGGTGCGCCGTTATCGGCAAGCATGGGGCGTGTTCCGCGATCGGCGGCCCGATCTCTATTATCCGCTATTGTCGCTCGATGGACGCGGCTGACACTCTCGCATTCGTCGATTTGGAAACGACGGGCGGCAATCCCGCCTACGATCGAATCACCGAAATCGGCATCGTGCGCACGCGCAACGGCGAACTGATCGAAGAGTGGAGTTCGCTGGTCAATCCCGAATGCCCCATATCCCCGTACATCGAGGCCTTCACCGGCATCAGCAGTGAAATGGTCGCGGATGCGCCGCGCTTCGCCGACCTTGCGGCCACGGTCTACGAGAAGCTTCAAGGCGCGACCTTCATTGCGCACAATGCGCGATTCGACCAGGGATTTCTGCGCAGCGAGTTTCGCAAGATCGGCGTGACCTATTCGGCCGGCGCGCTGTGCACTGTAAAATTGTCGCGCGGCTTGTTTCCCGGGCACGCGCGCCACAATTTGGACGCGCTGATCGAACGCCACGGCCTGAGCTGTTCAGCAAGGCATCGGGCGTTGGGCGATGCCAAAGTTCTGCACGACTTGTGGCAAAAACTGCAACGCGAGGTGCCGGCAGAGGCGTTCTCGTCGGCGATGGCTCATGCCATGCTCACCGTGCCGAACCTGCCGGCGCAATTGCCGCCGGGATTGGACGACGAATTACCGGAAGCGCCCGGCGTGTATCGCTACTACGGCGAAGACGGCGCCTTGCTCTACATCGGCAGGAGCAACTCGTTGCGCGGCAAAATTCTGTCGCAGCTTGGCAGTCCGCGTCCGGGATCGCGCGAAGAGATCCTGGCCAGGAGCGTACGGCGCGTCGATTGGGTGCGCACAGCCGGGGAACTCGGCGCGATGCTGCTCGAGTCGGACTGGATCAAGGCGCAGCAGCCGCTCTACAACCGGCACCCGCAGAGCCGTGCGCAGTGCGTGACCTTAAGACTGCCCGACACGTCGGGCCGCGCGCTCATTCAAGACATCGATACGCTCGAACCGGAGGATCTGGCACAGAGTTTCGGCGTATTCCACGCGCCCAAGGATGCTAGTAAGGCGTTGACCGAAATTGCCCGCGCCCACCAACTGTGCCTCAAGGTGCTGGGCTTGGAAGAGAGCGAGGGATCGTGTTTCGCGCTGCAGGTCGGCAAGTGCCGCGGCGTCTGCACGGGCAAGGAACCGCTCATTCTTCACACCATGCGGCTGCAATTGGCGCTGTCGGCGCTGAAGATCAAAAGCTGGCCGTTCCCCGGCCGCATCGCGTTGCGCGAGCGCGCGACCGGCGGCTTTGCGCCGGACGGCACCCGCGGCGGCGAGTATCACGTGCTCGATCGCTGGATGTACTTGGGCTCGGCGCGCTGCGAAGAAGAACTCGCCGCCTTGAGCGCGCGCCAAAACTACCCGGGATTCGATGGCGACGTGTACAAGCTGCTGCTGCGCTACTTTAGAAATCACCCCAATCTCGACTGGCTCGATCTGCGCACTGATAAAACCGCCGCCGTGCATTGGGCGTGAGCGACAACGTCCGTTATTGGGTCGCGACCGCGCCGGTCGGCGCCGCCTCGGTATTGGCCGACGAACTCGCGCGGTTCGGCGCCGAACATATTCGCGAGCGAAGTCACGACGTGAAATTTCAAGGTACCCTGGAAGTGGGCTACCGCGTTTGCCTCTGGTCGCGCACCGCAACCCGGGTGCTGTTGAGCTTGGGGTCGATCGACGCAACGAGTTCGAAAAGCATCTACGAGGCCTTGAGGCGCATGGACTGGCGCGAGCACTTGGCGCCGGGCGCAACCCTGGCGTGCGACTGCAGCGGCGGCAACGAATCCATCCGGCACACGATTTACGGATCGCAATTGCTCAAGGATGCGGTCTGCGACAATCTGCGTGAATCGACCGGCGAGCGGCCGAACATTCAGCCGGAACGCCCGGACGTCCTGCTGCATCTGCACGTCGAGGGCGCGACGGCCCTGGTGTCGCTGGATTTCTCCGGCGAAAGCCTGCATCGGCGCGGCTACCGCAGCGAGGGCGGCCGCGCGCCGCTCAAGGAAAACGTGGCGGCGGCGGTGCTGCTGCGGGCCGGATGGCCGCAAATTGCCGAGCAGGGTGGAATCCTGCTCGATCCGATGTGCGGATCGGGGACGTTTCTCACCGAGGGCGCGCTGATAGCCGCGGATGCCGCGCCCGCCCTCGATCGGCAGTACTTCGGCTTCTTGAAGTGGCGGGGTCACGCGGCAGCGCCCTGGGAGCGCCTGCGCGCAGAAGCTCTCGCCAGACGTGGCGCGCGCGTTGCGCGCCGCTGCATCCTAGGCTCGGATATCGACCCTGAAGCGGTGCGCATGGCCATCGCCAATGCAGGACAAGCCGGCGTGGCGGATTGGCTGCACGTGGAGAAGCGCGAGCTGAAGCACGTGGTGCGGCCCAGGGGTGCGCCGGGCCTGGTGGTCGCAAATCCTCCCTATGGGGAGCGAATCGGCGCGGAGTCGGGACTGCCCGAACTGTATTCCGAACTCGGCTCGGTCCTGCGCGAGCATTTTCAGGGTTGGCAGGCCGCGATCCTGACCGGCAATCCGCCGCTCGGCCGCAATCTAGGAATTTACGCCAAGCGCACGCACCGTGTGTTCAACGGCAGCATCGAGTGCCGGTTGCTGCGCTTCGAGTTGAACGAAGCGAGCGCACAGCGCCCGGCCGAGGAAGTGCGCGCGGACTGGTCGAGCCGGCCCGGCGCGCAAATGTTCGCGAATCGCTTGCGGAAAAACCTGCAGCGCCTGGATGCGTGGGCGCAGCGCGAACAGATTGAGTGTTTTCGCGTTTATGACGCCGACATGCCGGAATACGCTTTCGCCATCGATCTTTACGGCCGCGAAACCCGGCATGTCTATGTGCAGGAATATGCGGCGCCGAAATCGGTGAATCAGGAAAGCGCGCGCGAGCGCCGCCGCGAGGCGCTCGCGGTGCTGCCCGAAGTGCTGGGCGTGCCGCTGGCGCAAGTACATTCGCGCGTGCGCAAGCCGCAGAAGGGCACCGAGCAATACGAGAAGCGCGATAGCGCGGCGGAACGCCACGCGGTCGAAGAAGGCGGTCTGAAATTCTGGGTGAATTTTCGCGACTATTTGGACACCGGACTGTTTCTCGACCACCGCATCATGCGCGACATGCTGCGTTCCTGGGCCAAAGGCGCGGATTTCTTGAACTTGTTTTGCTACACCGGCAGTGCAACGGTCTATGCCGCCGCGGGCGGCGCGCGCAGCACGAGCAGCGTGGATCTGTCCAACACGTATCTTGACTGGGCGCATGAGAATCTCTTGCTCAACGGCTTTCGCGGCGGCAACCACGAGCTGTATCGCGCCGATTGCCTGGCGTGGCTCGAGGAACAAGAGCCGCGGGGCCCGCGCTTCGATCTGATCTTCCTGGATCCCCCGACCTTCTCCAATTCCAAGCGCATGGAAGGCGTGCTCGACGTGCAGCGCGACCACGTCGGCATGATCCGCAGGTCCTTGAAGCTGTTGCGCCCCTCGGGGCGGCTGGTCTTTTCCACCAACTACACGCGCTTCAAGCTGGATGCGGTTGCTCTTGCGGATCTCAACATCGACGACTTGAGCGCGGCGACCATTCCGAAGGATTTCGAGCGCCATGCGCGCATTCACAAGTGTTTCGTTGTGCGATTCAAATAGGGTAACCTTTGCCCGCATGAAAACCTCCTTGAGCCGCGCGCTGCCGGCCATCCTCATTGCGGCGCTGGCGAGTGCTGGGTTCGTGCCGGTGCAGGCCGCCGAATCGGCCGCCAAGCCTGCTGCCAAAGACCCGATCGATCCTGCGCCCGCGCTTCGCGATTGGCAGGCGCTCGCAAAGCTGCCCGACTTCAGCGGCGTCTGGACGCCGGTCATCAGCGATCAGGTCGCGCAGGAACGCACCAACCCGCCTCCTTGGAAGCCGGAGATCGCCAAGCAGATCGAACACATGTATGCCGAGGAAAAGGCGGGCCGGCCCTTCCCGGTCATCGATCATTGCTTTCCCACCGGAATGCCGAGCTACATGCTCATTACGCACAATGCCTTTGAGCTGTTGGTGACGCCGGGCCGGGTGACCTTGCTGGGCGAGGGCGACGGTAATCGGCTGCGGCGCATTTATACCGACGGTCGGACGCATCCCGCCGATCCCGATCCGAGCTTCCACGGCAATTCCGTTGGTCATTGGGACGGCCAAGCACTGGTGGTGGATACCATCGCGTTGCTGCCGCAGGCTTATCTTGCGGTCAATGAGGCGGTGGGCGTGCCGAACAACGGCGACATGCACATCGTCGAGCGTCTGCATCTTTTGAATGCCGATACGCTGGCGGATGATTTGGAAATCACCGCCAACAAGCTCCTCGCCAAGACCTGGAAGACCACGCGTAAGTATTATCGGCAGCGATCGCAGAAGTACGACATCGTCGAGGGCGTGTGCGAGCAGGGCAGCTACACGGAAGCCGTGGACAAGAACGGCAACGCCATCTTTGCGCCGATCAAGTTCCACAATGGCGTGCCGGTAGGTTCCGACTCGAAATGACACCGCAACCCATGAATCAATTTATGAAACTCTCCTTAGTCGCCCTCATCCTTGCCGCGGCGGCCGCTGCTTCCTGGCCCGCCTATGCGCATCACTCCTTCGCGGTATACGACCGCACCAAGGTTTTGACGCTCAAGGGCAACGTCAAAGGGTTCCAGTGGACCAATCCTCACTGCGTCATTTGGGTGTTGGTGCAGCCGGAGGGCGGCGGCGCTCCGCAGGAATGGAGCTTCGAGACCACCAGTCCGGGCGTGTTGACGCGCGGCGGCTGGACCCGCAATTCCGTCAAGACCGGTGATCGGGTCAGCGTGGAATATTATCCTCTGCGCGACGGCTCGCACGGCGGCGGCTTGAATTCCGTGACGCTGCTCGACACCGGCCAGAAATTATCCGCGAGCTTTGCCGCTTCGGAAAAACCCGGAATTCAATAACCGAGGCTACAACAGATGGCGCGGCTACAACAGATCGCGTAGCCGGTAGTACAGCATCGCCAGCATCAGCGAGGGCCGGCGAAAAGCCCGGCCGCCCGGGAAATCGCGCTGCGGAATGCGTGCGAACACATCGAAGCGCTCGGCCATGCCGGCGATCGCTTCGGATGCCATCTTGCCCGCCAAGCCGGCGAGTGCGAGGCCGTGTCCGGAAAATCCCTGCAGGTAGTACACATTCGGCGCCAGACGTCCGAAATTGGGCGCGCGGCTCATGGTGATGTCGAGATAACCGCCCCAGGCGTACTCGACCTTCACACCGGCGAGACTTGGAAAAACACGCACCATCCGCCGGCGCATCGATTCGGCCAGCCGCGGCGGCTGCACCGAGCTGTAGCTGACGCGGCCGCCAAACAAGAGCCGGTGATCGCTCGATCGCCTGAAATAATCCAGAATCCAGTTGAGGTCGGCAATGGCCGCATTCTGCGGCAGGAGGCTTTGCGCGCGCACTTCGCCCAGAGGCTGGGTTGCGATGATGTAGGTGCCGACCCCCAGAATGCGCCTTGTGAGCGACGGCGCCACCGCGCCGATGTAGGCGTTGCCGCATAACACCAAATGTGCACAGCGTACCGTGCCCTGCGCCGTGTGCACGCGCACCTCGGCACCGCTCTCATAACGCAGCACTTCGGAATTCTCATGGATGATCGCGCCTGAGCCTTCCGCAGCGCGCGCCAAACCCTGGGTGTATTTGAGGGGCTGCAGGTGTCCGCTGCGCGTGTCGAGCAGCCCCGCCAGGTAGCGGGGACTGCGCACCTGGCCGGCAAGCTCGTCCCGACCCAATAGTCGGGTCGACGTATAGCCATATTCTTCGCGCAACTCGCGGTTCCATTCGTCGAGTTCCCGCACATGCCGCGGCTTCACGGCGACATGCACCTGGTTCGGGTTGTAATCGCACTCGATGGCGTGCTCGCGAATCAGCGATCGGGTCAGATCCAGCGCCTCGATCGAAAGATCGAATAAACGCCGCGCATCCTCGCGTCCCACCTGGCGCTCAAGCTTCGGCTGACCCACGGCGAAGCCGAAAATCGTTTGGCCGCCTGCACGGCCCGAGGCCCCGTAACCGATGGCGCGCGCTTCCAGCAAGATGACGCGGTAGCCCCGCTCTGCCAAATGCAATGCTGCGGAGCAGCCGGCGATCCCGCCGCCCAGCACGGCCACGTCCGCCACGGTCTCGCCGCGCAAGGGTTCGCGCGCCGTCCAGGTGTCGTCGAGGGCGTAGTAAGAGGGGGCGGGCGGATAGGACAGGCGCATGGATTTGAGGCGAAAGTGTTTAAAATTTTAGGGCTATTGACAGGAATCGGTGCCTGTGAGCCTACCTAGATTTTCGCTCATATTGCAAGATTGACGCGGCGCACAAAACGTACCTAAGTGCTGGAAATGCCTAAATCTTGGCGCTTTTTGTGCGCGAACTTCAGCCGGGGCATGATGGCTATGGTGTAATA
>DATATA010000081.1:0-8775 GCA_036263775.1 Steroidobacteraceae bacterium | reverse complement strand
ACCAGCACGTTGGTGTTCGAGGGCAGCGGCCAGATCAATGAATACGTGGGTGGGTATAGCGACTGGCTGCAGCAGCGCAGAGTTGCCAAACCCGCCGCACCGGGCAAAGCCGGCAAACCCGCCACAGCCGGAACCGCAACGGCGTCGAAGCCGCGGCGCCTTTCCTATAACGAGCAGCGCGAGCTCAAGGAACTGCCCGAGAGCATTCAGCGCTTGGAAGCCGAGCAGGCGCAACTGACCGCGCTGATCAGCGATCCTGCTTTGTTCCGGCGGAACCAGGAACAGGGCAGCGAGGCGCTGCAACGTCTGCAGGCATTGGGCGAGGAACTCGATGCCGCCTATGCGCGCTGGGAAGCGCTCGACACGGCGAGCAACGCAAACCGAGCCTAGCGCCGCGGCCGCCCTCCCCTGAGCAGATCGCCGGGATTCGGAAGACTCGCGCCGGCGGCATCGGGGATGACCAAGGAGGAGGCCTGCTCGCGGCGTAGTTCCTGCAGTTCGCGCATGGTCTGATGCACGGCCTGTTCCGCGGCCGCGCCAAACTTTTCCACTGCGGCATCCAAAGTCGCAGCCTCGAGCTCGAAGCTGATCGGTACGGCGCCCATGGGCGTCATGACCTGTGCCTGTCCTACAAATACGACCGCCCGCGTGGTGTCGACGCCGCCGTCGGCGGTTACCGGCGTCAATCGCCGGATGGTACCGACTTTCCGATCGGTGAACGTTTCCTCGCGATAGACTTGATTCGCGTCCATGGTTGCCTGTCGAGCCTCGTTGACGGAACTCATCGCACACCCCTTATCGATTCCAATTGGTCAACCCTAGCAGTTTTCAGCCCTGTCATGGAGGCCTGATACGATACCGAGCTTGGCACACTCGTCCCCAACACCGAAAGTTTCCATCTGGAGCACTCTGTTAGGCATTGCTCTGTTGGGCGTCGCGATCTTTGTGCTGCATCACTTGCTGGGCAAGTATCACTGGCGCGACATCATGGATCGCGTACAGGCGATTTCGAACACCAAGCTGCTGCGTGCCGCGTTTTTCACCTTTGCCGGCTACAGCTGCCTGACGTTGTACGACGCGCTTGCGGTACGCTTCGCCGGGGCGCGCATACCCTATCCGCGCGTTGCCCTCATCTCCTTCATGGGATATGCCATCGGCCACAACGTCGGCTTGAATTCGATCAGCGGCGGGGCTGTACGCTATCGCGCCTATACCGCGCTCGGCCTCAGCGCCAAACAGATCGCCACCATCATCGCCTTCGGCACGCTGACCTTCTTCTTGGGCGCGAGCCTGCTGCTCGGCCTGTCGCTGCTGTCGAACGCGGGAATGTCCGGATCGGTGCTGCACGTGCCCAACTGGCTGGCGGTCGCCGCCGGTTGCGCGTTCCTCGCCGGAGTCAGCGCCTATCTCTGGCTGGTAAGCACCCGCCATGCGCCGCTGAAATTTGGCCGCATCGAGATACCCATCCCGACGCCGCGCGTGGCCTTTGCGCAAATCGGCATCAGCTGCGTCGACATGCTGTGCGCGACCAGCGTGCTATATGTGCTGCTGCCGCGGGAAGCTGCGATCAGCTTCGCCGGCTTTGCGGCCGTGTACCTGATCGCGCTGGCCGCGGGCGCCGCCAGCAACGTTCCCGGCGGCATCGGCGTGTTCGAGTTCGTGCTGCTGCTGCTATTGCCGCAGGTGCCCAAGGATCGCCTGCTCGGCGCACTCATTGCATACCGCGCCATCTACTACTTCGCGCCGTTCGCCATCGCGCTCGTTCTGTTGGGTGCTCACGAGCTGTGGATACATCGCGCGCCCGTTGTGCGCCTGGCGCGACTGCTCCGGACATTCTTGACGGCCGTGACGCCTCAAGCAATTGCGATCGCGGTATTTCTCGCCGGCGCCGTGCTGCTTTTTTCGGGCGCGACCCCCGCGCTGGGCACGCGCTTGGCGCTGCTGCGCAATTTCGTGCCGTTATCGGTGCTGGAATTGTCGCACCTTATCGGCAGTGTGGTGGGGGTCGGCCTGCTCATCATCGCGCACGGACTGTATCGGCGCCTGCAGACGGCCTGGTGGATCACGATCTGGCTGCTGTGCTCGGGAATCATCGTGTCCTTGCTCAAGGGCTTCGACTACGAGGAAGCCACGGTATTGGGGTCGGTGGTCATCACCCTCGTCTCGGCGCGCACGCGCTTCAGGCGCCGCGCTTCGCTGGTCGAGCAGCACTATTCGAGCGCGTGGATCGTGGCGTTTTTCCTGGTGCTGTTGATGGCTGGGTGGCTCGTGCTGTTCGCCTATCGGCACCTGCCCTACGACAATGAGCTGTGGTGGCAATTCGCCTTCCACGCCTCGGCGCCCCGTAGTTTGCGCGCCTCCTTGCTCGCCGTCATGATTGCCGCCGCCTACGGATTGTGGCGCGTGCTGCGGCCCGCCCCGCCGCGCTTCTCGGCCCCGCAGGAGCGGGATCTGCAATGCGTGGCGGAGCTGGTCGCGAAGGGCGAGGACACCACGGCGAACCTTGCGCTGCTGGGCGACAAGAATCTGATGTTCAACAAGGATCGCACCGCATGCATCATGTTTCAGACTTCCGGCAACAGCTGGGTGGTCATGGGCGATCCCATCGGGCCGGCGGAGCTGGGCGAATCCCTGGCGTGGGATTTCCTCGAGAATTGCGACAGCATGGCCGTCTCGCCGGTGTTCTATCAGGTGACCCCGGAGCGCTTACCGTTGTACGTGGATCTGGGGCTCAACTTGAGCAAGCTCGGTGAAGAGGCGCGGGTGCCGCTCGAAAAATTTTCACTGGAGGGTGCCGCCCGCGCGGATCTGCGCCAGGCCCAGCGCCGCGCGGTGCGCGACGGCGCGGCGTTCGAAATGGTCCCGTGCACCGAGGTGCCGGCGATACTGCCGGAACTGCGCGCGGTCTCGGACGCTTGGCTCGCGGCCAAGAATGCCTCGGAGAAGCGCTTTTCTCTCGGATTTTTCGATGAGCGCTATGTCGCGCACTTCGATGTCGGAGTGGTGCGCCACGATGGCGTGGTGGTCGCTTTCGCAAACCTGTGGCGGGGCGGTTCGAATGAACTGTCGGTGGACCTCATGCGCTACAACGACGCGGCACCCAAGGGCGTGGTCGACTACATGTTGATCGAATGCATGCTGTGGGGCAGGGCGCAGGGCTTCCGCTGGTTCAATCTGGGAATGGCGCCGCTCTCGGGCTTGGAGGAGCACGCGCTGGCGCCCACCTGGCACAAGCTTGGGCGCATGGTGCAGCGCTACGGGGAAAATTTTTACAACTTCGAGGGCCTGCGTAAATTCAAGGAGAAATTCGATCCGGTTTGGCGCCCGCGCTATTTGGCGGCGCCGGATGGGCTGGCCATGGCAGGCGCGCTGCTGGACGTGACCGCGCTGATATCCGGCGGCGTGCGCAAGGTGCTGCGCAAGTGAGGGACGGCCTTGAGTGGGGCGGCCTTGGGTGGGGCGGCGTTAGATGAATTGCGCCTCGATTTTTTGCGCGACCTCGCGCATCTTCGGCAGGAATTGTTCCACCGCCGTGCGCAACGGAACCGCGGTGGCAGCGTATCGAACGGTGACGGTGGCGAGGATGCGATCCTTGCCGCGAACCGGTATGGCGAGGCTGGTTTCTTCCGAGACACGGCGTGCACGATGCGCCATGCCGAAGCCCTGGGTGCGGGTCTCGCTCAGCAGGCGCTCCACTTCAATTCGATTGCGCGCCAGCCGATCCTCGGGCAGCGAGGAGCGTGCAAGCAACTCCAGCATCGCGTCGCGCTGTTGCGCCGAGCAAAAGGCCAGATAGGCTCGGCCTGCAGCTGAGGCGAGCATGGGTACGCGTACACCGGCGCTGTATTGCTCCAAGGCCAGCGGACTTTGCCGGTCCGTGGTCTCGCGAATCATCATGGTGGAGCCGGACGGCGTTGCAATCGCGACCGGCCAGACGATCTGAGAGCCTAGGGTGGCGAGCAGCGGTTTGGCGATGTGCGCGACCAATGCCTCGTCATCGAAGCCGTCCGACAGCGCGCGCACCATGATCGTGGGGCGGTAGCAATCATCGTGCGCATCCCGATCCACATAGCCGGCAAGACGCAGCGTTTCCAAAATTCGATAAGTCGTGGTGCGAGGCAGACCCACGGCGGAGGCGAGGGTATTGATGGCGGCCCGCTCCAGACGATTCAGTTCGGTCAGAACATCGAGTCCGCGATTCAGGGCACGGATGGGGCGGGTCGAATCCCGGGCGGCGTCCTCATGCGCTTCGGCGCGCGGAGCAGAATGCGGGGTAACTTGTGCGTGCATCATCCCTCTATACCTTCGAGCTGGGACTGGTTTAGCTTACAAAACAAGAACATGCGTTCAGCGGAGACGAGCCTGACCGTCGATACGGGTTGCTCAGAGCTTGGGTCTCGTACATAAGTACCTTGTGGACCGAATCTGGTTGCCTATCGGCTTCAGGATCTCGCTGCGCGGCGCATTCGGTTACAATCCGCGCCGCTTTGTTGAAGGACAAGGATCGAGTTTTGCATGTCGGAACAATACGTTGAAACGGTCATCATCGGTGCCGGTCCGGTCGGACTGTTTCAGGTCTTCGAACTGGGCCTGCTCGGCATCAGCACCCACATCATCGACTCGCTGGGCCAGCCCGGCGGCCAGTGCACCGAGCTGTATCCGGATAAGCCGATCTATGACATTCCCGCGTTGCCGGTCTGCGGCGCCCAGGAGCTGATCGATCGATTGCTCGAGCAAGCCAAACCCTTCAAGGCCACCTTTCATTTGGGCCAGGAAGTCACGGAACTGCGCGTGCTCGGCAACGGCAAGTTTCATATTGCCACCTCCACGGGTACTCGGCTCACCGCCGGTGCCGTCGTCATCGCCGGCGGCGTGGGTTCCTTTCAGGCGCGGCGGCTGGCCGTTCCGGGCGTGGAGCAGTTCGAAGGCAAAAGCATCCACTACCGGGTGAAGTCGGCCGGTGATTTCTTCGACCAGCATTTGGTGATCTGCGGCGGCGGCGACTCGGCATTGGATTGGACCGTGGCGTTCTGCGAGAAGGCACGCTCGTTGACCCTGGTGCATCGGCGCGCGGAATTTCGCGCGGCTCCCGCCACGGTTGCGCGCATGCGCGATTTAGTGGCTGCGCGCAAGATGCAGTTTCTGCAGGGCAACGCCGTCGGCCTGCAAAAAGACGGCGATAAATTGACCGGACTCGAGGTGCACACGGCCGAGGGCGGCACGCGCGTGCTGCCCGTGGATCACGTGTTCGCATTCTTCGGTTTGCACCCGAAGCTCGGACCCATTGCCGAATGGGGCCTGGAAATGGAGAAGAAGGCGCTCAAGGTCGACACCGAAAAGTTTCAGACCAGCGTTCCCGGAATCTTTGCCATCGGCGACATCAATTCGTATCCCGGCAAGAAAAAATTGATCTTGAGCGGATTTCACGAAGCCGCACTGACGGCTTTCGCGATTCAACATCACCTGTTCCCCGAGAAGCGGCAGTTTTTGCAATACACCACCACCAGCCCGATCATGCAGAAGCGCTTGGGCGTGGGCGGGGCGGACTAAAGGGCCCTCACGCGCCGATGAATCAACTACTCGAAGACCTGATCAAGGTCATGACGCTCGAACGCCTCGAGATCAATTTGTTTCGCGGGCAGAGCCGTGACATCGGCAGTCCGCAAGTGTTCGGCGGCCAGGTCCTGGGCCAGGCGCTGGTGGCGGCGACGGCGACCGTGGAAAATCGGGTGGTGCATTCGTTGCACGCGTATTTCCTGCGGCGCGGCGATTTCAACCTGCCGATCGTTTATGAGGTCGATCGCGCCTGGGACGGCAAGCATTTTGCCACCCGCCGGGTGGTCGCCGTTCAGAACGGCCAGCAGATATTCAACATGTCGGCGTCGTTTCAAATTCCGGAGGTCGGACTGGATCATCAGTTGCCGATGCCGGATGTGCCCCTGCCCGAAGCCTTGCCCGACATGGCGCAATTGCGCGCATCGCTTGAAGGGTTGCCGCCGGTCTTGCTGAAAATCCTGGATCAGAAACGGCCGTTCGAATTCAGGCCGACCGAGATCCCGAACTTCACGCGTCCCGAAAAAAAGCCGCCTTTCAAGCATGTCTGGATCCGCGCGGTCGACAAGCTTCCCGATGACGAGGCGCTGCATCGCTGCTTGCTGGCGTACGCATCGGACTTCCAGTTGCTCGATACGGCGCTCAAGCCGCATGCTCTGTCGATGATGCGCGACAAACTGGTGATCGCCAGCATCGACCATGCGATGTGGTTCCATCGCAGCGTGCGGGTGGATGATTGGCTGCTCTACGCCATGGACAGCCCCAGCGCCTCGGGCGCCCGCGGCTTCACGCGCGGCAGCGTGTTCGCACGCGACGGGCGCTTGGTCGCCAGCGTCTCGCAGGAAGGATTGATACGGGTGATGTCCTGATGCTCAAGGCCATTATCGTCTTTGTCGTCGTCATCGCAATTTTGCTGGGAGGGATGCTGGCCCTGCGCAGCGGCCGGCGCACCGGCATGCCGAGCGAGGACGTCTTGAAGCGCGCCACGCAGCGTGCCCGCGAGCAGGCTGCCAAGGACGAAGCCGAGCGTTAGCGGCGCGGCGGCGGCGCAAGGAGCGTTGGAGCGTTAGGGTGTCCGGCTGGAAAAGGTGGTTTGCGAGGCTTCCCATACTTCGCGCGGCAGCGTGAACAGATGGCAGTCCCACCAGCGATTCTTGGCGCGGCGGTGCCTGCGATACACCGCCTCCCAGCGCATGCCGATTTTCTCCAGCACGCGGATCGAGGCCGCATTGTTCACGTCCACGGTGGAGATCACGCGTTGCGCGCGCAGATCGAAAAACGCCGCGTCGATCAAGGCCAGCGCAATTTCGGTGGCGTATCCCTTGCCCCATTGCTCGGCGCCGAGCATATAGCCTAAGTCCACGACGTTGCTCTCGACCAAGGACAGATCGCAGGCGCCGATGAGCTTTCCCGAGGCGCTCTCTTCGACTGCCAACTCAAATCGCGTGCGCGGCAGCTCGCGTTGCGATGCCAACAACTCTTCCAGATATTCGGCGGTGCTGTGCGCATCGCGCGGCCCGAAAAACAGATACCGGGTGACGCGAGGATCCGACGAGTAGGCGTGCACCGCGTCGAAGTCCGTTGCGACGAATTCGCGCAGGTTCAATCGCGCCGTGCGGACCGGCACGGTCAGCCTGCGCACAACACCTTGCCCGGATTCAAGATTCCCTTCGGATCGAGCGCGCGCTTCAGCGCATGCATGACGCTGAGCTCGACCGGGTCTGCGCGGCGCGCGAATTCCTCGGCCTTGAGCCGTCCGATGCCGTGCTCGGCGCTGATGCTGCCGCCCAGACTCTCGACCAGATCGAACATCGCGAGCTCGAGCGCATGGGCTCGCCCATTGAACTGCTCGAGGTCCGCGCCGGGCTTTTGACTTAGATTGAAGTGCAGGTTGCCGTCGCCGGCGTGCCCGTAGGAGACCACGTCGCCTTCCGGAGCAAGGCGGTGCGCCAATTCGCTGCCGCGCTCGATGAGCTCCGGGATTGCGGAGACCGGCACGGAGACATCGTGCTTGATGCTGGCGCCGTGGCGGCGTTGGGCTTCGGGCACGGACTCGCGCAATTTCCACATGGCCTGCGACTGCGCGAGCGATGTTGCGAGCATTGCGTCCTCGATGAGGCCGGCGGCCGCCGAGCTTTCGAGCTCAGCCGTCAACAGCGCGGTCAGATTTTGATGCGGGTTGGGCGAACTCAACTCGATCAGCAAATACCAGGCGCAATCGAATCCCAACGGGTCGGCCACTCCGGGGACATGTTTTACCGTCATTTCCACGCCGATGCGGGGGATCAGCTCGAACGAGGTGACTTGATCGCCCGCGGCGGTGCGCAGCCGGGCAAGCAATTCGAGTGCCTGGCCAGGCGCATCGATGCCGACCAGCGCGGTGGCCGTGTCGGCGGAGAGCGGAAATAACTTGAGGGATGCCGCCGTGATCAATCCCAAGGTGCCTTCGGCGCCGATAAACAAGGATTTGACGTCGTATCCGGTATTGTCCTTGCGCAAGCTCTTGAGGGCCGAGAGCACGCGCCCATCGGCGAGCACGACTTCGAGCCCGAGCACGAGATCGCGCATCATTCCAAAACGCAAAACCGCGGTGCCGCCGGCATTGGTGGACAGGTTGCCGCCGATTTGCGCGGTACCTTCGGAGCCCAAGCTCAACGGAAAGAAGCGGTTCGCATCGCGCGCGGCGTTTTGTGCTGCGGCGAGCGTGCAGCCGACTTCGACGATCATGGAATAATTGGCGGCGTCGACGTGCCGGACGCGGTTCAAGCGCTGCATGGACACCACAACCTGCGTGCCGCTCTCATCGGGCGTGGCGCCGCCGCAATAGCTGGTATTGCCGCCGTGCGGCACCACGGCCACCTCGTCGCGATTGCAGAGGGCCAAAATCTTGGCGACATCCTCGACCTTTCGCGGACGCAGCACCAAGGGTGTCTTGCCCTGGTAGAGGCGCCGAAAATCCGTCAGATAGGGGGCCATGTCGTCTTGCGAGTCCAGGAAGTTGCCTGGACCGACCGCCGCCTTGAGTTCCGCCAGCGTCGCAGAACTAGGCGGGCGCGGCATGGGCGTAGTTCACGGCTAGAGGCGCTTGCCGCCGCCGTCGCGGATCGCGGCGGGCACTGGTTTCAGGTCCCAGATCACCCCAAAGAACGACATCAGTTTCAAAAGGTAGAACGTGACGTCGAACTCCCACCAGTAAAAGCCCTGGCGGGCCGATGCGGGGTA
>DATATA010000044.1:0-5400 GCA_036263775.1 Steroidobacteraceae bacterium | reverse complement strand
CCGGTGTGCAGCACGTCGCTGGTCAGATCCTGGCCGCCATGTGCCGCTGCGTAGCTCGAGTTGTAGTGCTCGAGCTGCGGCAGCGCCTGGTTCACCATCCGTGCCGCGAGCGCAGGGTCCAGCTGCGATGCCGTGCGGTCGAGATTTTGCAATGACTGTCTGAGCGCGTGGATCTGCGCATAGAAATCACCGCTATCGCCGTCCGGTTTGACCTGGCCGAGCGGGGAGGTGGCCTCATTTGCCGCAGCCTTGAGGATTGCCTGGGCGCCGGCATTGGCCAGGATGCGCTGCTGAACCTCGGAGCTCGCCGCAGCGTAGCCTTGATTGAGTTTGGCCGATGCCTTGGCGGGAACGGTTTCGGAATTCGCCGCGGCCACGATCGCCTGGGCCTTGATATCCGGGCCCACGCCGGCGAGCGCGGCCTTCAACGACTTCAGGGCAGCCGGATCGGCAGCGTAGCGTTGCGCAATGACGGCGCCGTATATCTGTACGTCGGCCTGGCCAGGTATCTGTCCCGCCGGCGTGGCGGCGCGCGTGCGGATCTCTGTCTGCAGCTGCGATGTAAGGGTGCTCTGCGCGGCGTTGAGCGTCGAGGCGTTGCCGCCGGCAAGGGTCGAAGCGCGCTGCGCCGAGTCCACTTGCTTGAGTGCATCGTCTACGCCGCGAGCGGCAAAGCTGTTCGCCACGGCCTGATGGATTGCCGAGGCGATGCCGGGCTGGTCGGCGTATCGCGTGGCGATCGAGGTGCCATAGCTGTCGAAGAGCGAGTCGCTGGGCTGTTGTCCGGACGGCACCTGCAATTGCGCCCTGGCACGGATCTCGCTCTCTACCGCTTGCGTCAGCGCCGCCTGCGCCGTGACTTGCTGCTGCGGTTTGCCATTGACCGCTTGGTACTGCTTCACGGCGGCGTCCACCGCGTGAATGGAGGGTCGCAGCAAATTCATGCCGGACCCCGCCAGCGAAATGCCCTGCTTGCTCGCCACGGGTATCCACAGCGTGTGACCGGGGTACACCAAGTCTGGATTGTGGATGCCGTTCGCGCTCACCAGGTCGCGCACCGACACACCGTGGCGGCTGCTGATTTGGCTCAAGGACTCGCCGTTTTGAACCCGAACTTGCACCGGCAGTTTTCCGCCGTTGTCCAGGACGGGAATGCTGATTTCTTGCCCGTCATCCAATGCATTCGGATCGCGCAGCTGCGGATTGGCGGCAAGGATCTGCTGCGGGGATACGCCGTATCGGATCGACAGCTGACTGACGGACTCTCCGCTCTTCACGGTGTAGGTGACGCTGCCCTCGCTGTGCGGCGGCGGCGCGGGCCCCGTAGTCTTCGGCGCTGCCGTGGGATGATACTGCCCCGATCCGTCACCGATTCTAACCAACATGACTTGAGCCTCTAACGGGTAGAGCCTCAGTTTCAGCGAGACCGGCGCCGCCGGCCATTCGGGATTGCCCCAGGTTGGGCGCGTCGGCAACAGGCGCGGGTCTCGGGTATTCCCTAGTGCTCGCTAGTTACCCGCTCGGCCGGACTTTCCGGGTCGCCCCAGTTGCTTACGGTGGCTTCGTAGATGGCCAGCTCTTGCAGCAGATCCTCCAGGCGCTGGGCCTTGCCCATGGCGAAGCCCTGTCCGTAGTCCACGCCGAGATCCGCCATGCGCACGCGCAGCACGTCGGTCTCGACGTACTCCGCGATGGTTTCCATGCACATGACTTTCGCAAGTTGCGCGATTGCCTTGATCATGGACTCGGAGCGCGCATTGCTCACGGCATCGCGCACGAAGCTGCCGTCGATTTTGATGTAGTTGACCGACAGATCTTTCAAATAGGCCAACGAGCTGACACCGGTGCCGAAATCATCCAGCGCGAACTGGCAACCCAGCTCTTGCAAAGTGCGCATGAAGAGTTGCGCCTTTTCCAAATTGCCGATCGTCGCCGTTTCGGTCAGTTCAAAGCACAGCACGCCCGCGGGCAAGCCGCTGGACTTGAGCTGTTCGACCACGAATCCCAAGAACGATTCGTCCTGCAGCGATTGTCCGGAAAGATTGATGGCGAAACGCGCGAATTCCTCGCCGACCGAGGCGCTGTGCGCGCCGAGCAGCTCGCACGCCTTGCGCACGACCCAGCGGTCGATCGTGGGCATCAGCTGATAGCGTTCTGCCGAAGAAAGAAATTTGCCGGGCGGAATGATTTCGCCCCGCTCGCCGAGCATGCGTATCAGGAGCTCGAAGCGCGGCCGGCCGTAATTGCCGCGCAATGGCAGGATGGGCTGCGCGTCGAGCCGGAAGCCATCGCTGTCGAGCGCTTCGCGCAGCTTGCCGATCACCAAAATGTCGGTATGCCGCCGGATGATGCTCTGGTCCGAATCCTGGAACATTTCAACCCGGTTGCGGCCCCGATCCTTTGCGGCCTTGCAGGCGATTTCCGCGGTAGCCAAGGCATGCGCGAGCGGATTGTCCGAGCGGCCGATCGGCGCCACCCCCAAGCATACGGAGACTTCGAAGGCGCCTTGGCCCGCGCGAGGCACGATGCCTTCGGCGGCCGCGCGAATCTGCTCGGCGATCTGCGCGGCCGATTCCATGCTCGAGCCTGGAATCAGCGCCGCGAGACGGTCCCCGGAGATGCGTGCGGACAGTGCGCCAGGCGGCAAAGTCTTGGCCATGCGGTCAGCGACGCTGACGATGACGTCGTCGCCCACGTGCATGCCGAAGGTTTCATTGATGACGTGCAGCCGATCGATGTCAAGATACAGAATGATATGCGAGCCGGCAGGCGCCGCCGCCAACACGCCGCCCGCTTGACGCTCGAACGCCTGGCGGGTCATGAGGCCGGTGCTGGTGTCGTACTGTGCCTGGATAATGTTGGTCGACCGCTTTGCCAGCATCTCGGCGACTCGCGTTTGCTGCAAATCGAAATCCTGCGCGCTCGGCGGATTGAACAGCGCCAATACGCCCATGACGCGCTCCGAGTGATGCCTAATGGGACACGCCAGGATCTTGTAGGGCGCAGCCACGTCGGTTGCGACCTTGGAAATGTGATTGATGACGATGGTGCGCTGTTGCATCTGCATCCACGCCGTCAAGTGATGCTGCGCGCGCTGCAGCGCTTCCGGAGCCATCGGTGCGCCGCTGCGGGTCATGGAGACGGAGATATTCTTGTCGGGCACCCAAAGCGCGGCCAATGCGCAGCCCATGCGGTCGAGGCCGGTCTTTAGGATCTGCGAAAACTCATCCGCATCGCTCGCCGCAGCCTGGTTGGAGGTGATCTCCATCATCAGTTCCAAGTCGCGTTCCTTGACATTCAGATCGCGCTCGCTCGATCCCAATTTGGCGCGCAACGACAGCTCGCGGCGCAAGCACTCGAGAGCGGGCTGGACCAATTGCCGCACGGTTTGCAGAGGCCGCGGTTCGATCTGTACACCGGACAATCTGACCACCAGACTGACTATCCCCAAAAGTTCGATGTGCTCGCCCCGCACGGCGAAGGAATACACCACACGATCCGCATCGATGGTACGCGCGATGCCTGGAAATTCGCTGGAGTCCGACAAGGCGTTGGCAATGGCATCATTGATGAGCTGCGGCTCGTCGCTCAAGTCCCACTCGTCGGACGCCCACACCAGGTTCGAATAGCCGTCGTGAATGACCACGCCGCGCAGGCTCGGCATGAGCATGCGCAGCAGCCGGCCGTACGGATCGAAGGATGCGTCCGCGGCATGCGTTTCTACGGTGTTAGACTTGATATCCAGCACTAAGGGCCATCTCTGCAGAGTCTTGAGGTTAAAGCCACGAATCAATGTGCTGGAATCCCTGCCTAGCAGCCTTGACGAGCGTCGCAGTTCAACGCAAAGGTTTGGGACTCCAGCGGGTAGGACAACGGCGAAAAGCCTGGAAAATTGACAATATGCGCCCCTTCTTGTGATGCACCTCCCGCTTCGACGCCGATAGGCTATTGGCGCTTGCCCGAGCGCGTCAGCAGCTTGAGAAGATAGCGGCCGCCGGGGATGCGCACCAGCCGAAATACCCGGTGCCAAAAGCGCCGCGCGTCGGCGTCGATGCTTGCCAAAGGCAGGCTCTCGTACAAATGCGGCAGGGGTTCGTGCACGATCGCGCTCATGGCCTCGACGCTCGCGACTTTATCGCCCGCCAGGAACGTCAGAAGCACCTCATCCGCATGCCACTCGATGCCTAGCTCGGCGATCGGTTCGACCGCGAAAGCCTGTGCGGCACCCGGTTCTGCGTTGCGCAGGATCACCGTCATTTCGTGCGGCGCCGGCCGAGACAGATGCCAAGCGCCGTTGCCGCGGCTCTGCGCGAGAAATGAACCGGAATAATTGGATCGCATCTTTGCGTGCATGCACGCATCCTACCCGGGAATGGCCCGCGGGCCAGTACTGTAGAATACTGAAGTGGATGAGCCGATAAAATTGCTTCCCGGACAAGCGCTGAGCAGGAGCGGCCGGCCGCGTCTCGATTACTGGGCCGTCGGCAATCTGGCATTCCCCTTCATGGTGAACAGTGCCGTGCAAGCGGTGCTGAACGCCACCGACACGTGGTTCGTCGGACGCGTATCCCCCGACGCGACGGCGGCGATCGGCGCGGTGTATTGGCCGGTGCTGGTGTTCGTGCTGCTGCTGGGCGGCGTCGGCCTCGCGGTGCAGACCTTGGTGGCGCAGGCATACGGCGGCGGCCGCTATGCGCGGGCGTCGCAGGCGACCTGGACTGCCTTGTGGGCCTCGTTGTTCACCGTGCCTGCGTTTACCCTGCTGGCGCTGGGCGGCGCCCGGATTTTTGGTCCCTTCGGGCTTGCGTCCGAAATACAGCGGCTAGCCCTGACCTATTGGTTTCCGCGCATGTTGGGTGCCCCGTTGAGCGTGGCGTTGTGGGCGGTATTGGGCTTCTTCAACGGCATCGGCCGCCCCACGGTCACGCTGCGCATCGCCGTGGGCGTGGCGCTGGTCAATGCACTGCTGAATCAGTTGCTCATGTTCAATCTCGGCATGGGCGTTGCAGGGTCGGCGTGGGCGACCAACGCCGCGCAATTGATCGGCGTCGGCGTGGCATTGCTCTGGTTCTTGGCGCCGCCGACGCGCAAGCGCTTTCGATCGCATCTGACCATGCGGCTGCACGGCCGCATCCTGTGGCACCAGTTGCAGCTAGGGTTCCCGATGGGCCTGCTGATTGCCGCGGATATTCTCGGATTTGCCTTGTTCCAGCTGATGCAGGTGCGCTTGGGCACCGTCGACGGGGCCTCGACGCAGATCGTCATGATGCTGACTTCGTTTTGCTACATGCCGGCGGTGGGCATCGCGATGGCGGGTACGACCCTGGTCGGCCAGGCAATCGGCGGCCATCGCAAGGATTGGGCGCTGAAAGTCGGCAACGGAATCATCCTGATCGCGGT
>DATATA010000009.1:0-1750 GCA_036263775.1 Steroidobacteraceae bacterium | reverse complement strand
GCCTTGCAGACCACGTTGCTGGTGGCGTCCAATGAGTACAAATACGTCGCCAAAGTGCGTACCGATTTCGACGAGCTGCCGCAAGTAGTTTGCAATGTCGGCGAACTCAACCAGGTGTTTCTAAACCTCATCGTCAACGCGGCTCATGCCATCAAGGATTCCGGCAAGGACGTCGACTGCGGCGAGATCACCATTCGAGCCGCTCAAGAGGGCGAACAGGCCGTGATTTGCGTAGGAGACAATGGCTGCGGCGTGCCGCCGGAAAATCTCTCCAAGCTCTACGACCCATTTTTCACCACCAAAGAGGTCGGCCGCGGCACAGGCCAGGGGCTCGCGATCAGCCATTCCATCGTGGTCGACAAGCACGGCGGGGAAATCAGCGTCGCCAGCGAGGTCGGCGTTGGAACACAATTTACGGTCAGGCTGCCGATCGCCGGGCGTTGCGGGCGGCTGCCGCAATGAAGGACATTTTATTCGTCGACGATGAGCGCGACTTGCTCGACAGCGTACGAACGCGCCTCTACAAGCATCGGCACGACTGGAACATGCAATTCGTCCTGAGCGGCGACGAAGCCATTGCGGCGATGGAACAGCATCGCTTTGACTTGGTTGTATCGGACGTGCGCATGCCGGGCATGGATGGCGGCCAATTGCTCACGGCCGTGAAACAGCGCTGGCCCAACGTCATGCGCATCATCGTGTCGGGCTATTCCGACCCGGTGCAGGCGGTGAGGCTCACCTCCCTGGCGCATCAATACGTGGCGAAGCCCTGCGATGGGGGAGAATTGGAAAACATCATCGAGCGCTGCTTCCATTTGCAGGATTTGCTCGGGCAAGAGTCGTTGCGCAAATTGGTCGGCCGCATCGCCAAGCTGCCCGCGATGCCGAAGACTTACGGTCGTCTGCAGGCGGCGCTCGCTCAGCCGACCGTCACCGCGGCGGAAATCGGCGACATCGTCAATGCGGATGCGGCGATCGCCAGCAAGGTGCTGCAGATCACTAATTCCGCATTCTTTCGATTGCGCAAGCCGATGGTGCGAATCAAGGACGCCGTCACCTATCTCGGCTTCGCCACAGTGCGCAATCTGGTGCTGTCGGCCGAGATTTTTTCGAAGTGGCAGTCCCCAAAAAGCCTCGCGGATGTGGATCCGGAGCGGCTGCAAAATCACGCGCAGTGCGCGGCGGCCGCCTGCAAGGCACTGGCCGGTGGCCGGGCAACGCCCGATGATGCCTGGCTCGCGGGTTTGCTGCACGACATCGGTTATTGGATATTGGTTCAGGAGTGCCCTCAGGACCTTGCGAGTGCGCTCGAGCTCTCGCGAACCGAGGGATTGCCCTTGCTCGAGTGCGAGCGGCGCATCACGGGCGCGACCCATGCGGAGATCGGCGCCTATCTGCTCGGACTTTGGGGTCTGCCCTACGCCATCGTGGAGGCGGTCGCCTTGCACCACACGCCCAAAGCGGTGACGCCCCATGCCTACGACCTGGTGGGCGCGCTGGCCGTGTCGCACGCGCTGCTCGAGGCCAACAGTTATGCGATCATTCCTTCGTCGCAACCGGACCATAGCGTGGACGCCGACTATCTCGCCGGACTGAACGCGCCCTTCGACTGGCAGGGCGCCCAGACCCGCGTGGCGAACGCGTTACGGCCAAACTAGTGCAACATGATCACGGCAGACCTATGAATCGCGAAGAACTCCCCACTGTTCTCTGTGTGGACGACGAACCTCGAATCGTGGATGGCTTGGCG
>DATATA010000004.1:0-14789 GCA_036263775.1 Steroidobacteraceae bacterium | reverse complement strand
ATTGCGACGGTCGGCGTGGATTTCTCGCATGCCTTCACCAAGACGACCGTGTTCACGAATAAATTCCTCATGGAGGCGGGCTCCAGCGACACCTTGTTGCACGATGAACTTGCACTTACCGTGAAGATGTCGGATAAGTTGGCGCTCAGCGTAGGTTACGGCATCACGGATAACACCAAACCACCGGCTCCGCTCAAGAAGCTCGACACGGTGGCGAGTGTGAATCTGGTCTTCGGCTTTTAGCGAAAAATTCAGGGGAATACTTTAGGAGGCTTTATGGGCTTGTTCGACGGCATATTGGGCGGCGTAGTCGGTGCCGAGATGGCCACGGTGGTGAACGGGCTCATTCAAAAGCATGGCGGCGTGCAAGGCATCGTCACGCAACTCGAACAGCAGGGCCTGGGCGGCACCGTACGTTCATGGGTGGGAACCGGCGCAAATCAAACGATAACACCCGATCAAATCCACCAAGCCTTCGGCTCGGACACGGTTAAAGAACTGGCCGCCAAGGTCGGCTTATCGCCCGACGTATTGGCCGCGAAGCTCTCTCAAGTGCTGCCGCAGGCGATCGACAAGCTGACCCCCGCAGGCGCGGTGCCAAAAGCCTAAGCGTCGATAAGTTTTCTCAAGCGCTCGATCTGCTCGCCGAGCACGCGATCCGCGGCTTTCGATGCGGCCTCGAATCCGTCCTTGGCGTAGCCACCAAGTGTGTAGCTGACGGAGATGTCGGTGCCGTTGGCGCCGCTCTTGAGAATCCAGGTCAAAGCACCGTCGGCTCCCAGCGCGCAGGTGTTCCACCAGCGCGCCGGCTGCAGCAGCGCCGCCGGCAACGCGCAGCTCCGCCAAAATCCATTGAATACCCTCATTTGCGTTCCTCGCTATTCGTCCGCACATTTCTTGAAAGATTCCAAAATCGCCGACCATCCGCCCGGCGCATCCACCATGCCGCGCACCTGCTCCGCCTTGTCTCCCATGTGCTGCAGATTTCGATGTTCGAGTTCGACGCGAGTCACCCCGGCACTCTCGGCGACGAACCGCACCTCCACTTCGGTGACGAGCTTTGGATCGAATTGCCATTCGCCGCTGAGTTGCCAGGCCAGCACCAGGCGCGTCGGCGGCTGCCATTCGATAACGTATCCGGTTTCGCCTTGCGAACCATCTTCGGCGACGGCATACCAGCGGCCGCCGACGCGCGGCTCAACCACATATTGTTTCAACGGAGATTTGAGTATCGAGTGCGTAGCCGGCCACCAGCGCGACATTTCGTTGGTGAACAAGGCAAAGGCACGCTGCTGGCTCGCGGCGACCGTCACCTGCTTGCGCACCGGCGCAATCTTGATCATTTTGCCGACTCCCCTTTTTCCAACTCGGCCTTGAATCCGGAAAGTGCATCTTCCCAAAATTGATCCAACCAAATGCGAATCGCCGCGAGTCCCTGGGGGTCAATGTGGTAGACACGGCGCGTGCCTTCGGCCCGATCACCTACCAGTCCGGCTTTTTTGAGCACCGCGAGGTGCTGTGACACGGCAGGACGGCTCACCGGCATCTCGGCTGCAATCTTGCCGACGGATTTGGCACCGTGGCGCAGATGCTCGAATATCCGCCGCCGCGTCGGGTCGGATAGCGCCAGAAGCGCCGCTTGGTAAGCCATAACTAACCGTAAGCTAATGCTTACTGAAAGTCAATCAGGTCGTGCGGGGCTGCTGGGTGAGCATTTTGTAGATCTTGAGCACCCGAGGCACGTAGGCCATGGTTTCGCTAAACGGAGGGATCTGACCGCCATTGCGCTCGACCGCGTCCTCTCCGGCGTTATAGGCCGCCAGTGCGAGGCGTACATCGTGGCCAAAGTGGTCGATCAGGAACTTGAGATACCGAGCGCCGGCATGGACATTCTGGCGCGCATCGTAGGGATTGGACACGCCATATCGGCTCGCCGTAGCAGGCATCAGTTGCATGAGACCGACAGCCCCACGCTTGGACTTTGCGCGGGAATTGAATCCCGACTCCACCACGATGACTGCCCGCAAAAGATTGGGCTCGAGTGCCGACGAAAGCGCGGCATGCTCGATGATGGAGTCGTATTGCGTGGCCTTCGCCAGCAGCTGCAAGTCATAGCGGTCGCCGCTGGCAGTCCTGTCTTGAGAAGACAGAACCAGCAAACGATAACGGTTGTTGTCGGGCACATCGGTGTAGTGACGCTGCCCTTGCGGATCCAGATAAGTGTAAATCTTCGGGTTTGCCGCTGCGCTCGCAGCGCTCAGCAAGATTGCGATGAAAAAGGTGAGACGCAGCATGACATTCCTTTGCCAAAGCCTATCTGGCGCGCCGGCGGCCCGATGGGACGCGCATCAAGAAAATGCTGCGCAGCAGTCAATTTAGCTTGCCGGGCCCTCAATTGAGGCGTGTTCCGTCGCCGCGCGCGCTCGCGTGACCGCGAAGCCGAACACATTTTGGCCGTCCGCGGAACTATAGGATGGCTGTTTGGCAGCGTGGAACAAGCTCGTGCCCGAATCGGTTGATTGGAAACAAAAGTACCGCGATTCCTTGATCGAGATGGAGGCGGAAGAAGTCCGTTGGCGCCACATCGAGCAGGTCTTGCGCCGGTTGGTGGGCCGCCTGTGCGCGGCCGGCATGGGTGTAAATCCGCAACTCGATGATGAGCTGCGGACGCTGGCCGGTGCCAACCGGCGCAACGCCGATGCCGATGAGCTCGGGCGCCTGGCGGAATCGCTGACCACTACGGTTGTGGCGGTCGATGCGGCCTGCCCGGTTCCCACCATCACTTTCCCTGCAACCGACACTCAAACCCGTCTTGCCGTCAAACGCTTGCTCGAGTGCCTCTCGGCAGCCGATCCGGAGGATCCCACCGCCCCGGCATTGATCGCAGAACTGGCGTCCGTAAAGAATGATACGGCGCTCGCGAAGGTCGTCGCGCGCGCGGCGGATCTGATGCGCGATCGCAGCGGACAGCTGCAGCGCGAACGCCTGCAAACCGCCGGGATTCTCGCTGAAGTGACCAAACGCCTGGACGAAATGGCAAGTTATTTGTCCGACTCGAATCACGCCACCCGGACTCACTTCGAGGACACGCAGACTTACAACGACACCGTCATGTCCCAAGTGCGCGAGCTGAGCCACGAAGTCGGCAGCGCCACGGAACTAGGTCTCCTGCAGTCGTTGGTGAATGCGCGCCTCGAGCGCGTTGCGGAGCATGTCAGCAACTTCCGCGCGCGCGAGGAATTTCGGCTGCTCGAAGTGAACGGCCGCGCTGAACGAATGCGCAAGCGGATCGCTGAACTCGAGCGGGAAACGGGCGAACTGCATTCGAGATTGGCCAACGAAAAACAAGGGGCACGCATCGATGCGCTGACCGGCATCGCAAATCGCAAGTCTTTCGAAGAACGGTTCGCGCGGGAGATTGTGCAATCGCCGGGCACCGACGCCGCTGTGGTCATGCTGCTGTGGGACCTCGACAACTTCAAAGGCATCAACGACAGCTATGGCCACCGCGCCGGAGACCGCGTGCTGCAAAGTGTGGCGGCATGTTTCATGGCAGCGGTGCGCGGAAACGATTTCGTCGCACGCGTCGGCGGGGAGGAATTCGTGATGCTTCTCTGCGGCGCAGACATCGCTCAAGCCATGCTGATCGCCAATCAAGTGCGTACCGCCGTGGAAGCCCTGCGCTTTCATTTTCGAGGAACCCCGGTAAGAGTCACCGTGTCATGCGGTCTCACCGAACTCAAGGCGCACGATGCGGCGGGGGCTGCCTTCGATCGCGCCGATTCCGCCCTCTATCGCGCCAAGCACACGGGTAAGAACTCGTGCGTGGCGGCTTGAGCGCGCGCCTACCTGCTAGTTAACAGATATTTAACGCATTTGTAGGATTTGTGGCACTGATTTTCGGTGCGGCGTCGATAGAATCAGTTCCTAGCCGAGATATTTTCACCTTTGCGTTTTCTCTGATTGCGGTCTGGCAAAGGATGATGATGTCCACCGATTAGTGCACCGCAACATTCGGGTGATATCGCCGACTATGAGCAGCGTTCCGAAAACAGTACTCAGCGAAGCAGCCATCGGCGTTCCTGTGGGAACTGCCGGCGCGATCACCGAATCCCGCGCCGGCTCGCGAGTTCGCGCGTGGACGCTGACTGCGGTGCTGTTCCTGGTGCCGCTGGTCGCCTATTGGCCGGCCACCTTTCACGACTATGGCCTGCGGGACGATTATTCCAATCTGCGCGAAGCACATGAGGAAATCGGCAAAGTTCTGCAGTTCTGCGCCTCGCATGCCCGCCCGATTTACGGCTGGCTGCTGCAAGCCACATACGGACAGACCAGCTCCGTGCAAAATCTCGAGTGGCTGCGCTTCGCCGCCGCGCTTCTGCTCGGCGCAATCTCGTTGGTGAGCTTCCGCGGTTTGCGCGCGGTAGGGTGGTCGATCAACACCAGTCTGTGTTTTGCGGTGCTGGTGAGCCTCGTGCCCTCCGCGCAAGTCATCGCCGGCTGGGCGGTCGGCTGGCCGTACGCCGCCACGGCGTTGCTGTCCATTGGCGCATTCTTTGCCGCTGAAGGCGCGTTGACGCTCGGATTGCGGAACGGCGTCGGGCGTGCCGCGAGCCAATGGTCAGTGGCGCTGGGTCTCTTGGTGGTAAGCGCACTGATCTATCAGCCTAGCGCGTTGTTCTACCTCGTGCCGCTGGCCGGCGGCCTGATCGCGCAACGGCAGCGCAGCCTCGCGCAGTCGGCGCGCTGGACGGCAATCCATCTCGGCTTTGTCGTAGGCTCGCTTGGACTCGCGTACTGGTCGATGTCGTTCTTGTACGCCGCGCATATCTTCGTCAAGTCCGGCCGAATTGCGTTCGAATCGCACTGGGGCGAGAAAATCGCCTGGTTCCTGCAAGAACCGCTGCCCAATGCCTTGAGCCTGTTCGTTCTGAATGACAACCATCATCGCGACTACACCCTGTACTTCGGCTGTGCGGCGCTCGTCGGCATCATTCTGCTGGCGGGTGCCTATCTCGAGTGGCGCCGCCATGGGCTGGAGCGCGGCGTCGTTTGGCTGGCGGGGTTGTTTGGCCTGCCGGTGTTCGCCTTTGCGGTGAGCATGATCGCCTCTGAACGCTACGCCACGTATCGCACGATACTTGCAATGACGGGCGTGCTGCTTTGCTTCCTGGTCGCCTCGATCAGCGCGCTCACGGCTCACTGGAACGCGAATGCCCGCCGTTTGACCGCCATGATCGCAATTTCGATTGCGTTCTTCACGGCGCAGCATCACACCTACGCCCTGATCGCCGTGCCTCAAGGCAATGAATGGCACCTGGTCATGGCCGGCGCCAAACAGGTGCACCTGAATGCCGGCCGCCCGCGCATATTCGCGATCGCCTCGACGCCGTCGGATATCTCGACCGCGACGATCTATCACGATGAATTTGGATCGCTATCTTCGAATTCCGAGTGGGTGCCGCGCGAAATGTTCAAGCGGGCGATGCATGACTTGCACCCCAACGTGCCCAATCTGGATTCGCGTTATGACTTCGCCACCGGTCCGGTGCTGCCCGCCGGTGAGAACTACGACGTGATCATCGACCTGCATCGCCTGCGCCGGTTCTACGCGAACAACTAAAGCCGCGCCCGCCGCGGACGGCCTCCATGACGCACGCAGCCGTGCTAGCTTGGATTCCATGATCAGCGATCCGCTGCTATGGGTTCTTGCCGCTTTTGGCGCCTTCATGGTCGGCGTTTCCAAGGCCGGCATCACCGGACTCAGCATTCTCTCGATTGCGCTATTCAACCACGTATTTCCGAGCAGCAAGCAAGCCAGCGGATTGGTGTTGCCGTTGTTGATATTCGGCGACTTCGTCGCGGTCTTTGTCTATCGCAAACACACTCAGTGGCGCTATCTGTGGCGGCTATTTCCCTGGACGGCAGCCGGAGTGGTGCTGGGCTATCTCATCCTCGGCCGAATTTCCGACCACACAGCGCGAATCATGATCGGCTGGATCATCGTCTCATTGGCGGCTTTGAGCTTTTGGCGCCGCTATGCATCCGCCCCGAAGGACGGCGATGCAGCGATATTTCATTGGTCGGTGGGCGCAGGCATCGGCGTGACCGCAGGTTTCATCACCTTGGTCGCCAATGCGGCCGGCCCTTTGTTGGCCATCTATCTGGTCGCGATGCGCCTGCCCAAGATGGAATACGTCGGCACCGCAGCCGTGTTCTTCATGCTGCTGAACCTCTTCAAGGTGCCCTTCATGGTGGATCTCAAGCTGATCACCGTACAAAGTTTTAGCTTCAATCTCGCATTGGCCCCAGCCGTGCTCATCGGTGCATTGGCCGGGCGCTGGCTCTTGAAGCGCGTCAATCAGAACTTGTTCGAACAATTGGTATTGCTATTGAGTGCGATTGGAGGAATTCTGTTGATCTTATAAGCCAAGAACGCGGGGGAGATCGAAATGTATCGAGGCGGTATAGGCGGTCGAATTGTTCTAGAGCCTAGCGCCATACTCCGCGCGTGCGCCGGCCACGCGGCGGCGGTCAGGCCCCAGCAGCACCGCGGCCTCATAGCAACTGTCGCGCAAGGCCGCATCGCTGCTTGCGAGCATTCGATCCAATGCCCCCGGGGCGCTCGCGGCCGGAATCGCTGCGAGACTGCCGAGTTGCGTCACCGTCTTCTCCAGTGCGGCCTGCAAAGCGTCCGCGGCGCGCGGCGCCGTGCCGGCGGCCAGGACATCCCGGTCCAACAGCCGCAGATCATTGAGGAGCGCAGCCAATTGACGCTTTGAGCGCTCTATCGCTTCCAGGGTGCGCGGACTGAGCGCGCGCTTCAGCACCGCGACGTCTTGCCGCGCGCTGCTCAGCACGCGATCGAGACGATCGAGCCACTCTATCCAGAACAGAGGATTGTGCATTCGAATTCCTTGAGGCGGCCGACCGAGGATGCCTGTATGGCATTTATTATTTCAAGCAAAGACTACCCCGCCGGCAGTCGGCTAGCTACCATTACATTCGCCGCAGTGCAGTTCACCCTGCTGCCTGTTTGCATATACAGGATTGCATGCGCCCAAGAGATCATGACCGCCATAAACTAGGCACGGCCGGCTGGCTGCGCGCCTCGGTGCTCGGTGCAAATGACGGTATTGTTTCAACATCCAGCCTGCTACTGGGCCTCGCCGCCGCCAACGCGTCTCATGCGACACTCTTGTTGAGCGGTACTGCGGGCCTGGTCGCGGGCGCGATGTCCATGGCCGCAGGCGAGTATGTCTCGGTGCATTCGCAGGCTGACACAGAAGCCGCCGCGCTGGCACAGGAGCGCGCAGAACTGCGGGACGATTTCGCCGGTGAGCGTCGCGAACTGAAGGACATCTACATGCGCCGCGGTTTAGATTCCGCCTTGGCGGGCAAAGTTGCGGACAAGCTGATGGCGCACGACGCCTTGGGCTCGCACGCGCGCGACGAGTTGGGCCTATCTCCGAGTTTCAGCGCGCGGCCGCTGCAGGCCGCCCTGGCTTCTGCGGGGAGCTTTTCCGTCGGAGCCGCGCTGCCGGTCGCGGTCGTCGTGCTCGCTCCTTCGCAATATTTGATCCCAGCCGTTGCCATCGCCTGCCTCGCCTGCCTGCTGTTCCTCGGCGGCTGGTCCGCCAGGGTCGGCGGCGCAGATGTTCGCACCGGCGCATTGCGCGTAGCTTTTTGGAGCGCGCTGGCAATGGCGGTCACGGCCGCCGTGGGTGCCGCGGTAGGCCGGCTTTGAACCGCGCGCTCTTCAGCGTGGCGCAAATGAATGAGGCTGACGCCCAAGCAATAGCGGCGGGCGTGCCCGGCGCGCTTCTCATGCAGCACGCCGGCGAAGCCGTGGCCCGCGAGATCCTGCGCCGCTTTACGCCGCGGCCGGCGAGCGTTCTGTGCGGACCGGGCAACAATGGCGGCGATGGTTTCGTCGTGGCTGCCAAATTGGCGCAATCAGGTTGGCCCGTGCGTGTGGCCCTGCTCGGCAGCGTCGAAACGCTTGGCGCCGATGCCCGACATCATGCGCGGCTTTGGCGGGGAAGCATCGAGCCTCTCACGCCCGGGATAATTGAAAATGCCGAGCTGGTGGTCGACGCACTATTCGGTTCGGGTTTGAGCCGGCGCTTGGAACGGCCGGTAACGGACTTGCTGTCCTATGCGGCGCGCCGCGGCGTTCCGATGGTTGCGGTCGACATACCGAGCGGCATCGTGGGCGACAGCGGTGAGAACTGGGGCGCGGCGGCGGCGGTGTGCACAGTGACTTTCGAGCGCAAAAAGCCGGGGCATCTGCTGCTGCCGGGGCGCGATATGTGCGGCGCTGTGGTGGTTGCCGAGATCGGCATGCCGCCGGCCGTGCTGAACTCCTTGGGCGCGGATACCTGGGAAAATACAGCCGCGTTGTGGCGAACGAACCTTCCGCAATTACAGCCATCGGGCAATAAATACAGCCGCGGTCACGCCTTGCTGTACGGCGGCTACCCCATGACGGGCGCTGCACGCCTGGCCGCGCGCGCCGCTGCGCGCAGCGGCGCCGGCCTGACTACCCTCGCGGTCCCCGATCACGCCTTGGCCATCTATGCCTCCTCGCTCACCAGCATCATCGCGCTGCCTCTCGCACAGGATCAGGATTTCTCGCAGCTGCTCAATGAGCGGCGCTACTCGGCCTTTTTGATTGGACCCGGCGCAGGGGTCGGCGACGCGACTCGCGCTCGTGCTCTTGCAATGTTGCAGACAGGCAAGCCGGTCGTGCTCGACGCGGATGCCATCAGCGTATTTGCGCCGCGCCCGGATGATTTGTTTGAAGTCATTCGCGGGCCGTGCGTGATTACGCCGCACGAGGGCGAATTCCGCCGCATCTTCGACGCTGCGGGCGACAAATTGACGCGCGCACGCCTCGCTGCGCGGCGCAGCGGCGCCGTCGTCGTGCTGAAGGGCGCCGACACCGTCATCGCAGCACCCGATGGCCGCGCCGTCATCAACACCAATGCGCCGGCTACGCTCGCGACCGCGGGTTCCGGCGATGTTCTGGGCGGAATCATCTTAGGGCTGCTCGCCCAGGGAATGGACGCGTTTCCCGCGGCCGCCGCGGGCGTCTGGATGCATGGCGACGCGGCTGCCGAATTCGGCTTGGGCCTGTTGGCCGAAGACCTGCCCGAGCTGCTGCCATCCGTGCTGCGCCGCCTGCAACAGGCGGCGTAGCGCATGAGCACCTGGCTTCCGCCGATCAGCCTTCATTCGCTCGTCATTGTCGTGAGCGTTCTGGCCTACGTCTTGACCGCACGCGCCGAACGCGACCGCGAGCGCCGGCCGCCGTCCATCGCTATCGCCTGGGTGCTGGGAATGATCGCCCTGCCGTACTTGGCGTTGCCCATGTACCTGATATTTGGGCGGCGCAAACTGCCTCGGAAGATTTTGCCGCCCGCGGCGGCGAGATGCTGTGCCGGACACTGGGCGCAGGACCTCATCCAAAGTTTCGGATTGCCGGCCGCGTCGCCGGCGCGCGTCCGCCTGCATCAGGATGGGACCGAGTCGGCCGATGCTCTGTTCGCCATCATGTCGAGCGCCGTGTCGCGGCTGGATATCTGCACCTATATTTTGGGCGATGACGCATTCGGCCGCAAAGCCATGCAGCACATGACGGAACGCGCGCGCAGCGGCGTCGAAGTCCGGCTTCTGCTCGACGGGGTGGGCGCAATTCAATTGCCGAAAGCATACTTCGGCGCGCTCAAGGCCGGCGGCGTGGAGACGGGCATTTTCAGTCCCCTGTTGGCGCGGCGAACTCAAGGCCCGCGCAACTTGCGCAATCATCGGAAAATGGTGATCGCAGACGGCAGCCGGTTGTGGGCGGGTGGGCGCAATCTTGCCGCTGAATATTTCTCGGGCACCGCGGGCGCGCCGCCCTGGCGCGACCTGACGTTTGATTTACAAGGCCGCGTGGCCGCGGCAGCCGCGGCGCAATTTGAAAACGACTGGGTTGCTGCCGGGAGCAGGCCTGCGGCGGCAGATGCCGTGTCTGTGATTTCAGGCGGCATCGCGGCCTTGGACTCAAAGGCGGCCGGCGAGGCCCAGTTTCTGCCAAGCGGCCCGGATCAGACCGAAGACACGGTGCACGCCTTGCTGATCGATGCGTGCTTTCAGGCTCGCGACCGGATGCTGGCCGTGACGCCCTACTTCGTGCCCGATGTCAGCTTGGAAACAGCCATGCGCCTGGCGGCACGGCGTGGGGTGCGCATCGATCTTTGCATCCCGCAGAGTTCCAACCATAAATTGGCGGACTTCGCGCGCAACCGCGCGCTGCGGTCCTTGAGCCTGGCAGGAGTCAACGTGCACTTGTTGCCGGATATGTGTCATGCCAAGGCCGTGGTATTCGATGATGCGCTTGGCTTATCCGGCTCGGTGAATCTGGACTCGCGCAGCTTGCTGCTCAATTACGAGTGCGCGGTCGTCTTTTATGGACGCGCTGAAATAGAATGGCTCGCAAATTGGATCGAGGCGCTCATTCCGCGCACGGCCCGATTTGACGCCCGCCAGCCGGGTTTGCTGCGCGATCTTTGCGAAGGTTTGCTGCTCACCGTGGCTTATCAGCTTTAGCGTAGGATTGGTCTTACAGATTTTATGACTCAGAAGTTTTTGCGCGTAATATCTTGGCTTTGCCAGTTCTAGGTGATCGGTGGAATTCAAGGATTATTACAAGGTGATGGGCGTCGTGCGCGATGCTACCGATGCGCAGATCAAGCAAGCCTATCGCAAACTCGCGCGCAAATATCATCCGGACGTGAGCAAGGAGAAGGACGCCGAGGCGCGCTTCAAGGAGGTCGGCGAAGCCTACGAGGTGCTCAAGAGTCCTGAAAAACGCGCAGCCTACGATCAGCTCGGCAAGAATTATCGCCCCGGAGAAGATTTCAGACCGCCTCCCGATTGGGATGCCGGCTTCGAATTCAGCGGTGCCGGTCCGGGCAATTCGAACTATAGCGATTTCTTCGATTCACTATTCGGCGCCCAGGCGCGATCGGGGCGCCGCGGAGATTTTCATTCCGGACAAGGCGAAGATCATCACGCCAAGGTGCTGCTCGACTTGGAAGCATCGCTAAGCGGCGGCGCGCGCACGTTCACCTTGCGCATGCCGGAATTCGACGACTCCGGCCGGCTGGTGTCGAAGGAGCGCACTCTGAATGTGCAAATCCCGAAGGGAATTGTCGCAGGTCAGCAGATACGCCTTGCGGGCCAGGGAGCACGCGCGCCGGGCAACGGGAAACCCGGTGATCTATATATCGAGGTGGACTTCCAGCCGCATCCCTTGTATCGAGTCGATGGACGGGACCTGTTGTTGGACTTGCCGGTGGCACCGTGGGAGGCGGCTCTGGGCGCAACCGTGAAGACTCCGACGCCGGGCGGAGCCGTCGATCTGAAAGTCCCTGCCGCATCCCACGCCGGCAGCAAATTGCGCTTGAAGGGCCGCGGAATTCCCGCCGATCCCGCCGGCGACTTCTACGTGATTCTGCAGATCGCCCTGCCGGCTGCGAACGACGATAAAGCCAAGGCAGCGTATGCGGCGATGGCGGCCGCGCTGCCGTTCAATCCTCGCGCCGGCCTAGGAGGCTAAAATGTACCCATCAGACGATCCGGTCTTGCCGGGCAGCATATTCGATGAGTCCGCGAGGCTCAGCATCGGCGATTTGAGCCGGCTGTGCGCCGTCGATGAACGGCATATCGTGGAATTTGTCGAAGAAGGAGTTCTGCACGTCGTCGATGTAAGCACTGAGTGGCGCTTTACCGGTGATGAGCTGCGCCGGGCCCGGCTTGCGCTGCGCCTGGAGAAGGACTTGGAACTGAATCTGGCGGGCGTCGCGCTCGCCGTGGAATTGATCGACGAGATTTCGCAGCTTCGCCGCGAGCTCAAAGCGAGGCGCTAAATGACCACAACTGAATCCGATGCCTTCGTGTTCTTCGGCGCCACCGGCGATTTGGCCTACAAGAAGATTTTTCCCGCGTTGTATGCCATGGTCTGCCGGGGCGGCTTCCACATTCCCATCATCGGCATGGCGCGCGCCGGCTGGACCCTGGACAAGCTCAAGGAGCGTGCGCGCGACAGCGTGCAGCAGAGCGGCGATTACGACGCGGCAAGCTTCGACAAGCTTGCTGCATTGCTGCGCTATGTCGACGGAGACTACGCGGATCCGCAGACTTTCACCAAGCTGAAGAGTGCGCTGGGACTTGCGAAGAGTCCGATTCACTATCTTGCGATACCGCCCAGCATGTTTGCCAGCGTGGTCCAGGGACTCTACAAATGCAGCTGCGCCGAAAACGCAAGGGTGATCGTGGAGAAGCCATTCGGCCGCGACTTGGCGAGCGCGCAGGCGCTCGACAAGACCTTGCATGAAGTCTTCGACGAATCTTCGATCTTTCGCATCGACCATTATCTGGGCAAGGAAGCGGTGCAAAATATCTTGTACTTCCGCTTCGCCAATACTTTTCTCGAGCCGATATGGAACCGCGAATACATCCGCGACGTGCAAATCACGATGGCGGAGAACTTCGGCGTGCAGGGCCGCGGTGCTTTTTATGAAGAAGTGGGCGCGATCCGCGACGTGGTGCAAAATCATTTGCTGCAGGTCGTGACTTTGCTGGCGATGGATGCGCCGGTCGGCCACGACCCGAAGACGATGCAGGCCGAAAAGCTGCGCATCTTCCGCGCCATGCAGCCGCTCGATCCAAAGGAAGTGGTGCGCGGACAATTTCGGGGCTACAGGAAGGAAAACGGCGTCGCGAAGAACTCGCAGGTCGAGACCTTCGCCGCGCTGCGCCTGCGTATCGATACCTGGCGCTGGGCGGACGTGCCGTTCTACATTCGCGCCGGTAAGAGCCTCCCCATCACCGCCACCGAAGTGCGCGTTACGCTCAAACGGCCGCCGCTGGCGATCTTCGATCCCAGCGACACCATGCCTTCGAATTATTTCCGTCTACGCTTGAGCCCCGAGGTCGTCATTGGCGAGGGCGCGTTGGCGAAGCTCAACGGCGAAGACATGCGCGGCGAACCGGTTGAATTGATCGCTCGCCACAACAGCCAAGCCGAGAAATCCCCATACGAGCGCTTGCTGGGAGACGCCGTGCGGGGCGATACGTCCCTTTTCACGCAAGACGACTGCGTGGAAGCGGCCTGGCGGGTGGTCGATCCGGTCTTGACCGGCGGCCTGCCTGTGAGCGAATACGAACCCGGCACCTGGGGCCCCGCCGCAGCGGGCAAAGTCGTCGACGGCGGCGAGACATGGCACGACCCTCAGATCGAGAAATCCGCGCCGTGCTGAACGACGACGCCACGGTCTTTTTGCTGGACGTAGACAACACGCTATTGGACAACGACCGCTTCACGGCCGATCTCGGCGAGCGCCTCGAGAGCGCGTTCGGTGCGGATCAGCGCGCCCGATACTGGGATATTTTTGCGAATCGGCGCGCCGCACTCGGTCTCGCCGATTACCTGGGCAGCTTGCAGGAATTTCGCGACGGGCTGGACGATGACCCGAAACTTCTCGACATGTCGCAGTTCCTGCTCGAGTACCCTTATGCCCGCCGCCTGTTTCCGGATGCCTTGGAGGCGATTGCACATCTGCGGACGCTGGGATTGCCGGTGGTGCTGTCGGATGGCGATATCGTGTTCCAGCCGCGCAAGATCCAGCGCTCCGGCATATGGGATGCCGTCGAGGGCCGCGTCATGATCTATGTGCACAAGGAAAAAGTGCTGGACCATATGCAGCGCCGCTATCCTGCGAAGCACTATGTTATGGTCGACGACAAGGCCAATCTCTTGGCTGCGATGAAATTGGCGTTGGGCGCGCGGCTGACGACGGTTTTCGTGCGCCAAGGGCACTACGCGGCGGCGGCGGAGTCCAAATCAGCAACTCCCGCGCCGGATCTGGCGATCGAGCGCATCGGAGATCTCATCAATCACAACCCAACCGACTTTGAGGTGCGACCATGAGTATGACGAAAGACCTGCACGATTTGGGTCAAAGCCTCTGGCTCGACAATATTACGCGGGAGATTCTCGACAACGGAACGCTGCGACGCTACATCGAGCAATTCTCCGTCACCGGACTGACGTCGAACCCTACTATCTTCGATGAAGCCATCGGCAAGACCGCCGCCTACGATAAGGGAATTCGGCAGAAGGCCGCGGCCGGCATGTCCGGAGAGGAGCTGTTCATCGAATTGGCGCTCGAGGATCTGCGCCGCGCCGCCGACCTGTTCAGGCCTGAGTTCGACCGGAGCCGTGGAGTCGACGGGTGGGTATCGATGGAGGTATCGCCGCTGCTCGCGAATGACACTCAGGGGAGCATCGAGGCCGCCCTGCGCATTCACAAGCAGGCCAACCGTCCCAACTTGTACGTCAAGATTCCGGGAACCCCTGCCGGCGTGCCGGCAATCGAGGCGGCGATATTCGCAGGAGTTCCGATCAACGTGACGCTGCTGTTCTCGCGCGAACAATACCTTAAGGTCGCCGATGCCTATATGCGCGCGTTGGAGCGCCGCATCGCCGCGGGCCTCGATCCCAAGATCAATTCGGTGGCCTCCCTATTCGTCAGCCGATGGGATCGCGCCGTGGCCGACAAAGTGCCGCAGGAATTGAGCAACCGGCTCGGCATCGCGATCGTGCAGCGCACTTATCGGGCGCATTGCGAATTGATGGGCGCAAAGCGCTGGCGGGAGCTGGAGGCCAAAGGCGCGCGCAAGCAACGCATGCTGTGGGCCAGCACCGGAACCAAGGACCCCAAGGCCCCGCCCGGACTGTA
>DATATA010000074.1:0-76861 GCA_036263775.1 Steroidobacteraceae bacterium | reverse complement strand
CAGGGACCCAATGGTAGCCGCGACGCTCACGCACCCAGCGGCCGCGGACCCAAACATGATTGCGGCCCCGATAATCCCAATACCCCGGCGCCCAAACAAATCCGGCGCGCGGCGGCGGCATTGTCTCGACCCGTAGCGGAGGCGGTGCGATATCAATATCAATGGCGACCCCGGCGGATGCAATCACGGGAGCGGTTATCCCACCCGCTGCGATGCATAAACCCAGCAGTAGCGCCTTATGAGAAGCTTTCATTCAATACTCCTTTGATGTCGTTCGGCTCCGAGCAACCAAACTTATTTCGCCTAACGCCACGAGCATATAGTCCGTTGACGGCGGTCGGGGATATGTAGGATGCCACGCCATTCTGCCAGGTGGTTAAGTCATTGAGAATCAGCGGAATATGGCGTTACCGCTTCAGCCTTAAGAGTTGGTAATGTTCGCACCGTGCGGATCACCGGCAGCCGCCAGGCCACGCACGCCAGCAGCAATGCCGTAACGCCCGAAAATCCCAGTGAAGCGCGCAGCCCCAAGTGTTCTCCCAGCCATCCGCCGAGCAGCGCGCCGGGACCGGCGGGTAGAAGAATCAGCCAGCGCATGGTGCTCGTCATGCGCCCAAGCATCGGCCCCGGCGTGACGGACTGCCGCAACGAGAGGAAATTGATGAAAATAAAGATGGCGCCAACGCCGTACATCAACAGCATGGTGGCGTAAGCAAAGACGCCCAATGAGTTGGCCGGCGCCAACGCCAGCATCAGCCACCCTGCGCCGGAAATCGCAAACCCCACGACAAACGTGGGCCCCGGACCCAGACGCTTGACGACCCGGTGTCCGTTCGCGCTCGCAAATACCGTCCCGACCCCTAACGCCACGTAACTGAATCCGACGCCGCGCTCCGACAGGCCGAGCTGGTGAATCGCAAAGAGGATGTGCACGACAGTGGCCGACTGGCTGCACATTTGCCAAATTCCAACGCAAGACGCCATCGTTACCAACAGCTTATGGCTGCGCACGAAACCCAAGCCTTCGCGCATCGCCGCCCAGAACGGAGGATTGGTCTTGCTGGGGGACTCCTTCACCGGAACCCCGCGCAGGATGAATGCCGACACCATCAATAGACAGGCATCGGCTAACAGGGCAATCGGCGCACTCGTCAACTTGATCAACGCGCCTGCGGCGGCCGGGCCGGTCACCTCGGCTGAGGCCGTGGCCAGAGCGTTTTTTGCATGCGCTTCGACCAAGCGCGAGCGTGGGACAATCTGAGTCAAGACGATCTGCGCCGCGCTGCCGGCCGTGGTGTTCACGGCGCCAATCACGAACGCCACAACGTAGAGCCAAGGCATGGAGAGCCATCCCAGCCACCAGGCTATCGGCACGGTGGCGACGCCGAGCGCAATCGACAGCTCGCCGACGATGTACACAGGCAGCTTTTTGATTCGATCCAGCACCACGCCCGTGGGCAGCGAGAACAATGCGAATGGAATGATTTCCATCGCCGTTAAAAGGCCCATCTGCGTCGGCGCGGCGTGCATGAGCACGGCCGCGGTCAATGGAATGGCGAGCAAGGTCACCTGGCCGCCGAACGATGAAATCAGTATCGAAGTCCAAAGCCTGCGGTAGGTCAGATCGCGCAGAAGATCGGTCGGCGACAGCGTGAATCGGTTAAGCCACCGGACCGGCAGCCACGCGATGAGAGTTCCTCTATTCACTTGTCATTTGGGGCGCATCGCGCTAACTGAAACATCAGCTCTCCGCAAACAGCCGGGCAGCTCGTATCTTATCGTGAATGCGCATTGACCTTGGCGTCGCGTAAGATCTATCCGACGCAATTACAGGGCCGGCGCTGGGCCGGCGCAAGGCATGAATCGCATTGTGCGGAGCCTCTTGCGGCATAAGAATCCCGCCAATGCGCACACCGGTCCAAACCGCAAACTCAAGACGCGTGCTGTGCATTTTTCCGGCTTACGCGCCCGCCTTCGGCACGTTTTCGCACGCATTTCGCCTGGTCGGCGCCAAGGCCTTCATGCCCCCGCAAGGGATTCTGCTCATCGCCAACTACCTGCCGCAAACCTGGGAGGTGCGGTTCATCGATGAGAACATGCAACACGCCCGGAGCGCGGATTTTGCATGGGCCGATGTCGTGTTCGTCACCGGCATGCACATTCAAGCGGCGGAAATTCACGAAGTGTGCCGGCGAGCCAAGCGCTGCGGCAAGGTCACGGTGCTGGGCGGCCCTTCCGTATCGGCGGCGCCGGAGAAGTACCCGGACTACGACTACTTGCACATCGGAGAGATCGGCGATGCGACCGACTTCCTGATCGCGCGCATTGATGCCACGATCGCAGCACCGCCGAAACAGATTCGCTATTCCGAACCCAGGCGATTGCCACTGAGTGACTTCCCCTACCCAGCGTACAACTTGGTGCAGCTCGACAAGTATCTGCTCGGAACCTTGCAGTTCTCATCCGGTTGCCCCTACCTCTGCGAGTTTTGCGACATACCCAATCTTTACGGGCGCCAGCCGCGCATGAAGACCCCGCAACAATTGGTCGGCGAGCTGGATTTCATCCTGTCGCAGAAGACGCACCCGGCAAGCCTGTACTTCGTCGACGACAACTTCATCGCCAACCGCAAGGCGACGCGGGAAATGCTGCCGCGCTTGATTGCGTGGCAGAAGAGGCATGGCTATCCGGTGTCGTTCGCATGCGAGGCGACGCTCAACATTGCAAAGCAGCCGGAGATCCTGGCGATGATGCGCGAAGCGCGTTTCGATGCGGTATTCGTCGGCATTGAAACGCCCGAGCTCGACGCTCTGAAAGCGATGCACAAGGAACAGAACGCCGCGCTTCCGATGCTGGAGGCAATCCGCACGCTCAACAGCTTCGGACTCGAGGTGGCCTCGGGAATTATAATGGGCTTGGATACGGATACGGTCGAGACCGAATCCCGACTGACTGAGTTCGTGAATCGATCGCAGATTCCCATGCTGACGATGAATCTGTTGCAGGCGCTGCCCAAAACCGCCCTGTGGGACCGGCTGGCGCGCGATGGGCGCCTCGTAGAGGACAGCAGCAGAGAGAGCAACGTGCGCTTTTTGCGTCCCTATGATGAAGTCGTCGCGGCTTGGCGCCGTTGCATCGAGTACGCCTATGATCCGGAACGGCTGTACGCGCGGTTCACACATCAAATCGAAGCGACCTACGCCAATCGGCTGATCACACCGGCAGCCGCGCGCTTGACGCGATCGAACCTGAGGCGCGGCGCCACACTGCTTGCCAACCTGCTGTTTCGCGTCGGCCTGCTTGCCGACTATCGCCGGCCCTTTTGGCGCATGGCCTGGAAGGCCATCAAGCGCGGCCAAATCGAGGCATTATTCGGAGTGGGGTTCATTGCCTATCATTTGATCGAATTCTCGCGCGAGGCATTGCACGGCCGCCAAAACGCCTCTTTCTATTCGGCGCGCGCCCGAAATACCATCGACATGTCGGCCTAAAGCACCACGGGTATCAATATGAAACCACGAACTCTATTCGCAGCATCGAGCCTTGCGGCTGCCGCATTGCTCTCGAGCGCGGTGTCATTCGCCGCCGGCAGGGCCGAGATCGACCAACGCGTGCACGTTGCGATGCGGCAGTTCCTTAACCTCAATCCACAGCACAAAGACTTGGTTGCTAGAGCCAAGGGCGTGCTGGTGTTCCCGCGCGTTACGAAAGGCGGCGTCGGCGTGGGCGGACAGTTCGGCGAGGGCGCCCTGCGCATCGACGGAAAGGATGTCGACTACTACAGCGTATCGTCCGCCTCGGTGGGCCTAACATTGGGCCTGGCGAAGCACGAGGAAGTCATTCTGTTCATGACGCAGGAAGCGCTGGATAAATTCACCAGCGGCCATGGGTGGTCGATGCTCCCTTCGTTGCCGTCCCGGGACCGCCCCCCGGGGTCCTGACACTTTCCGCCCACATCTCGCCCCGAGCAAGGGATCCCAGGTACACTGCCGCGCTTGGCCCCGATGGCGAAATTGGTAGACGCAACGGACTTAAAAAAAATTGAGCGGCAGCCGCGGAAACGCTCTGCCGAATCCCGTCAAAGTCGGCGAACCCCCTGGGAAATCCTGCGGCGACGCCGAGCCAATCCGGATCGCGTGAAGCAACCGGCAGGTGTAGAGAGTGGACGGCGGGGACCTAAAGGAAGTTCTAACGAACTCTCATGGTCGTGGCGCACTCCAGACCCCAAACGCGCAGCGGCGCGGCGGCGAAAGCCGTGGCGGGTATGAAAATCCGTTGACCGAAAGGTCATGCCGGTTCGACCCCGGCTCGGGGCACCAGCCTTGTTGGTCAGATCGCAAGACGCTCCGGTGCCGGTACGCACCAGATGTCGATCGGTCCGCGCCGCCCGCGTAGTTCGAACTGCGGCAGCTGCAAAAAGGACTTCGACGTCGCGCCGCCCTTGCCGTCGGCCGAGATGCGCAGAGCCGACGCAACTGTGCAGGAGAACAATAGCTCTCCGGCGCGAGCGCGGCCGCAGAGCCTGGCGGCAACATTGACAGTATCTCCAACCAAGGTGGTCGTCCTGCGCCTGGGCGGCCCGAGAACACCGAAGGCCACTTCGCCCAAATGCAGCCCGATGCCTATTCCGGCATCAATCGCCAGCTCCCGGTGCCAACGATCGGCAAGCGGTGCAAAATTCTTCAACATGGCGTGGCCGGCTGCCAGTGCCTCGGAAGCGCCGTTACTATTTGCTGCGTTCGCGCCAAATCCCGCCATGATCCCGTCGCCGGCCATGTGATAGATCTCGCCGCCGTATTCATTGGCGGCAGCGCCAAGCGTCCGGAAGAATTCATCCAGCAACGGCACCACGTGCGCCGCCGGCAAGCGTTCCACCATTCCCGTATATCCGCGAAGATCGGCGAATAGCACCGTTACACACGCGGTGCGTATCTGTGCGGATCGAACTTTCGTGACGAGCAGGGACCCGCTCGGACGCAGGCGCGAGCCTCGAGTGTCGGTCATGATGGTGATTATGCACCAAGTGGACCTATTCGTTCACCTGTCCGCATGCGACAATTCCATTCGCGGACTGATATAGGACAAGCGAATAGACACACGCGATCAACCTGAAGTCTTGCGGCGCGACCTGAAGGTCAAAATCACTTGGGCCTTGGTCGCGAAACTGTTGGGATTGCTGCTGCTCTGGTTTTTGTTTTTCAGGGGGAGCGGCGCATGATCGATTTTGACGTCGTCACGCTCTCGCGCCTGCAATTCGCACTCACCGCCCTGTATCACTTTCTGTTCGTGCCGTTGACGCTCGGCCTTTCCATGATCCTCTTCATCATGGAGTCGGTATACGTCATGACGGGCCGCGAAATCTGGAAGCGAATGACCCAATACTGGGGCGTGCTGTTCGGCATCAATTTCGCCATGGGCGTTGCAACCGGCATCACCATGGAATTTCAATTCGGCACCAATTGGGCTTATTACTCTCACTACGTCGGGGATATTTTCGGCGCCCCGCTCGCACTGGAAGGCCTGATCGCCTTTTTTCTCGAATCGACTTTCGTCGGGCTGTTTTTCTTCGGCTGGAGCAAGCTGTCCAAGATCGGGCATCTGATCGTCACCGGATTGGTCGCGCTCGGCTCGAGCCTCTCGGCGCTGTGGATTTTGATCGCCAACGGCTGGATGCAGCATCCGGTCGGAGCTTATTTCAACTATCATACGATGCGCATGGAGCTGTCCTCGTTCGGCGAGGTGCTGTTCAATCCGGTCGCGCAAGCGAAGTTCGTGCACACCATCGCCGCCGGCTATGTAATGGGTTCGATCTTTGTGCTGTCCATCAGCGCCTGGTACTTGCTCCGCGGCCGCAATGTCGCCTTCGCAAAGCGCTCGCTGGCGGTCGCGGCGAGCTTCGGATTGGCTTGTTCCATATCGGTGGTGGTGCTCGGAGATGAGTCGGGTTACCTCGATGGCGAAAACCAAAAGATGAAGGTCGCCTCCATCGAGGCAGAATGGAAAACCGCAACCCCGCCGGCCAGCTTTACCGTATTCGGTTTCCCCGATGTCGCAGCCCGCACGACTCACGCCGAAGTGAAAATCCCGTGGCTGTTGGGTCTCATCGCTACGCGGTCGATCGATCAGCCGGTCTTGGGTATTGACGATCTCGTGGCCCGGGCACGCGCACGCATCGTCGCAGGAATCGAAGCCTACTCGGCGCTGCAGCTGCTGCGCGCCTCCGCGGATCCGCCGGATGCCGGCGTTTTGCAACGATTTGAAGCCAATCAGGCCGACCTAGGCTACGCACTGTTGCTGCTGCGCTTTACCGACAATCCCGCGGCCGCGACGCCCGCGCAGATCGACGCGGCCGCCTGGTCGACCGTCCCGAACGTTCCCGTGCTGTTTTGGTGCTTCAGGCTCATGGTGGGACTGGGCTTATTTTTTATCGCACTGTTCGCCGCCGCGTTTTATCTCGCGAGCCGCCACCGCTTTGAGCGGCACCCCTGGTTTCTCAAGATCGCCTTTTTCAGCCTGCCCTTGCCCTGGATCGCGATCGAGATAGGCTGGATCGTCGCGGAGTACGGCCGCCAGCCCTGGGCCGTGGACGGCGTGCTGCCCACATTCCTGGGCGTGTCGCGCACTTCGGCGGGGAATGTCTGGCTGTCCCTCGCCGGCTTCGTTGTCTTCTATTCGGTGTTGGCAGCGGTGGACGCTTTTCTCTTGGTGCGCACGATCAGGCGCGGGCCCGACGGCCTGGGCTATTCGACATGAACACGCTGCGCGACTATGCGACATTGCGCGTGATCTGGTGGCTGATTCTGGGCGTGCTGCTCGCGGGATTCGCAATCATGGACGGGTTCGACCTGGGGCTGGGCGCCAGCTTTACCTTTCTCGGTCGAACCGATGCGGAACGCCGCGCGCTGCTCTCATCGGTCGAACCGGTTTGGGAAGGCAACCAGGTCTGGTTCGTGCTGGGCGGCGGGTCGGCTTTTGCCGCGTGGCCGCTTCTGTACGCGACCTCCTTTTCGGGCCTGTATCTGGCCATGTTCTTGGTGCTCCTGGCATTGATTTTGCGCCCCGTTGGTTTCACGTATCGCGACAAATTGACGGACGGCCGATGGCGCACGGCATGGGATGCAGCGCTGACCCTGGGCGGCGCCCTACCCAGCCTGCTGTTCGGCGTGGCGTTCGCAAATCTTTTTCTCGGCTTGCCATTTCATTTCGACAGCCTGCAGCGTCCCATCGTCGGCGGCAGCCTTTTCAGTTTGCTGCATCCCTTCGCGCTGCTCGGCGGTCTCATCAGCCTTTCCATGCTGGTGCTGCACGGCAACGCGTACGCCGCATTGAAAGTCGGCGAACCGATGGCGGGGCGCGCGCGCCAGGCCGGCCGCGTGGCTGCATGCGTGTATCTTGTCGCGTTTCTCTGCGCGGGTTTCTGGATTTGCTCGACGCTTGGCGGATACCAAGTCACCGGCACCGTCAATCACGCCGCACCGTCCGATCCCATGCACAAGCACGTCGCCATCATCGCGGGCGCCTGGCTCAACAACTACCGCGCGTGGCCCTGGATGTGGGCCGCACCAGCCGCGGCGGTGTTGGGCGCGCTGAGCGCCTATGTGCTGCTGCGCCTGCAGCATGGCGGCGCCGCGTTCCTGGCCAGCGTGTTCGTTCAAGCTGGCACGGTATTGACGGGAGGATTTGCGCTGTTCCCGTTTTTGCTGCCTTCCTCCACATTCCCCGACCAGAGCCTGACCGTGTGGGATGCTTCCAGCAGCGCCAAGACGTTATTCATAATGCTCGCCGCCGTGATCGTGTTCTTGCCCATCATTCTGGCCTACACCGGATGGGTGTTCAGGATACTTCGAGGCCAAATTACTCTTGAGAACATGCACGACCATGAGGGGCGTTACTGATGTGGTACTTCAGCTGGATTCTCGGCACCGGTCTTGCGCTTTCCTTTGCAGTGCTGAACGCGATTTGGTACGAAATCGTCGAGGAGCATCCGGAACAGCCCAAGGTCACGGCCACTCCTAGAAAGGATAATTCAAGCCCGTGAATACCGCAGCGCCTTCGCTGCCGTAGCCGATGTCGACGTACCCCACGACGAACGGCCGCGCAATACCGCGAAAGCCCACTCCATACACTTGGTGCACGTGGCTGAGGGGATTGGTGCCGGATTGGGAAAAAACACGTCCGAAGTCGGCGAAGGGAGCCACTTCGATGTCGAGCAGTGTCGTCACGGCGTCGAACGAGATGACCTTGTGCCGAAGCTCGATGGTGGAGGAGAAGGAATCTCGATCGTAAAATCGTCCCTGGCCGAAGCCGCGAAGCGGCTGTTCGCCGCCGATCACGCTCTGGCCCCCGCCGATGCTGCTCAAGGCCCAAAACGGTATGTCATTGACGGTCGGCAGGTAACGCAGCGACATGTGTGCGGCGAGCACCGTATCCGGGGCGACGGGCCACAGGCCGCGGCCGTCGATTCCCGCTTCGCTGTACGAGGAATCGTTCAGCAAGCCGTTCTTGGCCGAGGCGCCGACATATAAAACCCACTTCATGCCGCGTGAGGGCACGGTCAGGTCATCGCGGGTGTCGTAGACCAGGGACAGACGGTTAAGCAGTTCCTTGTCGGTGCCCAGCAGCCCCTGGAATCGAGTTTCAATTGAAGGCACATCGTCCAACGCGCCCCGCTGCACATCCACTCCCCGCAGGCGTACGGTGTAGAGCAGCTGCCAGGTATGGTTGAAATTGAGGCCGACTTGTACTTGTCCGTACTCCTGCTGGTCGACGTAGTTGGTCTGCGCGCCGGACCGCGTTTGATTGCCGATGCCGTAAAAGCGCGTCGTACCATCTCGGTCATACACCAAACTGTAGTTGATCGACCAGCGGTCCTCCCGTAAGCGGCCGATTTGATACTCCGCATCAAACTCGCGCTCCACCCGCTGCTTGATGCCCGTCACGATGGACCACTGCTCGTCGCGAGATGCATATTCGTACATGCGCGCGTGCATGCCGATACCAAAGTTCGGGTTGTAAATTAGGTCCGGCGCGATGATGCGCCGGACGTTGCGATTTTCATCGGTCTTCACCCAGGTCGGGATCAAGCCGAGGGTCAAGCCGCTGTCCGGGTCTTGCGCAATCTCAGGCACCGGAATGAACGGTGCCGTCGCGGGATTGAACCACTTGGTCCATCCTGGAGTAGCCGCCGGGGGCGGCACCGTAACGGGACCCGGGGGCGCTTGGACTCCCGGATCGCCGGGGGGGATCTGCGCCCAACAAGGAGTGGCCAGGGCCATCACCGTTGCGGCTGAAGCAACGGCGAAAACCTTCATCGCGGCAGCCGCGAGAAGGAATCCAGCAGACGATCGATGTCCGCCGCGGTTAATTCCCCCATCGTCGAGATTCGGAACAGGTTCTTGGATAAATTGCCCTGCCCCGCGTAGATGACGAACCCATCGGCCTTCAGCCTATCGTGCAATTCCGGGTAAGCGATGTCGGCCGGCAGCGAATAGGCGCGCAGGACCACGGAGGATTCCTGCGGCGGTATGGCAGATTGGATACCCAAGCCGGCGAGCCCCGCCCGGACACGCTCGGCCAGCTGTGCGTAGCGCTGAAAACGAGCGCCCCGCCCTCCCTGCTCGGCATACTCGCGCAAGGCTTCGACCAGCGCGTAGTAGGCATGCACCGCCGGCGTGAAGGGGGTATTGCGCTCAGCCTGGAGGCGCGCCAGCCGCGTCAGATCCAAGTAGTACGTGCGGCTTACCGCATTCGGCAGCTCGCTGCGCCGTACGATCACAAAAGCGGCCCCCGGCACGCCATGCAGGCATTTGTTGGCCGTGGCCGCGACGGCAACGAGCGCGGGATTTCCGAAGTCGATCGACTCGGCGCCGAAGCTGCTCACGCCGTCGACCAGCAAGTCCGCATCGTGCTCGCGGCATAGCGCGAGCAACTCGCCAAGATCGTTCAGTCGGCCGGTTGTGGTTTCGTGGTGGACGACGGCAACATGTGTAAAGCGCGCGCTCTTAGGCTGAGATGAAAGCCTTGCCCCCACCGCGGCATAATCAGGCGCCCGCATCCAATCGCCGACGATGCGCTCGTGAGCAATTCCATATTGCGCGCAGATGCGCGAAATTCGTTCGCCGTAGGTTCCGTTCTCCACCACGAGCAGCCGGCCGCCTTGCGGAACCAATGCCGCAACCATGCTCTCGACCGCTGCGGTGCCGGAAGCAGTCATGAGCACCGCAGACCACCGTGCCGGATCCAAGTCATAGGCGGCCAGCAAGCCGCTGCGTGCCTCATCCTGTAGATCGAAGAATTCGCTTTCGCGGTGGCATAGATCCGGCTGCAGCAGGCTGCGCCTGACGCGATCGCTCAAGGTGACCGGCCCCGGATTCAACAGCAGCACTAGCGTGCCCTACCCGGCGCGCCGATGTGCTGCATTAAACGCGTCTTCACCTCGACGGGCGTAGCGGAGGGACGGGGCAGGTCGCTGCGCGTCCCCGGGCGGATAAGCAGCCTGGCAAAGCGCGCGCCATCGAGCGGCGGTTGGTCCAACCAGGTCGCAATCCGCTCAAGGTCATCGGTCTCGAACGCGGAGGCATAGCGGCACCCTGCCGCCACTTCGGCGAAGCCGATTCGAGGCGAAACCGTTGCTTGGCCTCCGGTGGAATCGTGCGCGCCATTGTCGAGCAGAAGGTGCCACAAGTTACCGGGACCGTACACTCCGGCAGTCGCGAATGCGCCGAGGCGCATGAGCGCAGCGCCGTCGCCGTCCAATGCGAGCACGCGCAAATCGGGACGGGCCAATGCAAGTCCAAGAGCCAGCGGCAGCACGCATCCCATCGAACCGACCATATAAAGATGATTGGCGCGATCCTGTATCGCGTACAGTTCGCGTCCGCAAAAACCGGTGGATGCCAGGAGCACCGTCGACTCCGGCGAGGTGCGCGCCACCACCAGACGCAGCGCCTCCTCGCGAGTCGGCCTCATGTCGGCGGCCACGCCGCGAGTTGCGTGCACCGCGCTCGCCGCCGCCGAGCGGCTCGATATCGCCCCGACCCCCACCTTTAACGGATAGGAAGCCACACTGCCCTTTTGCATCACCAGCGCGTACGGCCGGCCGGTTTGCTCCATATGCGCCGTTGCGCGATCCAGGGCGGCGTCGATCTGCGCCGTGTCCGTGGGAAACAACTCCCACGGTATCTGCATGGTCTCGAGCATGGTGGGCGTAATCGGGCCCATCAAGGCGTGCTGCGGTTCATCGGCAATGCCGGGTTGAGCGCGCCACGTGACGATCAGCAGTTGCGGCAAGCGGAAGGTCCAGGTCAACGAAGTCAAGGGGCTTACCGCATTGCCCAATCCGGAATTCTGCATCATCGCAATGCCGCGGCCGTGAGCCGCGCCCGCCCCACCGCCGAGCGCCGCGCCTGTACCGCCGAGCGCCACGCCGGCAATCAACGCCACCGCATCGCCCTCGTTTGCCGCAGAGACATAATGCAGAGCGGGATCCTGAAGCACGTAGTTGATGAAGGGCGTAAGGAAGGAACACGGTACGCCGGCATACCAGTAAAATCCGCGTGCGCGCGCAGCCTCGACGAAATGCCGCGCCTCGATCATCGATCGAAGGGGGCCTGGGCGTGGGCAAAGTCCACGGCCTGTCTCAAATCTTCCAAATCATTGACGCCGCGCCAGTGGCCATGAACGTACACAACCTCTACGGCCGAGCCGGCGGCGACCAAGGCATTGAGCAGCGCGGGCAGATCCAATTCATCGAAGCGGGGCTCGGCGCGCAGCGTCGCGATCATCGCTTTGATCTTGCTCAGGCCCGCGCGGCTGACACCCAGCATACCGACCCATCTGCCGTGGGGCGTGCGTTCAAGGTCGGCCGCACTCGTGACTCGCTCGAGCAGTACCGGCGTGCCGAACAGTCCGCGGTCGTCGCTACGGGAGCAGTATGCATAGTCGCGCACGGTAAGATTGCTGTCGCCGGTCATGAGCGAATCGACGATGACGGCAAAATCCGCCTTGGACTCCACGAGGTCCCGCAGCACATAGCTGCGAAACAACAAATCGCCGTAGGCAATGACCGCGTCCGAGTCGAGGGATTCGACGGCGCACGCCAGCGACGTCAATTCGCCGGTCTCGGCGTAGCGCTGGTTGACCACGAGTTTGATTCCGGCCGTATCGATCGCATCGGCGCGGTACCCGCCCACCACGGTAATATCGTTGATGTTTTCTTTTTTAAAGCCATCGACCAACCAGCGCAGCAGCGGCTTGCCCGCTATGGGCAGCATCACCTTGGGACGATCCTCGGTAATTGCCTCCAGCCCTCTGCCGCGGCTCGCAGCCAATACCACTGCTGCCCGCGGCGAGCCGCCGTTCGACAGATAAATCCGCTCCGCCGCCGAGTATTCCTCCGCGTCCTGCAGACGAAAGATCTCATTGACCGAGACGATGCGGTCCTCGACATTCACCAGCGTCTGGCTCTCGAATATCTCCTTGGCGATGCTCTGCATTGCCGAAGCGGCCGCACGCACCAGATGATTGGCCCAAATGACGGTGCTGATGCCGGCCTGGCGAAACACATCCGTTGGCGTGCTGTAGTAACGGGTCGGCACTATGACCAACGGTGCGCGCCGAGCCCATTCCTTGGCGAAGGTTACGATCTCATCCGGCTTCGATAGCTTGCTATGAATGAGAATCGCGTCGGCACCGGCGAGCCGGTAGGCTTCCGCGCGGCGCAAAGCCTCGTCCATGCCCCAGCCGGCGATCAGCGCCTCGACCCGGGCCACAATCGAGAAATTGGCGTCCTGCTGGGTGTCCTTTCCGGCAGCGATCTTGCCCACGAACTCCTCGATGTCGGCCAGCGGCTGCCGCTCGCCGTTCAAGAAGCTGTTCGTTTTTGGAAATTGCTTGTCCTCGATGCAGACGCCGGCGATCCCGCGCTGCTCGAGTTTGCGCACCAGACGGCGCATATTGTTGAAATTGCCGTACCCGGTGTCGCCGTCGAGCAATATTGGCAAGTCGCCGGCATCCGCCATGAACTCCAACATATCAACGACCTGGGTCCAGCTCGCCTCGTTGTTGTCGCGCACGCCGAACTGCGCAGATATGGTCAGCCCCGACGCCCAAATGCCCTTGAAGCCGGCCTCGCGCACGATGCGCGCCGAGAGACCGTTGTGGGCCTCCATCAGAAACTCCAAATCCGCGCTGTGCAGCATCTGGCGCAGCTTGGCGGAGCGCGTCGGAGCACTGCCCTTGGCGCTCTTTTGATAAGCGGACCCCGCGGCGGGGCGAGTCGTTGCATTCATTGGCCACCTCTGGATAACGGCTGAAGTTGCGGCAACACTTCCTGGGTCGCGCGCACAACATCATTTGGAAAATCAATTTCAATCCACGGAAATCCCGTTACGTCGGCGACTTCCAGCACCTGGCTTCTCTCTCTCAAGAAATCGCGCACCGCTTCTTCATGCGGCATGTGGGCACGTCCCGTATCGACGTAGCCTGCGACCAATTCCGCCAGGCGCTTCGCCCCAGGCTGGTCGAAGCGAAAAAACCCGACCGACTCGCCGATCGTGTCGAATTTTAAATCGGCCGCCAACTGCTTGCGCAGCTCGATCGGCACTCCGCCTTGCACGCAGAGTTTGACGGGTTCGTCGCCGGCCTCGAAATCGCGGTCGATCAGCAGACGGTTTACCGGACGGCTCCCGGACACCAACGCTGTTAAGATGCGCTCGTCGTACAATACGTCTGCATCCATCAGCAAGACTTCGCCGCCGCCGGTCATGGCTCGAGCCACCGTCTGCACGGTCAGCACGCTGCCGAGCTCGAAACTCGTGTTGAGCACGATTTGCGGGCGTGGCGCCCACGCCAAGCGATCGAGTTCGGCCTCCACGAGTTCGTGCCGAAAGCCCAGCGCCAAGACCACATCGGTGATGCCGGCGCTCTTTAGCATACGTAAATGCCGCTCGAGCAGCGTCATCCCGTCGAAGCGCAGCAAACACTTCGGTAGCTGGCTGTCCTCGGGTAGTTGCAGACGAATACCTCGCCCAGCCGCCAGAATAATCGCGCGCATCAAAATCCTTCCATATCAAGCGTCAGAGATATTAACTCAAGGAGGGGCGGCGCCGGCGGCGGCGGGATCATCGCGGACAAACCGCAAATACAGCAATCCGGGCAAACCCAACAACAATTCGCGCGCGCGCTTCGCCAGCGACAAGGCCAAGGCCGCATCGGGCCCGAGACCTGCCAAGGGGCCGAGCAACAAATAGCCGCCCTCTTGCACGCCCAGCGCGCCGGGTATTGCGAATCCAGCACCGCGAATAGCCTGGCCCAGGCTTTCGAGCACGAATGCATCGCGCCAACCGACCGGCGTGCCCAGCAAGGCGGCGATCAAATACACCTCGCCCGTGCCTACCATCCAGCCGATCAAGCTGAGCAAAAAACTTGCCGTCACGGGTCCGTTGCGCCGGTAGGTACTCTGCACGGCGAGATCAATGGCCTGCGCCTGGGCGACCCATTGCGACCAATCGCGCTTGCGCGAGAATCGTCTCACGGCCATCATCAGCTTGCTGAAAAGACCCCGCCTCTGAATCAGGTAAAAGCCGCCCACCTGGACGGCCAAAAAGGCGCTCGCAACCAGCGCGGCGGTTCGCAGCGCCGCAGGCGAGAAATGCCTGGTTTGCGTCCCCAGCACGACGACGCCGAGCAGCGCGAAGGCGATTTGTGCAAAAGTCTGCAAGGTCGTGCTGACGGTAATGGCCGCGGCCGCATCCTCCGTCGGCAATCCGTGGCGCGCCAGATAGCGCGCCATGAGCACCGTACCGCCTAGTTGTCCGGCCGGCATCAGACTATTGGCGGATTCGCCCACCCAACGCGCCAGCAGCGAGTCTTTTACAGGGCTGCGGCTCGAACCAGGCTCGAAAAGCACGCCAATTGCCGCAGCATCGAGCCACAGCGGCAATAAATGAAAAGCAGCCACCAACAACAGACCCCAGCCCGCGTGAGCCAGCGTCGCGACGATGGCGGGCAAATCTTGCGAAACCAGCACGGCGACGAACAAAAGCACGCCGATGCTCAGCAGCCAGCTCGCCGTCTTGGTCATTCGCCGCGGCCCAATAGGCGATGGAACACCTGCCGGAAGCCGAAATAGGCAAAGGCATCCTTCATATTGGAAATGATGCGCCATCCGGGATGCATGCGCGGATCGGTCACGTACTCGAAGGTCAAAGAAACGCGGGTTTCACCTTCGCGCGAGGGGCTGATTCGATGCCGCAATGCATCGCCATCAAAGACCACCAAGCCGCCCGGCGGGATCCGGATGGAACCGGAGTCCACCTTTGCACCCCGCTTGCGCGTGTGCAGCTGATAGTCCAGCGTGCACGAGGAGTCGTCGACCACACCGAACAGCAATGTATAGCGCCGGCCGGCATAGTACGAGGTGTCGTAGTGCCAGCCGATGTGATCTCCCGCGCGCGTGTAGAAATAAAATGCGTAGCCATGCGGGTCGTCGGCCGGAGAGAGCTCTAGATGCTCGTCTGTAAGCTCATCAAGCCACCGTCTCAACGCAACCGACCGGTACAGCTCGGAGATGATCGGCGCCTGCTTGTCGATGACGTGACGGCTGACGCTGCCCCCCTGTTTATGTCCGGGCAGGTAATTGCGATTGACCGCGCCGTTTACGGCGGCAACCGCCTCGATCAATTGTGCCGTAAGCTGCGGCGGCAAGAAATCTTCGACATAGAGGAAGCAACCTTGCGCGGCGTATTCGCGGCGCAAGGCCTGCAAATCGAGGGAATCCAATCGTGAGGTTAAGACCGGCTCGCCTCCGGTTGCGGTCGCCGCCACGCTTATCCGGCGACCCCAGCAGCCATGCGGCGATCTCGGCGCAGCAACCGTTGATAGTCGATGATCACCCAAACGGCGAACAGCGGGGCGCAGATTGCTGCCGCAAGCAGCGTGGGCATCAGCGCATTACTGAGCGTCGCCAAGGGAAATAAATACAGCACGTCCTCGGTCTCGAACCCGCCGAGGGAGGCCTGTTGCGTCGCGGACTTGCCGAGCAGTTCTTCGATGCGCATGCGCAGATAAAAAATGAGTGCGACTGCCACGCCGGCCACCAGCCCCAAAACTGCCGGCGGAAAGCTCGCCTCGCCTCCGGACCGCGCGCCGACGCCAATGCCGATCGCGATGAACAGCAAAATCGTCACCACGGCGTCGCTGGCTAAATCGTAGATATGCCCGATGCGGCTGGTCTTGCCGCTCATGCGCGCCAATTCGCCGTCGGTGTGATCCAGAAAATTCGACACTACCAACAGCAGCGCAGCCAAATTGGACCACGCGTAACGCCCCGGTATGAAGGCGGCGGCAGCCGCCAGGCCGACCGCCAAACGCAGCGTGGTCAGATGATTGGGCGTCACCCGGGTGTGAATGAGCGGCGCCACCAAACGCCGCGCCAGGCGGGCATCCCACGGTCGCTCAGCGGCCGCGGTTTGGGGCAATGGCAGTGGATTTAGCATGGCAACATCACTTACGACGTATTTTACGTCAGATCAGCCTCGGTCATCAAAGTGAAATATCGCGCGCGTAGGGCGCCGGCCGCCTAGCCGGGTTTCATCGGCACACCACAGCGTGCCAGCACGCCGCGCAGATCGCGGATAGGAGGAAAGACTTCATTGTTCCAATCCGCCCCTTGTAGGTCGTAGGCTTTCTGCTCGTATTCCACGATCTCTTTGTCCTCGCGGAAAATGTTCTCGGTGAACCAAGTCACGAACGGCCAGACCAGGTGGATGACTCCGGGAAAACTCGGCTTCTTCACCGACAGATACCCATAGGTTCGATTGGTACGCTGCTCCGCATCCAGAGGCGTGTAGCCCAACCAGACATCGAGAACCGGTGCGTCCGATTGCTTGATGTCGCGTCCAACCCAGACCTTGAGACTTTGGGTCGGGTAGTCGGTGCGAATGCGCATGTGGTCGGAAAAATCCTTCTTGGCCTCGCCGCGCTTACGCATGAGGTCGACGATGACTTGCTCGCCAACGGATGATTTTCCCTCGGTGCGGCTGAAGCTGTATTCCACTTCAGCCCAGTTCTCGCCGTGATTGCGTCCCAAGCAGCGGGCGCGTATCGAGCCCATCTGTTTGCGGTGCATGAATTGATGGTTCATGTCGAACAAATTTTCATGCATGAAAGTGTAATGACACGCAACCTCGCGGTTTAACCGGCGAGTTTTATAATCCTTGCGCCGCGATGAACCCAGAGTTGCCGGCACTCGGCTTTCGGCGAGCGCGGCATCGCCGGGAAAAACAAAAATCAAGCCGTCGATCTCGCGCGCAGGATAGCTTCTCACGCCGGTGGGCAAGCGCTCGGGGCCCAGATAGGGCACATTGACGCACTTGCCGCTGCAGTTATAGACCCAGCCATGATAGTGGCACTTCAGGTCGTCGCCGCTCACCACGCCCAGATGCAAGGGTACTTGACGATGCGCGCAGCGATCCTCCAAGGCGAACACTTTGCCGCTGTTGCCGCGGTACAGGACGATGGGCTCGCCGGCGAAGCGCCGGCCTAAGGTCTTGCCGGGCTTGAGCTCATCCGCCCATGCAAGAGGGTACCACTGGTCCGGGTGCGCGCCGATGCGGCGCAGATCCACGGCGTCAACCGGGATTGACGATCGCAGGGTCGCTAGGTTCGAGACGTCTTCGGACATGGCGGGATTCTACCTGTTCGCAGCAGCGCATTGAAATGTGGAGACCCAGGTCGAAAATCGCCCCCCCGTCTTGGCATGGGCAGGCCGGGTAGCCGGTGCCCTCTTCCAAACGACGGCTTCCGCAGCGGTCACGCTCCGCGGCCCAAATGACGATCGAAGAACCGGATCATCACATTGAATGCATCGTTCGACTCCGGAATATCTGCATTGTAAAAGAATCCGTGAAAGAGACCTTCCCAGACATGGAGTTCCGTTTCTACGCCGAGCTTCACCAATTGCTCGTGCGTATGGAGCGCGGAGCTCAGTTCGAAGTCGCGCGTTCCCGTGATGATCAGCGTCGGCGGGAACTTCGCGAGAACTGTTGCGGAGTTGATGGGCGAAACCACCGGGTCATTCGGGTCCGTGCCGCTGAAATAGCCCGGCGGTGATTTTGCGCCCGGTGTGGCCGGCTGAGCCAAGCGAGCTTCACCGAAGGGCATGGCAGTAAAGAGAGCATCCCCGCCCACCACCGTGCCTGCCGAGGCGCAAAAAATTCCGATCGCGCCGGGCGTGGGAAGAGAATGCTTTTGGAACCACGCCACCGACATTGCGGTCTGCAAGCCGCCCGCCGAGCAGCCGTAGATGCCGATGTTTGCGGGCTTGTGGGTCTTCAGAAGTTCCCGATAGACCGCCGCGACGTCTTCGCTCGCCGCAGGAAATCTGTTGTCCGGACCCTCGCGATAGTCAACGCTTATGACTTGAACTTTCCCCAATGCAGCGATAGGGAGCGACTCGAGTTCCGCGCAACCCGGCCAGCAGCCCCTGAACGCACCACCATGGAGATTGATCAGGATCCGATGCTTGTTCTTCGCAGAGATTCCCGATTTCGGCGTGTAGTCATAGACATGTACGCCACCGATTTTCTCGTCGCTTTTTGCCACGGCGAACCGCTGGTGATCACGGACAAGATATCCCTTCATGAATCGCGGCACGCCGGCATCCTGCTGCAGAACTTCCGGGTCTTGCATGTCCTTCAAATGCTGCGCAACGTACGCTTTGGCTTCGGGGCTAAGAAATACCGAGAGCGGCACGGTTTGCGCAGGTACTTCGACCGTCCCGCCGGCCTCGACCGTCACTTTCGGTCGCCGTGCGGATGCAGCGTCTTGAGCCGGGGTTACCGTGGGAACTGCCAGGGCAGCGCTGATCACGCACATCTGCAGTGAGCGAAGGCGGTTTTGCGACATGGTTGCAGCTCTCCCAGGCCCTCACTTTTTGCCGAAACCCGGCAGCAATCGGCTCAAGGTAAGCGCCAATAAGCTGAGACCGATCAGCGTGAGCATGGCGCGGTGGAGATTGTCGTTGCTGAGCGTGCGCGGCCCTCGGCCGGCCGCGAGCGCCACGATGCCGAGCAGCACGCCGGCGAGCGCGATCAAATTTCCAGTGAAGGCGATGCGCCAGACGCCTGAGGAACCGCGGAACACCGCCCACAGCCCCCAAAGCAGCGAGAGCGCGCATACGGACTCCACGATCGCTGCGGGAACAATCACAGGCTCGTGAAAGGGTCCGATTTCGACGCCGACGTGTTGTATCGCGCCGAACACGAATAGCGCCGCATTCAAGGCCATCAGCAATCCGAGTACGATTCTCACGTCGCCTCCGCTCGTTCCTTACAACATGACCTTCCCGCCCGCGACATCGAGCACAATGCCCGTAATCCAGGACGAGGCATCCGAGGCCAGAAACAGAGCCGCCGCCGCGACGTCCGCAGGCTCGCCGAGGCGGGGAACCGCATACGACGACGCAAGGCTTCGCTGCTGATCCTCGGCCATGAACCTGCGAATCTTGTCGTTCATGACGGTCGAGGGGGCGATCGCATTCACGCGAACGCCTGCTTTGCCCAGCTGCTGCGCGAGGTTTCGCGTGAGCATGGCGACGCCGGCCTGGGCCGACGAATAAGCGAGCGAAGCTTGGCTGGGCGCGCGTCCGGCTGCCGAACACATCAGTACGATCGACCCCGCTCCGTGCTGCTTCATGCCGGGCAGAAAGCTCTTCACGGTGAAAAATTTGGATTTCAGGTTCCCGGCCATCACCGCGTCCCATCGCTCTTCGGTGAGCCGCTCGACCGGCTCTGGGTTGCCGTCGCCTCCCGCAAACGCAAACAAAAGGCTGACCACGCCAAACTGATGCTCGATCTGCCGGCGCATCCCTTCGAGCTGCTCGGCTTTCGAGCAGTCTGCGACGCAGCCGATCGCTGCTCCTCCGGACACCTTGATCTCTGCGACGGTGCGCTCGACCGCTTCAGCCTGTCTGCCGTTGATAACGACCTTGACCCCGTTGGCTGCGAGATGGCGCGCGGTTTCCGCGCCTATACCCCGTGACGAGCCAGTCACCAGGGCGACCTTGCCCGCGAGGTCCGGGTATACCGGAAGCGGTGACTTTGGATCGCTCACGCTCCTGATCCTTTCTTTTGCTGCAGAATCCTGCGGTAAGTCTCGAAAATATGCCGGTGGCTCTCAATCAGCCTGCGGCGCTCGGCGGCGCTCAGGCGGGAGCAAATTTCGCCGAAGAACTGCCGCCGGTACTTCTTGATGTGCTCGACCATGCCGCGGCCTTCTTTGGTCAGGGAGAGATTCACAATTCGGTCGTCCTCCTCCGAGCGCTTTCTGCCGAGGTAGTTCTTTGCAACCAGGCCGCCCGCCACCTTCGTCAAGGTCCCGGCCGTGACCCCGAGTTGCGCCGAGAGTTTTGACATGGGCGTCGGCTCACCAAGAAAATCGAGCGTGAACAGAATTTTCAGCTGCTGCGGCGTCAGGGATGTCGCGGACGTCGGCAGGGTGTGGCCCAGCAAGGTCAACTGCTGCATCATCCGCTCGAACATGCCGGCAAGTTCCTCTGCGTTGCCGTCCCCGGGCACCTCAAATGGTTGTTTGGCTTTGCTCATTATGCTTGCATAGTACAATAATTGGATGATCAAAGCAATTATGCGCCAATGCAGGGCGCTTCTGCCAATTGGACTCATTGGAGGCTAAGGTCGGAATCGAACCGGCGTAGACGGCTTTGCAGGCCGCTGCATGACCACTCTGCCACTTAGCCCATTGTCGAAAATAGTAACCCCGGACGGGCCGGGGTTTCCGCAGCAAGTTTAGCTCATCCGCTCAGGCGATGGCACTCAATCCGCTTCGTGCTGGTAGACACCACTACATGTGGCCTACGAGTTGCAGTACAATCTCCCGCCGCGGATAAATACTCAAGAAAACAGGGAAGTTACCGTGAACAGATCCCCCTTGGCTGGCATTGCCTGCATGGCGCTTTTGCTGCCGGCTTGCGCGAGTTTGGAATCGGCCAAAGCGCCCGACGCGAATATCAAGGGACTCAAGTCCTTCTACGTGGCGCAGGAAGCGGGCGATGACCATGCCATCGACAAGCTGATCGCCGGCCGTTTAACGGGCTTGGGCTATAGCGCGAGTTGCGGCGAAGCGCCGCAACCGGCAAGCCGCGTCGATGCGATCATCACCTATCAGGATCGCTGGATGTGGGACATCACCATGTACATGATCAAGCTCGATGTGCAGCTTCATGACGGCGAATCCGGCGCAGTCATTGCAAGAGCCCAGTCAATGCGTCCGTCGTTGCAGCGCAAATCACCGGAAGCCATGGTCCAGGAAGTCCTCGGGGAGATACTCAAATGAAAATAGCAATCAACAACAAACCTGTGCTTGCGGCCCTATTCCTGGCGGCGTTGTTGGTCGGCGGCTGCGCGTCCGGATCGAAGCCGGATGCGATGGTGGCGCAAATCGTAGCGCCGGTGCATAAGGTGGACGGGGACGTATCGATCGCGGTGTCCGGCGGCAAAGAGACCTCCAAGATGGGTGCATCGCAGATCTCGAATGACGCTTTCGCACAAGCGCTGCGTGACTCGATTCAGAAAGCCGGCCTTTTCAGCAGCGTGGCGGCGGACGGTGCCCGTTATCGGCTGACGGCGTTCATCGGCAAGGTGGACCAGCCGACATTTGGATTTTCGTTCACCGTAAAGATGGAAGTCAGCTACGCATTGAAAGATACGAAGTCCGGCAGCACGGTGTGGACAAAGGACATCAATAGTGAACACACGGCAACCGCCGGGCAGGCTTTCGCGGGAGTCGAGCGGTTGCGCTTGGCGAACGAGGGTGCCGCCCGGGAAAACATTCGCCAGGCGCTCACTGAGCTTGGAGCGCTAACGCTTTAGCAGCGCAAAATTTGGAGCGGGAAACGAGGCTCGAACTCGCGACCTCAACCTTGGCAAGGTTGCGCTCTACCAACTGAGCTATTCCCGCCCTTAAACAGAGGCGCAATTGTAGGGCCGTCCCGCTGATAGTCAAGGAGAAGTCGGCGAATGATGCCGCTAACGCCTTGAACACACCGGCTTTTTCTCGAAGCTGCCGAGCCGCGCACGAAGCGCCGGCGGCGGCTACAGCCGCGAACTGTCCCGCAGCTCGGGCCACGCCAGGCGCAAATAAAGAATCATCGACCAAAGCGTGAGCACCGCTGCGACGGCGGTCAACACCACGCCGAGCTTATAAATTGCGATGCCGAGCAACTGATGATGAAACAACATCATCGACAGTCCCGTTATCTGCATGATGGTTTTGTATTTGGCCAACTGCGACACCTTGATCCGGCCGCGCGCACCGATTTCGGCCATCCATTCGCGCAGCGCCGAGACCGCTATTTCACGGCCGATGATGACGATCGCCATGATCACGACAAACCAGCGCGGGTCGTCGCTGACGATCAGCACCAGCGCGGCGGCCACGATCAATTTGTCTGCGACGGGATCGAGAAACGCTCCGAGGCGGGAGGTCAATCCGAGCTTGCGCGCGAAATAGCCGTCCAACGTGTCGGTAATGCCGGCCAGCGCGAAGCCGATGCCGGCCGCGGGGTGCGCCCACCAAAACGGCAGGTAGAACAGAATCGCCACGCCGGGAATCATCAATATGCGCAACCACGTCAGCGTGTTCGGCAGATTCAGGTGAGATTTGGGTTTAGCGTCCGGGATGGAGGTGTTCATAGATCACCTGAGCGAGTTCGCGCCCGAGGCCGCGAATTTGTACGAAATCATCGATGCCGGCACGCAGTATCCCTTGAAGGCCGCCGAATTGCTTCAGCAGCTCGCGCCGTTTGACCGGTCCCAACCCCGGGATGGTTTCCAGGATCGACTGACTATGCCGTTTGGCGCGTTTTCGCCGGTGTCCTGCGATCGCAAATCGATGCGCTTCGTCGCGCACGCGTTGAATCAAGTGCAATGCACGTGAGTCCGGCGGCAGTATAGTGGGCGTGTCCTGGCCCAACAAGAACAGCTGTTCCTGCCCGGCACGCCGGTCAGCGCCTTTGGCGACGCCGATCAGCGTTATGCCCCCTATTCCCAGCTCTTCGAGAACCTTGGCCGCCTCCGCCCGCTGTCCCTTGCCGCCGTCGATCAGCAGCACGTCTGGCTTCACGATCTCGCCGTCGCGCACCCGCTTGTAGCGCCGCGTCAACGCCTGGTACATGGCCGCGTAATCGTCACCCGGCTGGATTCCGCTGATATTAAAGCGCCGATAATCGCTCTTCAGCGGCCCCTCGACGCCGAACACGACGCACGAGGCGACCGTGTCCGTGCCGCCCGTATGGCTGATGTCGAAGCACTCCAGCCGACCCGGCGATTCCTCCAGGTCGAAAGCCTCGCGCAGGTCCTCCAAGCTGGATTCAATTCCCGCGCGCGCCAGGCGCCGCATGGTGAGCGCTTGCTCGGCGTTGTTGTGCACCATTTCCAGCCATCGCGCGCGGATGCCGCGAACCGACGCGACGATGCGCACCTTATGGGACAGGCGGTCGGCCAACGTGGTTTCCAGCAACTGCATTTCGTCGAAGTCCTGCTCGACGATGATCTCTGCCGGCGCGTCGCGCTCCAAGTAGTATTGCATGACGAATGCCGCCAGCACCTCGGGCAGCTCCGCAAACGGGGCCTTTGGGAAAAAGGTCGTGCTGCCCAGGCTGCGGCCGGCGCGCACGAACATGAGCGCCACGCAATACTCGCCGTTCGCGGCGGCAATCGCGATGACATCGGCGTCATGGTCGGCCCCTGCGGTCACGATCTGCTGCGCTTGAATGACCTTGAGTTTGGCAAGCTGGTCGCGCAGCCGCGCGGCCTCTTCGAAGTCCAATCGTGCAGCCGCCGCGTCCATTCGCCGGCCCAGATCTTCGCCGACTTCGTCATTGCGGCCTTCCAGCACTTTGATGGCCGTACTCACGTCACGCGCATAGGTCTCTTTGGAAACCAGGCCGACGCAGGGAGCGGTGCAGCGCTGGATCTGATATTGCAGGCAGGGCCGCGAACGATTCGCGAAGTACGCATCATCGCAGTTGCGGATGCGGAACAGCTTTTGCAGCTGTTGCAGCGTGTCGCGCACGGCCCCGGCCGACGGATAGGGCCCGAAATATTTTCCGGGCTCCTTGCGTGATCCGCGATAGAAGTTCAAGCGTGGAAATTCATGCCGAGTTTCCAGATGCAGGTACGGGAAACTCTTATCGTCGCGCAACACCACGTTGAAGCGCGGTCGGTGCTTCTTGATGAGGTTGTATTCGAGCAGCAGCGCTTCCGTATCGGAATTCGTGATCGTGACTTCCATATTGGCCGTCTTGGCGACCAGCGCCTGGACCTTCGGCTGAACATTGCTCGGCTGAAAATAGGACCCAACGCGGCTCTTGAGGTTGCGGGCCTTGCCGACGTAAAGAATCTGGCCCTCGCCATCCAGCATCCGATAGACACCCGGGCGGCCGGGCAAACTATCGACGAACACTTTGGGATCAAAGCGCAGCATCGATTCCACGGACGCAGGCTCGGGGCTATTCATGGCTGCCGCCGGCGCCGAAGGCCAGCTCACGCGCCTTTTCGATGACGGCTTCGAACATGGGCGTCGTTAAGCGCCGAGTCTGGGTGTTGTAGCGGCTGCAATGGTAAGAGTCCAGCAGCACCCGGCGATTTCCGATCTCGTGTTGCGCACCATGAGCGAAGCGAAAGTGCGCGCTCGCCAGGTCAAACGCGCGCAGTACCGCCCCATGCGCGACCGCCCCCAGCGCCAGAAAGACACGCGCGTCAACGCTCGCTTCGAGCTCCGTACGCAAGTACGCGTTGCACTCCTTGACCTCCGCGGGAAGCGGTTTGTTTGCCGGCGGCAGGCACTTCACCGAATTGGTGATCCGTGCGTCGATCAACTTGAGCCCATCGTCCGCGGCGAGCGATTCGGGGCCTGAGGCCAGTCCAAATTTATACAGCGTGCGGTAAAGCAGTATGCCGGCGTGATCACCCGTAAAGGGCCGGCCGGTGCGGTTCGCGCCGTGCATGCCTGGGGCCAAGCCCACCAACACCAGGCGCGCACGCGGGTCGCCGAAGGGGGGCACGGGGCGGCAGTAATAGCTCGGTTCCTCGACGTGAACGGCGTCCAAGAACGCCGCGAGACGCGGGCAGCGTCTGCAGTCGGCATCAAAAATCGGATTCATGCTCGCGACGGTGTATCACAATGCGTGCGCACAAGAAAAAACGGGCTACGCGGATCACCGCGTAGCCCGCCATCGATCGCGCTTGGACTTTGGACTAACCCGAGCGCAACTGAACCTAGCCCAGAAGGCTTGCGAACCTGTCAGACCCCGTTGTCGGGGAAAAGATTCCTCACAGTCGCCGATATTTTTCATCGGCTCCGAACCGGAGCGGCTTTGGGGCGCCCTGGGGCTCGGCTGCGGGGAAGGTTCGAGAGCCAGAATAGCACCTGCGGGCAGGGGGGCAAGCCGGCTTTTTAAAAACTGCGCCTCTGTTTGGGCGCCGAAGCCGGATACTTTACGTAACTACCTGAATATATTGTGGTTCCATATCAGAGCGGTACCTCACTAAATTCGCGATCCGAGCCGCGGCGCAAGGAACATTTTCATGCCGTGGCGGGCACGGAGCGTGATCAAGCCCTGAGGCTCGACCGGATGCCCCGGGACGACCCGAAGGGTAAAGCGCTGCGCAAGGGTCGCCAGCAGGATGGTGGCTTCAGCCAGGGCGAAAGCCGCACCGATGCAAATGCGTTTGCCGCCGCCGAATGGCAGGTACGAAAAGCGCGCGCGTGCCGCCGAGCGTTCGGGTGAAAAGCGCTCGGGATCGAACCGTCCGGGATTCTCCCAAAGCTTGACATGCCGGTGGAGCAGCCAGGGAGCAATCATCACGGTCGAGCCTTTGGGGATGCGCCGGCCGACCAACGTGTCCTCGCCGATCGCTGCCCGAGCGATGGTGTGTACGGGCGGATATATGCGCATCGATTCCTCGACCACCATGCGCGAGTAAGTGAGCTTGTTCAAGTCATCGTGGGTGGGCGCGCGGCCGCCCAGCACCGAATCGAGTTCGGCATGCAGTCTCGCTTCCTCGACCGGATGCTGCGACAACAGGAACCAGGTCCACGTCATGGCCATGGCCGTGGTCTCGTGGCCCGCGAGAAAAATAGTGATGACATGGTCGCGCACTTCTTGCGCCGTCATGCCGCCGCCGGTTTGCTCGTCGCGGGCTGCGACCAATCTGGCGAGCAGGTCTTTGGGATAGGCGCCGGGGTCCCGCGTGCGCTCTTCGATTAGCCGATCGATCACCTGGTCGAACTCGCCGAGCGTGCGTTGCGCGACGTGTCTGCGCGGCCAGGCAGCCAGCCATCGGGGCCAGCCCAGCATATCCATGATGTTCGGCCGCATCTCCGCTTGGTAACGTCCTGCGCTGCGGCCCATGATGGTGACGATGTCGTCCGAATCGCTCGAAAACATGGTGCGGGAAATGATGTTGAGCGTGACTTGCATCATTGCGGTGGACACATCGATCCCGGTAGCGGCGGGAACCTTTGCCCATTCAGCCAGCAGTTCCTCGGCCGCGCCTGTCATGATGGGCGTGTAGGCCGCAACGCTGCGATGATCAAAGGCCGGCGACATCGCACGGCGATGCTGCCGCCAGGTCTCGCCTTCCGAGGTAATGAGACCCTTCCCCAACCCGGGTTCGAGGATGCGGCGAGTGATTTCCGTCTTTTGATAGTTCGCGGCGTTGTCGATGAGCACACGCTTGATGGCCGCCGGATCGTTGACCAGGAACAATCGCCGCCCAAACATTTTTCGTTCCAGGATGTCCTGCTCGTACGCCTCCTGAGCAAAGGATTCGATCGCGCTCTCGCGCAACGCACGAACAAACTCAAAGAAGCTGAGGCGGCGCTGGCGCGGCACGGGCGCGGGCAGGACCGGCGCGGAAACAGGACTGTTAAGGGTCGTCATGAGGGCAATCTAACATGGGGCACCGGCGTGTCCGAATCTCACTCGGGCCGTGATTACTTAATCTCGTCGACACTCGGCAATCCACGAGAATAAATGCCGATAACCATGTAAATATCAGGTATATACATACTATATATGGATTTTACTAGAATTATCGGCGCCATCCATCGTACGGTTTCGGCGCGCCCATAAAGTTGGCTGTTATTCATTTCATCGCCCCGCGCTGCGGAGGATAATGGCCGCATGAGTAAGGAACGCGATTTGCTTCCCTGGGTTTTGGGCGCCCTATGCGCAACCGTCGTTGCCGTCGCCATTACCGCGGTATCGTCCAACAAGTCCGAGCCGCCTGCAGCGCCCGCACCCTCGGCCACGACATCGTCGCCTGCGGCACCGCCTCTTGTCGGTGAGGCTGCTGTCGCCGGACCCGCAGCGGAACCCGATATAGCGGCGCCGCAGTCTGCTGTGCAGGCGCAAGCCGCGCCTGAGTCGTCTGCACCAAGCGGCCAAGTTTGGGAATGCACGACAAAGGGTGTCAAGACTTTCTCGAACAACCCCTGCGGCGACAAATCCACGCTGCTGGAAATTGCCCCAATCAATACGATGAATCCGGCACCTACAATACATTACGCCCGCACTTTTGCGCCTGAGCCGGCCTACGCAGAATCGGATAGCTCGGATCAAGAGCCCTATTCGGACCAAACAAGCGCGGAATCCGTCGGCGACTCTTACGCGATCGTTCGCGGCGTCGGCTTTATACCGCGGCGTCGCCCCGAACACTCGCATCACCGGCCGATGCCTCATCACCGCAATTCCGGGCCGATAGCGCGGAAGAACTAAAACAGAAGCAACGCAAATAGAATTCGCGCGCGCCAACGGAGCTTGACCGGCATGCCGATTGTTGGGACCCTTCCATTGAGGAAGGCAACATGACAAAGCGAACATTGCCGGCAGGTTGGTTGAAACGACTCGCTCTGCGGAACTCTCTCGTGGCGCTGACGCTTGCGTTGCCGGCCTTTACCGCCGCGGCGGAGGACCCGAAGATCGACTCGACGACCGTCGTCGCGCCGAAGGACCGCGCGGCAGTCGAACGTGAGATCGGATCATTCGTCAACGCAATCGCGGTCAAGCCCGGCGACCAATCGCTGGCTCGGTGGCAGTTGCAGATTCCATTCTGTCCGTTGGTGGCCGGCCTGCCGGGCAAGGATGGCGAGTACATTTTGTCACGAGTCTCGAAAATCGCCGCCGCGGCCGGCGCACCGCTCGCGCCTGAGCATTGCAAGGGCAATTTCTTCATTGTCGTGACCTCGGATCCCGAGGCCATGATCAAGGCGTGGAGCAAGCGCGACGTACGCATGTTCGGCGACGAGGCCGACCAGGGCGGAACGAAGATCCGCGAGTTCAGCGCATCCCGCCCGATTCGCGTCTGGTACAACGCCCAATACTACGAGTTGGATGGAACGCCGCTTGGTAACACCGAAGGCCGCGTGGACCAGAGCGCTCGCGCAACCCGCCTCGAGGTTAATTCCTATCGCGTGCTCTCTTCGGTCTTGGCGATCATAGATACGCGGCGCATGAAGGGAGTCTCATTTGGTCAAGTAGCGGCCTATGTCGCAATGATCGGACTCGCCCAAATTCGACCCGAGGCGAATGTGGCCGAAGCGCCCTCGATCCTCAATCTATTCGCGGACACCGGCAAGGCTCCCCCCAGCGTGACCGCTTGGGACGAATCGTTCCTGAAGGCGGTGTACGGAACGCGCATCACCGACCGGCAGCAGCTCGCGGAAGTAAAGGCCGCCATGGTGCGCGACGTTGCACCCTAGCGAGAACGCCCTGGCTCTGGTGACCGGTGCTTCCCGCGGCATCGGCCGCGTGATCGCCCTGCAGCTTGCGCAGCGGGGCGTGCGCGTGGCGCTTCACTACCGTAACAATCGCAAGGCGGCGGAAGAAACCCTGGCGAGCCTGCCCGGCGTCGGGCACGCGAGCTTTGCCGCAGATCTTTCGGACCCGGCGCAGGCGAGCAAACTTTGGAAACACGTGGCCGAATCTCTCGGCGCAGTCAATATTCTGATCAACAACGCGGGACTGTATATCTTTCATCCGCCCTTGAAAACCGCCTATGACGCCTGGCAATTTGCGTGGCAGCACACCTTGATCACCAATCTCGTCGGTCCCGCGAGTTTGTCGCTGCTTGCGGCCCATGGCATGGCTGCCCGCGACGCGGATCCCGTATTCGGCCGCGGTCGAATCGTCAACATTTCGTCGCGCGGCGCATTCCGCGGCGAACCTGATGCCCCCGCCTACGCTGCCAGCAAGGCCGGTCTCAATGCCATGTCGCAATCCTTATCCAAGGCGCTGGCCGCGGAAGCGATCTACGTTTACTGCGTCGCGCCCGGCTGGGTTGAGACCGAAATGGCGAACAGCCACCTTGAAGGTCCGGACGGCCCGGCGATCCTCGCACAGCATCCCTTGGGGCGGGTGAACCGCGCCGACGAGGTCGCGAGCGCCGCCGTGTACTGCGCGCTCGACGCACCTGCTGCGATGACCGGCTGCGTCATCGACGTCAACGGCGCGAGCTATCTGCGCACTTGAATCCGCGCGCGACTCGCATGCGTGTACTCTCCTAGCTCCTAGCCCGGCGCGCTGCGAAATATCAACGGCAATTCGGGCCGCAGGTCGAAGCATAGTCCTGGGGAACCCTCAAAGAGAATCTCGAGCATCGGCTGCGGCGATTCAAAGTACTTCACCAGTCCGTGCCGCTCGGCGCAGCGCGACGCCGCCGACAGGGCGCTGCAGCCGCGCACGCCCACCGACAGAGCGCAAATTCGGCGGATCGGCAGCGCGTGCTCAACATCGCTGCCGCGCTCCGCGCGCTCGAGGAACGGCAAATAGAAAAGCTCCGGTTCAACAAGGGTCGTACCCTCGGCCACCTGTATGGTGAGCCCCGGCGGCAAATAAGCCGGCGCGTAGTGCCACGTCGGAAACGGGGCCGCTGTGGCTTGCGCACTCGACGGTCTGAAAATAATTCCGAACGGAGAGACCGCCCCGTCACGGCGTTCGCATCGATCCCAGAGGCGCGTGCGGCGCGTGCGCTCATTTTGTGCCTCGGCGGAATCCGACACCCACACCAGCTCCAGCATGAAGTTTTCGAAGAAGAACCGGCGATTGGCCGTGCCTTGGCCCGGGTGCGTGTTGCGCGGACCCTCGATCAGCCCCAGGCGCAGCAGTGCGTCTGCCTCAGGGGCATCTTTGCTGCAGCCAATGAAGGCATGATCCACTTCGAGCCGTGCAGCGTCACTCAGGCAGTTGGCCTCCCAGCAGGCCGGCGAGCATCCGATCCAGCGCTCCGGCCAGCTCGAGATAGGCCAGCACCGGCAACAGCAATACCGAGATGACGGCGCAGACCCGCACGAAGCGCGCAACTAACGGCGATCGGGCGTTTCCCGCGCAGCGATACGTGGCGACCGTCACATAGAGGCTGAAGAACAGCCCGAGAATCGTGTACATGCGCATGATGAACTGATTCTCGGGATTGAGAAACAATTCGATCGAGCCAAACAACAGCGAGCCCACGATCCCGTAAAGCCAGATCACCCGCGACAGTGAGGTCTTCCCTTCCAGGGGCTCCTTCAAGAAATTGGCGAGCGTCATGGTCTTTAGGCCGCCGGCCGCGGCGCCTTGGCCTTCAGATGCCGTGCGCCCGCGCGGCGCGCAATCAACATGGCCAATTCCAGCGCCTGCTCTGCGTTCAGGCGCGGGTCGACTTGCGATCGGTACGCCCTTACCAGATCATTCTCGGTCAATCCGCGCGCACCGCCGACGCACTCGGTCACATCCTCTCCGGTGAGCTCGATATGCACGCCGCCCAGCATCGAGCCCTCTTCGCTGTGAATGCGAAACGCAGCCTCGACCTCGCCCAATATATTATCGAAGCGCCGCGTCTTGACGCCGCCTGCCGTGGTCTCGGTGTTGCCGTGCATGGGATCGCAGACCCACAGCACCTGCGAGCCGGTGGCGCGGACCGCGCGGATCATGCCGGGCAGCCGTTGCTCGATGTCCTTGACGCCGAATCTATGGATCAGCGTCAGGCGGCCCGGCAGATTTTGCGGATTCAAGACTTGAATCAATTCCTGCAGCCACTCCGCGCTCATCGATGCGCCGATTTTCACGCCGATCGGATTGGCTATCCCCCGAAAATACTCGACATGTGCGCCGTCGATGTTGGCCGTGCGCATGCCGATCCAGGGCATGTGCGTCGACAAGTTGTACCAGCGCTTCTGCCGCTCGATGTAGCGCGTCTGCGCCTGTTCCGAGAGCAGATGCAACCCCTCGTGACTGGTGTAGAAATCGACACGCGTGGCCGCGTGGACGCGCTGGCCGCTCATCGATTCGAAAAAATCCATCGACTCGGCAATCGAGTCGACGATCTGCTGGTACGCGTCGCGCAGCGGCGCATGCCGCAAGAACCCCAAGTCCCAGTATTCCGGGTGATGCAAGTCGGCAAAGCCGCCGTCTATCAAGGCGCGCACGAAATTCAAGGTCAGCGAGGCGCGCTCATAGCCACGCAGCAGCAGTTCCGGATCCGGCTCGCGTTCCGTTGCGGTAAACCCAGGCCGATTGACATTGTCGCCACGGTAGCAAGGCAGCGTCAGGCCGTCGCGGGTCTCGGTGTCGGCCGAGCGCGGCTTGGCGTATTGGCCGGCAAACCGGCCCACCCGCACGATGGGTTTCTTCAGGCCCTGCAGCAGGACCAAGCTCATCTGCAGCAGGATTTTGAGCCGTCTTGCAATGTTGTCGGATTCGCAGTCCTCGAAACTTTCGGCGCAATCGCCGCCCTGCAGCAGAAATTGCTCGCCGCGCTGCGCCCGGGCGAGCTTGGCGTTGAGCGCCTCGATCTCCCAGGAAACCACCAAGGGCGGCAGTCGGCTCAACGAGGCGACCGCACGCTCCAAAGCGGGTGCATCGGCATACTTGGGCTGTTGCGCGGCAGGACGGCCCTGCCAGGTCGCGGGATGCCAATTGGTCAGGGCGGGAGTGTTCGACACGCCTGAGATGCTAGCGTTGTACGCTCTGCCAAGTCAAAATGCGGCCCCTTCACTCATGACCGGCTGATCCGAGAATCCACTATGAAGCAAAGCAGCAATCCGCTCGAAACCTTGGGGCTTCGGGACATCAACGCCGGCGCATGGTCCGGGACTCGTGGCTGGAGCACCGACACAACCGGACCCGTGATCGATTCCATCAGTCCTTCGAACGGTCAGCGGCTGGCGCAGGTGCGCGCCGCAACCGCCGCAGACTACGAGCACGTCATGAGTGCGGCCGTGGCTGCCGCCGCAGCGTGGCGGCGCGTGCCGGCGCCGAAGCGCGGCGAGGCGGTGCGTCTCATCGGCGAGGAGCTGCGCATCATCAAAGGTGCGCTCGGCAGCCTGGTGTCGCTGGAAAACGGCAAGATCAAGGCTGAGGGCGACGGCGAGGTCCAAGAAATGATCGATATCGCCGATTTTGCGGTCGGACAGGCGCGCATGCTCTATGGCAACACCATGCATTCGGAGCGGGCGCAGCATCGCATGTACGAACAATGGCACCCGCTCGGCGTGGTGGGCGTGATCTCCGCGTTCAATTTTCCCGTCGCCGTATGGGCTTGGAATGCATTCTTGGCCGCCATCACCGGCAATGCCACCGTGTGGAAGCCCTCGCCCAAGACCTCGTTGTGCGCGCTCGCCGTACAGCAGGTTTGCAACCGCGTCATGGAACGGCTTTCACTGCCTGCCATATTCCAAGTTTTCATCGACGCGGGGACGGAGCTTGCCGGCCGGTTCGTCGATGATCGCCGTGTCGCGCTGGTGTCATTTACGGGATCCACGCATGTGGGCAAGCAGGTTGGCGTGCGTGTCGCCGAGCGTCTCGGCAAGAGCCTGCTCGAGCTGGGCGGCAATAACGCGCTCATCGTGGATGAGCACGCCAATTTGGACCTCGCGGTGCCGGCAATCGTATTCGGCGCCGTGGGAACGGCCGGCCAGCGCTGCACGACCACCCGGCGCGTACTCGTGCATCGCTCGCGGGCTGCGGAGCTCGAGCGGCGCCTGATGGCCGCCTACGCACAAGTGCGCATCGGCGATCCGCTCGACCCGGAGACTCTCATGGGGCCCTTGATCGATGCAAATTCGGTATCGCGCTACACCACCGCCATCGCCGCGGCGCAAGCGGAAGGCGGACAGGTGCTGTACGGCGGCAAGGTGCTCAGGAAGGCCGGCAATTTCGTCGAGCCCACCATCATTCGCGCCAATGCCGGCATGGCAGTGGTGCGTACTGAAACATTTGCGCCCATTTTATATCTCTTGAGCTACGACACGCTCGAGCAGGCCTTGGCGCTGCAGAATTCGGTGGCCTACGGCCTTTCGTCCGCCATTTTTTCAGACAGCTTGCAGGCCACGGAGCGATTCCTTTCCGCCGACGGCAGCGACTGCGGAATTGCCAATGTGAATCTAGGCACATCCGGCGCCGAGATCGGCGGTGCGTTCGGCGGTGAAAAGGACACGGGCGGCGGCCGCGAGGCCGGCTCCGATTCGTGGAAGGCGTACATGCGCCGCCAGACCAACACCATCAACTGGAGCGGACAAATGGCACTCGCGCAGGGAATTAAATTCGACGTCTAGCGGCGCAACCATGCCTCGATTTCCGCCGCTCGCTGCGTCAAGCGCGCCGCAGAAATCGGACCCAGGGTTTTCAATTCCTGGGCGTAGAGGGAAACGCGGTATTCCTCGATCCAGAAGCGCAGTTCGTCGAGCTTGGGCGTCCAGCGCAATTCGGCATCCAATTGCTGCACGAGATTCTGATGGCGAGCCGACCACTCCTGAAGCTCCCCCGCAATATGCGTCGGTTCGCCGCCCCGAACGCTATTGCGCTGCCAGCGGCGCTGTTCCGCCTTGAGATAGCGCGGCAGTTGACGCAGCCACTCCATGGATGTCTCTTGCAGGATCCGATGATCGAACAGCCGGCTAAGATGCCCGCGCGTCTCTTCAGCGGCATCCGCCAGAAGATGGACACGGGCACCTTCGACTGCCCGGCGCACTGCCGCTGCCTCCTTCAGCCAATCCGATGCCATGGCGGTGATCTCCTCCAAGCACGGGTACAGACGTGAGCGTCCTTGGTCAACCGCGGCGTTGAAGGCATCTCGTGTGCGCGGCGGCTCGGCATCGGCGAAACACGCATCGCGAAAAGCAATATGCAGCAACGAATCCACGAGTTCCTCGCTCCGCAGGTAACCGCTGGCGCTCAGCAGCAAGGAAACGGAACCCTCGATGACCTTGGCCAGATCCCGGGATTGACGCTCGAGCATGGCGCGCGCCAGCCGCACGGCGCCCTGTCGCCAGGTGCGCTGCGCCTCTTCATCAGTCCATTCATACTGCGGCCGCAGTATCGAGCCCCGCTGCCGCAGTGTTGGGTAAACCCAAATCGAGCCCTGCTCCAATGCGAGCGGCACGCGATCGGGCAATTCGTCACTTTCAAACTTGCGCCAACTGCCGATGAGCGGGAAGACCGCGCGCGCGTGGCGTTCAAGTTCCGCTTCAGCCGCCGCGGCACATTGCCTGCGCAGCTGCGCAAGATCGGTGCCGCGCGCGATCGGTTGGCCGCCCTGCAGAATGGTCAGGTGCGCGGTGAGGTGGGCGGGAATTGCCGCGGCTGCGAAGCGAATCAGATGCTCAGGCACGGCACGCCGTTCTTTGAGCCAGGCTCTCAAGCGTTCTGCATCCGCGGCGCCGGCCGGTGTTTGCGCCAGAAATTCCGCGGCGCTGGCCGCAACCGGAATCAAGCCGCGGCGAGCTTCCTTCGGCAGCGAGCGCAGCAGCGCCTCGATGCGCGGCGCTGCCAAGCCCGGAATCGCGGCATCGACCAGCGCGCGCGTGAGTCCGGGCAGTGCCAGCAAAGGCACTTTGATGTCGGCGCCGTCCTGAGCTTCGCCTGGAGCGAAGCGATATTCGACCGGGACGCACAATCCATCCACACGCGTCTGTTCAGGGAAGCGCTCGAGCGCTTCTGATTCCGGCAGCCGTGCGAAAATGAGCGCCGGCGTCAATGTCAAGCCTGCGCGTTGGTCCGGCGCGAGGTGGCGGCTGAAGTGCTCCAAGGTCGCGGCGCTGGAAACCTGACGCGGCAGGCGTTGGTCGTAAAAATCGACGAAGGACTCGGCGCCCTGCACCAGGTCGCGCGTCCGCAGTCGCTCCTCGGCCTGTTGCGCCTCGCGCACGGCGGCATCGTTCGCGGCCAGCCATTCGGGCCGGCGCTGCAGCCGCTGATACACCAATGCTTCACGCGCGAAAATGCGGCGCGACTCCTCCGGCGCGATCGGTCCATAGTTCACCACGCGTCCGGCACTTAAAATGAGACCGAGGAACGTGACCCGCTCACGCGCCGCCACTTCCTCGCGCGCTTCATCCCAATCGGGCTCCAGGTATTCACGCTTCACCAGATGCGCCGCAGCGGCCTCGATCCACATAGGTTCGATTTCCGCCACGCGCCGCGCAAACACCCGCGAAGTCTCGACGATGCCGGCCGCCATCACCCAACGAGGACGCCGGCGGGCCAGCGGAGAGCCTGGGAAAATATGAAAATGCACCCCGCGCGTTCCGGTATACACGCCGTCTTCAGCACGCGCCCCGACCATGGTGCAGAAGCCCGCCAGCAAGGAGCGATGCACGCCGGTGTAACTGGCCTTGAGGCTTTGCGCAATGATGCCGAGTTCGCGCGCCCGGTCGACAACCTGGGTGTATACATCGTCCCACTCGGACAGCCGCAGCAACGATAAATGCCGCTCCTTGCACCAACGGCGCAGTTCGCGCCGCGGGCCCTCGCGCGCCATTCGATAAGCGCTCCAGAGCTTGAGCAGGCCGGAAAATTCCGACTTGGAATCCTCGAAGGCGGCGCCGGCCGGCGGATCATCGCCCACACGCACGTCCGGCACACTCAAGCCTGAGACGATGGCCAACAACTCGCGCTGCGCATGAAAGCGCTTGCTCTCCAGCAGCGCGCGGCTTAGGCGAGGGTCGAGCGGCAGCCGCGCCATCGCGCGGCCGCGGCGCGTGATGCACCGATTCTCATCGAGTGCCTGAAGCTCCTGCAGCAGGCGATAGCCGTCATTGAGCGCGCGTGAATCGGGCGCGTCGATGAAAGGAAACTCCTCCGCCTGGCCTAGCCCATCGGCTGCCAATCGCAGCAGCAGCGCCGCCAGATTGGTACGCAGCACCTCGGGCTCCGTGAAGGCGGCCCGCTGTTCATAGTCCTCTTCAGTGAATAGACGCAGGCACAGGCCCGCTCCGAGCCTGCCGCAGCGGCCCTTGCGCTGATCGGCACTGGCGCGTGCAATTGGCTCAATGGGCAGGCGCTGCAGCCGATTGCGTACGCTGTAGCGGCTGATGCGCGCGAGGCCGGTATCGACGACGGCGCGAATACCGGGGACGGTGATCGATGTTTCCGCCACATTGGTCGACAGCACGATGCGCTGGCGTGCGCCGCGCTGAAAAATCTTGCTCTGCTGCTCCCAAGAGAGACGCGAATATAGGCTCAAGACCTCGACGCGAGACTGCAGTTCGCGTTCCAAGAGCTCGCCGACGTCGCGAATCTCACGCTCGCCCGGAAGAAACACCAATATATCGCCGTTGCCGATATCGCCGGGTTCGCCGGCTATCTCTTGGCAGGCTTCGAGCACGGCGAGCGGCAGGTCGAGTTCCTCGTCCTCCGTGGCACTCGAGTAGCGTAATTCAATGGGAAAGCTGCGGCCGCTGACGGTGATGATGGGTGCATCATCGAAGAACCTCGATACCCGCTCGACGTCCAGCGTCGCGGAGGTCACGATGAGCTTGAGGTCGGACCGGCGCGGCAGCAAGCGTTTGAGCACGCCCAGCAGCAAATCGACGTTGAGCGTGCGCTCATGCGCCTCATCCACGATGATGGTGTCGTAACGGCGCAGCAGCGGATCGGACGTCAGTTCAGCAAGCAACAGCCCATCGGTCATGAGCAGGAGCCGGGTCGCATCGGACACCTGGTCCGCGAAACGCACTCGAAACCCCACGCCCCGCCCCAAGGCTTGGCCCACTTCCTCGGCAATCCGCGCGCCCAAGGCGCGCGCCGCCAGGCGCCGGGGTTGCGTGTGCGCAATCAATCCTGCCATGCCTCGATTCAGCTCCAGACAATATTGCGGAAGCTGAGTACTCTTGCCCGATCCGGTGTCGCCGGCGACGATGAGCACCTGGCGCTCCTGCAGTGCCTGCACAATCGCCTCGCGCCGGGCCGTGATGGGCAATGCCGGATCGTGCTTGAACGTGAACTGCTGTGCCGCGCGCGCTGCGGCCAGGCGCGCCGCCCGATCCTCATCGATCATGGCTTACCCGCCACGCTTGACGGCTTGCCAGAGACTCTCTTGGGCCGCCAGATCCAGCTCGGCGAACACTTGACCGCGCTGCGCGGCCAGGGCCTCCATGCCGCGAAATCGACGCTCGAATTTCGCATTGGCGGCGCGCAAGGCCGCTTCAGCATCGACCTCCAATTTCCGTGCGAGATTCGCGGCCGCGAACAAGAGATCGCCGATCTCTTCAAAAATCTCCGGCGACGCGCCAGGTCCGTCGCGCGACGCGGCACGCACTTCCGCAAGCTCCTCATCGACCTTGTCGGCGCATTGCCCCGCGTGCTCGAAGTCGAAGCCGACGCGGGCGGCGCGCTTGCTGAGCTTGTAGGCGCGGAGCAGCGCCGGCAGTGTGTTCGGCACTCCATGCAACGCCGAATCAGCCGTCGCGGCGCGCTCCGCAGCCTTGATGTCCTCCCACGCCGCGCTCTGCTCGGCCATGCTCAAAGGGCGGCCGGCGCCGAATACATGAGGATGGCGCCGCGTGAGCTTGTCGCAAATGGCTCCCGCCACGGCGTCGAAATCAAATTCGCCCGCCTCCTGCGCCATTTGCGCGTGAAACACCACTTGGAATAAAAGATCGCCGAGCTCGGATTTGAGCTCGCCCAAGTCGCCGCGTTCAATCGCATCGGCAACCTCGTAAGCCTCCTCGACGGTAAAGGGCGCAATGCTGGCGAAGGTCTGCCGGCGGTCCCACGGGCAGCCATCCGCGGCACGCAAACGCGCCATTATCGCCAAGAGTTCCATGATTCTCGCGCTCATGCGGGCGGGGTGGAATTCGCCTGCAGCAGCAGCCGGCGCAGGGTCATCAGCATCCCGGCCGTCGCGCCCCAGATGTTGCGATCGCCGTAGGGAATGTCGTGAATGTCGATGGTCAACTCTCCAATCATGCGCTGGCGCGATTTGTGATTGGCGGCATCCAAGATGTAGTCCAGGGGCACCTCGAAAACATCGTGCACCTCTGCGGTGGCGATTTTGAGCTGATATTGCGGTTTGACGAAGCCGACCACGGGCGTCACCCGGAAGCCCGATATCACGATGTGGTCGGGCAGGTAGCCGGCGAACTCCACCAGTCCGGACTGAAGGCCGATCTCCTCAAACGCCTCGCGCAGCGCGGCGTGCCAGGCATCGGCATCCTGGGGCTCGATGCGGCCGCCCGGAAAGCTGATCTGACCGGCATGGTCCTTGAGCGTCGTCGCGCGCTGTGTCAACAAGACGGTCATTCCCGTGCCGTGTTCCACCAGCGGCACGAGCACGGCCGCCGGGGTGCGGCGCGTCGGCAAGGTTGCGCGGACCCGGGCGGCAACCTCGGGCGGTGCCGCGGCCAGCCAGTGCAAGTCCTCCTCAGGGGTCGACGGCGACGGATCTAACGCAGCGCGGATGTGCTGTTTGGTGAAGAGCGCGTCCATGGTCAAACTCAGCCGCCGGCACCCTTGATGCCTCCTCGCGTGAGGGACATCGGATCCAACAGCCGCTTGAGTTCATCGATGCTCAAGTCGGTCATTTCGGCGGCAACATCCAGAATGGGGCGGCCTTCCTTATAGGCTTTCTTTGCAATCGCCGCGCCCTTTTCGTAGCCGATGCGCGGATTGAGCGCCGTGACCAGGATCGGATTGCGCGCCAATGCCTCCTGCATTCGGTCCGGGTTGGCGTTGAATCCGGCCAACGCGTGATCGGCGAGGTTACGGCTGCCGATCGCGAGCAGTTCGATGCTCTGCAACAGGTTATACGCGATCACGGGCAGCATGACGTTCAGCTGGAAATTACCCGACTGACCTGCCAGCGTGATGGTCGAATCATTGCCGATTACCTGCGCCGCAATCATGGTCACCGACTCGGCCACCACCGGATTCACTTTGCCCGGCATGATGCTGCTGCCCGGCTGCAGCGCAGGCAATGCAATCTCCGCCAAGCCCGCGAGCGGTCCGCTGTTCATCCATCGCAAGTCGTTCGCGATCTTCGTGAGGCTCACGCTCAAGACCTTGAGCTGGCCCGACAGTTCCACGGCCGTATCCTGGCTCGCTAATGCCTCGAAATAATTTGCGCTCGGTTGAAATGCGATTCCCGTGCGCTCCGCAAGATGACGGGCGAACACCGCGCCGAATTGCGCCCGGGCATTGATTCCCGTGCCCACCGCCGTGCCGCCTTGCGCCAATGCCTGCAGCCGCGGAGCGACCGACGTCAAGCGTGCCTCGCAAGCGGCGATCTGCGCCTGCCAGGCGCTCAATTCCTGCCCCAGCGTAATGGGCATCGCATCCATCAAGTGCGTGCGGCCGGTTTTGGCGATTCCGGCAAACTCCGCGCTCCGCCCGGCCAAGACTTCCCGCAATCGCGCGAGCGCCGGCAGCAATTGTTCATGCAACAGCAACGCAGCTGAAACATGGATGGCGGTCGGCACCACGTCATTGCTGCTCTGACTCATGTTCACCTGGTCGTGCGCGTGCACGGGCGATCCGAGCGAGCGGGTTGCCAGCGACGCAATCACTTCGTTGGCGTTCATATTGCTGCTGGTGCCGGAGCCGGTCTGAAATACATCCACCGGAAACTGATCATCATGGCGGCCGGAGGCCACCTGCAGCGCGGCTCCTGAAATTGCCGCGGCAATGGCCGGCGGCAGGTCGCCTAGTTCCGCGTTCGCTTTTGCCGCCGCATGCTTGATCAGAGCCAACGCCCGGATGAAGGCGCGCGGCATGCGCAGGCCGCTGGGCGGAAAGTTCTGAATTGCGCGCTGCGTTTGGGCGCCCCATAACGCGTCGGCCGGCACGTCGAGCGTTCCCAAACTGTCGCGCTCGACGCGGGTGGTTGCTGTCATCGCGCCTTACTCCGCAGGATCAGGCTTGTTTACGGTAGAATCCACTATTCTACCACTCAAGCCGCCGGCGCTCCGATGTCCACTTTTTTTACCGACGCCCTGTCTCCTCTCGACGGCCGTTATGCCGGCAAGCTCGGCGAGGTGCGCCGCCTGTTCAGCGAATCGGGCCTGATGCGCGAACGCGTGCGCGTGGAGTGCGCCTGGTTTCTTGCGCTGGCGTCCGGCCCTGCATCCCACGCGCTGGCTGATTTACCGGCGGCTGCCCGCGAGCTGTTAACGTCGCTGGCCAGGAATCCGGAGGCGGCCGATGTCGCTGCCATCAAGCAAATCGAGGCGCGCACCAATCACGATGTCAAGGCGGTCGAATATTGGCTGCGCGCGGAACTGCAAACGCGCGGCACCGCTCCCGCCGCACTGGAGTGGGTGCATTTTGCGTGCACATCGGAGGATATCAACAATCTTGCCTACGCCATGATGCTGAAGAGCGCCCGTGCGACGCTGCTGCTGCCCTGGCTCAGCAGCCTCGGCGCCACGCTGGACGCGTTGGCGCACCGCCACGCCGATGCCGGAATGCTGGCGCGCACGCACGGCCAGGCAGCGACGCCGACCACGATGGGAAAGGAATTCGCAAACTTCGCGGCGCGCCTCGAATCGCAACGCAGCGGCATCGAACGGGTCGCGATTCTCGGCAAGATGAACGGTGCCGTGGGTAATTTCAATGCGCACGTAGCCGCCCTGCCGCGGGTCGACTGGCCGGCGTTCAGCGCCGCATTCGTCGGCTCGCTGGGCCTGCAACTGAATAGCTACACCACTCAAATCGAACCGCACGATTGGATCGCCGAGTACTGCCACGCCCTGATGCGCGCCAACACGGTGCTGTTGGATTTCTCCCGCGACATGTGGAGCTACATTTCAATGGGCTATTTCAGGCAGCGCCTGGTTGCCGGAGAAGTCGGTTCCTCGACCATGCCTCACAAGGTCAATCCGATCGATTTCGAGAACGCAGAGGGCAATCTCGGGCTCGCAAACGCGCTGCTCGGCTATTTCGCCGACAAGCTGCCGATCTCGCGCCTGCAGCGCGATCTGACCGACTCGACGGTGCTGCGCAATCTCGGCACCGCCATCGGGCACTCGGTGCTCGCCTACAAGGCGCTGAACACAGGACTCGAGAAGCTCGGGTTGGATTCGGCGCGAATAGGCCTGGATTTGGACCGCGCCTGGGAGGTGTTGGGCGAAGCGGTGCAAACTGTGATGCGCGCCCACGGCATTCCGGATGCCTACGATAAGCTCAAAAACTTCACCCGAGGCCGCGCGGTGGACGAGCGCGCCATGCATGAATTCATCGCATCCTTAGGGCTGCCGGCCGAAGAAAGGGCTCGCCTGCTGGCCCTTACGCCGTCTGCGTATATAGGTTTGGCGGCGGCGCTCGCGCTGCGCCGAATACCTTCCTAGGGTTGCTTGAAACGTGACGTAGTTAGCACGGGGGCGCCCGACCATAACGGTAATATCAAGCTCAAAGTACGCGGGGTCGGGGTCAGGCATATGGCGGGTAACACAGAAGAACGCTCAAAACCGGGGATTGGGGACAAAGTTCCCGCGCCCGGCGGCGACGTTTCTATGGGTTCGGGTACCCGCACCATCTTGAGCACGATGCCCGAGGTTCGCGACGCCAGTCTAAAAGTCGCCAAGTCCGCGCAACGTCTGTTGTCCATTTTTACACAAGACCTGGAACCCTTGGTGTACGGCGAGGAGCCCTTCCTCGAGGCCATCAAGCGCCTGGTTCTGGCAAGATCCTACGCCAAAGTCCGCGTGCTGCTCGCCGACCCGTCGCGCGCCATGGTCGACAACAACCGCTTCCTCGCGCTGGCTCGCCGCCTGACCAGCTGCATCGATCTGCGCGCGATGAGCCCGGAATATCCGGCCAGCGCGGGCGCCTTCATCATCGCCGACGACAAAGCACTTGTGTACCGGCTGCAGGCCGACCGCTGGGATGGAATATCGGACATGAACGATCCGGCCGTGGTGCGGCGCTACCTGAACTTCTTCGATGAAGTGTGGCAGACGAGCATGCAAGAATCGCAAATGCGGCAAATGCTCATGTAACGCTATCGCTTCCGGCATTGCCCGTATAATGGGCGGATGCAGAAGCCCCTGCCGAATCCCCAGTCGAAACAACACGTCATCGTCGGCATGTCGGGCGGCGTTGACTCGGCCGTCGCCGCACTTTTATTGCGCGACGCCGGGTATTCGGTGCAAGCGTTGTTCATGTCCAATTGGGAAGATGACGACGGCTACTGCACCACGGCGTCGGATTTCCAGGACGCGCGTCGCGTCAGCGAGACCTTGCAGATCCCGCTGCATCGGGTGAGTTTTGCCGGCGAGTATCGCGACCGGGTATTCAGTCACTTCCTTCGCGAATATGCCGCGGGCCGCACCCCCAATCCGGACGTGCTGTGCAATCGAGAGATCAAGTTCGGCATTTGCCTTTCGTACATGCAACGTCTGGGCGCGGCCTGGATGGCAACCGGCCACTATGCACGGATTCGCCGCGCCGGTTCGCATATCGAGTTGCTGAAAGCGGCCGATACCGCCAAAGATCAGAGCTATTTCCTGCATGGGGTTGCAGCCTCCGCGTTGTCGAAGACACTCTTCCCGTTGGGAGGCATGCGCAAGGCGGAGGTGCGTCGAATCGCGCATGCCGCAGGGCTGCCGGTATTCGACAAGCCGGACAGCACCGGTATCTGCTTCATCGGCGAGCGGCCGTTCCAAGATTTCTTGAGCCGGCATCTTCATACCACGCCGGGACCGATCGAGACCCCCGAGGGGCGAGTCCTTGGCGAGCATCGCGGCCTTGCCCTATACACCTTGGGTCAGCGTTCCGGCCTTAAAATCGGCGGCCGGGCCGGAGCCGCCGCAGCGCCGTGGTATGTGGCGGCCAAGATCATCGAACGCAATGCGCTCGTCGTGGTCCAGGACCAATACCATCCGTTGCTTTTGTCCGACGAGTTCAGCGTCGAGCAGATGCACTGGATCGATCCTGCGGACGCACCGGCGCATGCGATCGATTGTGCGGTCAAGACCCGCTATCGGCAGAACGATCTATCCTGCTCGCTGCGCTCGAGCGGCGCCGCGTCCTGGCGCGTGACGCTCGAACACCCTGCGCGTGCGGTCACGCCCGGCCAGTACGCCGTTTTCTACGACGGCGAGCGTTGCCTTGGCGGCGGCATCATTGCGCGGCGTTTCAATTTCGAGCTCGCGCCGGAGGCGCGAGGAATCCCATATAATTCTCTTTTTTCGGTGGAGGGGCCATGACAGACAGCTTCAAGGCACGAACGACGCTCAAAGTCGGCGCGCAGCAGTACGACATTTTGAGCCTTGCGGCCCTGAATTCGCTCAACGTCGAGCGCCTGCCCTTCTCGCTCAAGATCCTATTGGAGAATTTGCTGCGATTCGAAGACGGCGTCAACGTGACGAAGGACGACATCGAAGCGCTGCTGAAGTGGGACTCGAAGGCGCTTCCGAGCCATGAGATCGCGTTCACCCCCGCCCGGGTCATCATGCAGGATTTCACCGGTGTTCCATGCATCGTGGATCTTGCCGCGATGCGCGAGGCGATCGTGAAGCTGGGAGGCGATCCGCAGAAGGTCAACCCGCTGGCTCCGGCCGAACTGGTGATCGATCACTCGGTGCAGGTCGATGAGTATGGTGCCGCTAGTTCACTGCAGCACAACAACGAAATCGAGTTCAAGCGCAACGGCGAACGCTACATGTTCCTGCGCTGGGGCCAGACTGCGTTCAGCAACTTCAAGGTCGTGCCGCCGAATACCGGCATCGTGCACCAGGTCAACATCGAGCGCCTCGCGCGCGTGATCTTCTCCGATGATGCCGGCGGCAAAAAAACCGCGTACCCGGATACGCTGGTGGGCACCGATTCGCACACCACCATGGTGAACAGCTTGGGAGTTCTCGGCTGGGGCGTCGGCGGAATCGAAGCCGAGGCGGCCATGTTGGGGCAGCCGGTCACCATGTTGATACCGCAAGTCATTGGCTTCAAGCTGACGGGCGCATTGCCGCCCGGCACCACGGCGACCGACCTGGTGCTGATGGTGACGGAGATGCTGCGCAAAAAAGGCGTCGTCGACAAATTCGTGGAATTCTTCGGCGATGGGCTCAAAGGATTGCCTCTCGCCGATCGCGCGACCATTGCCAATATGTCGCCGGAGTTCGGCTCGACCTGTGCAATTTTCCCCATCGACGAGGAAACGATCCGCTATCTGGAATTGACCGGCCGATCGGCCGAGCAGATCTCCCTTGTCGAGGCTTACGCCAAGGCGCAGGGCCTGTGGCGCATCAACGGCGCGCCGGCCGCGGATTACACCGATGTGGTCGAATTGGACCTGTCGAAGGTAGAACCGTCTCTGGCCGGACCCAAACGTCCGCAGGACCGGGTGCCCTTGACAAAGGCGAAGAGCGTCTATCGGAGCAGCGTGAAGAAAATGGCGGAGGAACGCACCCAGAAAAACCCCCAGGCCGCGGGCAGCGCGCCGGCCACGGTCGGCAACGCCAGTTTCGACGTCAAAGATGGCGCGGTGCTCATCGCCGCCATCACGAGTTGCACCAATACTTCCAACCCCGCCGTCCTCGTGGCCGCGGGTCTGCTGGCGCGCAGTGCGCTCGAAAAAGGCTTGAGCGCGAAACCGTGGGTGAAAACTTCGCTGGCTCCAGGGTCGCGTGTGGTGACGGACTACCTAGCCAAAGCGGGTCTGTTGAGCGATTTGGAACGGCTGGGGTTTTACACGGTGGGCTATGGCTGTACTACGTGCATCGCCGATGGCACTCCCGTAACGCTGGCGGATGGCACCGCCCGCCGCATCGAATCGATGGCCGCGGCCGGAGGGCTGCGAGTGCTTGCGCCCCTCGCTGAAGGCGAGCTGCAGATGGCGATGCAGACCGAGCGCATGGATCAGGGCGAGCGCGACTGCCTGTCGATCGTGCTCGAGGACGGCCGCGCTCTCACGCTCACGCCCGATCATCGTGTGTTATGCGCGGATGGACGCTGGGTTCGGGCCGACGAGCTCGTTCTAAACAATGATCGCGTTCTGATAGGACCGGAGGCTCCGCTCGATGATCCTGGTGACGATGAGTCGGGCTACGAGCTGCAGGCGGGACCTCGGACCTTTACCATGGCGAGCGACAACGAACGTCGCTGCACCCTCGCGTTCGCGCGTCTGCTGGGCCATTTACTTGGCGACGGGTCGATCAGTTGCGCCGGGCAGGCGCGGATGAACGTGGGGCAAAAATTTGACCGCGAAGCGGTTCTCAATGATATCGAGCTGCTCACGGCCAAGCGGCCGAAAGCCACCGCTTACGATCAGCGCAAGTGGTCCATCGTGCTGCCGCTCGAGCTGACCCAGAGCGTGCTGGCGCTCCGAGGTGTCCATGTCGGCCGGCGCATCGAACAGCCCGCGTTCCTGCCCGAATTCCTGTTGAAATCAACCTGCCCGGTCTCGGTGGTGCGCGAATTCCTGGGCGGTATCTTCGGTGCAGACGGACATGCTCCTATCCTGCACCGCTATGGCAAGACCGCGGCTCATGCGAGCCTGGAGCCGCCCAGGTACTCGCAAAGCGCCAAACCCGAGTTCGTCGATTCAACCAGACAGAAGATGGACAGGATCATCCAGCTGCTCTCCCGTTGCGGGGTCGAGGTCTCTGGTGCCGCGGTCCGCGAATATCCCACGCCTCGCTCGGCCTCCGCTTATCCGAGCGCGCAGGACGGGATCGCTCGACGGGAAATCCGTTTAGAGCTGCCCGACGGGCTTTCTTTTGTTGAGCGGGTCGGCTATCGCTACTGTATCGACAAGAATCTGCGAGCGAGTGCGGCTGCCGTGTATTGGCGTATGCTCGCAACCATCAACCGTCAGCGGCTAGGGATGGCCGACCGACTCGATCGCATGTACCGCCTCCCGGTCCAACGGACCTTCGCCCGATCGCGATCGATTGCCGCAGCCGAACTCGCCGAGGTCGAGACACCGGAGTTCCCCTCGCCTGCACAACTCTTTGAGCAGCTCGGGGTAAGCCACTGGTTCGGCGCATTGCGAGTGGGTCAATCGCTTGATCGTGCGAGTCGCTACTTTGTCGACAAGGAGTCCCTCACTCTCCCGGCCTTGAGCTTGCGCGTCATCGACCGCCGCGGCGCAGGACGCCGGCGGGTGTTCGACATTGCCGTGCCCCAGGTACAGGCTTTTTTAGCCGGCAACGTGGCCGTACACAATTGCATCGGAAACTCAGGACCCCTCAAGCCCGAAATCTCCGAGGCTGTAAAAGTGGGCGATGTTGTCGCCTGTTCGGTGTTATCCGGTAATCGCAATTTCGAAGGCCGCGTGCATCCGGAAATCAAGATGAATTTTCTGGCTTCGCCGCCGCTGGTTGTCGCCTATGCCCTGGCAGGAAGCCTGGACATCGATATCACCACCGAGCCCTTGGGAACGGGCAAGGACGGCAAGCCGGTATATCTTAAGGACATCTGGCCGAGCGCCCAAGATGTCGCCGCCGCGGTCGCTTCATCGGTCGATTCGGCCATGTTCAAGAAAGGCTACGCCAATGTGTTTTTGGGCGACACGAATTGGGCGGCGATCAAGACGCCGGCCGGAAAAATCTACTCGTGGGACGGAAAATCCACCTACGTGAAAAATCCGCCCTACTTCGAGGGCATGACCATGACGCCGGCCCCGATGGGCGACATCAAAGGAGCACGCGCGCTCGCAGTGTTGGGTGATTCGGTCACGACCGACCACATTTCCCCCGCCGGCAACATTTCGAAATCCAGTCCGGCTGCCAAGTACCTCATGGCGCAAGGCGTGCAAGCGGCGGATTTCAATTCCTACGGCGCGCGCCGCGGCAATCACGAAGTCATGATGCGCGGCACGTTCGCCAACATCCGATTGCGCAATCTGTTGTTACCCGGCACCGAGGGTGGCGTCACGCTGCACATTCCCAGCGGCGAGCAAATGTCGATTTTCGACGCCTCGGTCAAGTACCAAGAGGCGAAAACGCCGCTGGTGATTCTCGCCGGCAAGGAATATGGCACGGGCAGTTCGCGCGATTGGGCGGCCAAGGGCACGATGCTGTTGGGCGTCAAGGCTGTCATCGCCGAGAGCTTCGAGCGCATTCACCGCTCCAATCTGATCGGCATGGGCGTGCTGCCGCTGCAATACAAGGAAGGTCAGAGCACGCAGAGCCTAGGGCTTTCGGGCAAGGAGACTTTCGAGATCGCCGGCCTGAACCGGGGCGCGGCGAAGGTGGTCAGAGTCATCGCAAAAGGCGATGACGGCATATCCATCGAGTTTCAAGCGCGCTTGCGCATCGATACACCGAAGGAACTGGACTACTACCAGCACGGCGGAATACTGCAATATGTGTTGCGTCAGCTTGCCGCGCCGGCCAAGGCCGCGTAGCAGCCCGTCCGAATGTCGCTGGTTGTGTCGCCGGTTGCCGCCTACTTGGCGGCCGCCGGCACGCTGCCTGCTTCCACGAGCACCATCGTGTTCGGATTGATGTGCGCTTTGATCGCGGCATCGACCTCATCGCGCGTCACTGCTTTCAGCGCCTTCGGATAGCCGTCGAGCCAGCCAAGGTCGTAACCGCGTTGAGTATTGACCAGAATGGTTTCCGCGAGGCCCAGCGTCGTCGATAAGCTCACATAGTAGCTGCCGATCACACCCTGCTTACGCACTGCCAATTCTTGCTCGGTGACCCCATCCTTCCACCATTTGGCCACCTCGCGGCGCGTCGATTCGACGCCTTTGTTCAAAAGGGCGGGCGCGAAGCTCGCGGAGATTTCCCATACGCCGTCGGCGATGCTGTCATCGCCCATGCTGGCGCCGATGTTGTAGGTCAAACCTTCCTTGTCGCGCACCGTGCCCATGAGTCGGCCGGTGAAGCCGCGTCCGAGAATTGCCGTGCCGAGGCGCAGCGGCAAGCTGTCGGCATCGCTGTAGCGCAGTCCGCTCGCTTGACCCAGGAGCATGGTCACGCTGGGCTTATCCGCGAGCGGCACGGTAAATTCGGCGGCTGCGGCCGCCACCGCGGGCTTTGCAGGCCGCAAGTAATCCTGGCCGCCCAACCAGCCTGAGAACGCCTTGCCTATTTCAGACTGAGCGTCCGCATCGGAGACATCGCCGGCTATCACCATCGTCATGTGCGCCGGGCCATTGTATTTGGCCTGAAAGGCCTTGAGTTCCTCGAGGCTCGCACTCTTGGCCGCCGCTATGTATTCCTTGAGCGTATGAGGGCGATTCGGATGGCCCTGCGGAAACACCGCCCGGCCGAACGCTTCGGATGCCAGTGCGCCGCTGTTCTGTGCGGATGCCTGGAGCTCACCGACAAATTGCTGCTTGGCTTTGTTGAACTCACCCGCCAACAGCGCGGGGGTGCGCAATTCCGCTGCAATCGTTTCGATGATCAAGGGCAGGTCCTTTTTCAGGCACTTCGCGCGGATCTCCAGCGACTGCTCGCCGACCTGAAAGCCGATCTCAGCGCCCACATTGTCCAATTTATCCGAGATCGCGAACTTATCGAGCGCCTTGGTGCCGCGATCGAGCATCATTCCCGACAGCGTGGGAATCGCGATGTTGCCCGCTTCCGCCATGGCATCGCCGGCCGGCAAAACACCGAGGACAATGACGACATCTTTCACGTTGCTGTGATAGGTGATCAGATCGATTCCCGCGGGCCTCGAGCGGTGCGCCAGGTCGGCCATGGCGGCGGCCGCCGTGCCGCTCGCGGTCAACAACGACATCATCATCAGCGAAAGTCGAATCACGAGCCTTTCTCCGTTTTGGGCGCTACGGGAACGAACCAGCCGACCGTGCTCTGGTCCGCGCCGAAGTATTGCTTGGCGACCCGTTGCACATCCGCCGGCGAGACCTGTTGGACCTTTTGCGGAAAGGTGACATAGAGCGTCCAATCGCCGACACCGATCCATTCGCTGAGCTCACTGGCGACCGCCGCGGTGCCGTCGCGCTTATAGGCATCCTCGGCGGTGAATTGCTGCTTCACCGTGGCGACTTCGGCAGGCGTCACGCCGTTGGTTTTGATCTTGTTCAACTCCGCCACCAGCGCATTTTCGACCTGTTCATGGCTGGTTCCCGGAGTGAGCGCGGCGTACAAGGTATGGAGCGACAGGTCGTGGAGCAGATCGATGCCCGCGCCCGCGCTCAATGCCAGACCTTGATCGACCAGCGTGCGATAGAGGCGGCCGTTTTTTCCGGAACTCAGGATGGCGTCGAGCATCTCGAGCGCGGCCTGATCGGCATCCCGGCCGTTCGGAACCTTGTGCGCCACGATGATCGTCCCCAACTCGCCGGGCCGCTTGACGACGACGCGCCGCTCGCCGCTTTGCGCAGGTTCTTCCGTGTAGACCGCCGGGATCGGCGCGGGGGAGCGCGGATAGACCCCGTAATATTTCTTGATGAGCCCGAGAACCGAGTCCGAATCGATATCGCCCACCACCGTGACAACCGCATTGTTCGGCCAATAAAACGTATCGTAGAACTCGCGAAGCTTCGCGATCGGCACGTGTTCGATATCGCTCTTCCAGCCGATGGTCGGATGGTGATACGGAAGCGCTACATAGGCCGCTTCCATGACCTCTTCGAGCAAAACGTTCTCGGGATCGTTCTTACCGCGCTCGTATTCATTGCGCACGACCGTCATTTCCGCCTGCCGATCCGACTCGTGCAGCCATAGGTGTCGCATGCGGTCTGCCTCGATGGCGATGTAGCTCTCGAGGTTCTCGCGGCCAATGGTGGCGAAGTAGTTGGTGCGGTCGAACGATGTGGTGGCATTGAACTGCCCGCCCACGCGCTCCAGCATTTGCTTGATGCTGTTGCCCTTGACGTCATTGAAAGCGTCGCTGCCCTTGAACATCAGGTGTTCGAGGATGTGGGTGGCGCCGGTCGTGCCGGTGACTTCGTTGCGCGAACCGACCTGGTACGTGACCTCAAAGGTAACCACCGGCGCGGAGTGATCCGGCACCAGGAGCACCGTCAGCCCATTGCCGTCGAGCCGATATTCATCGATGCCGCCGAGCGACTTGATGTGTGAGAAGTCCGCCGACCCGGCCGTCTCGGCCGGAACGGCGGCGTGCTTATTTGGAGGCTTCGCCGCCGGCGCCACGGGCGCGCTTTGCGCGGTGACGGACAGGAATAAGAGCGCGGCGGCGCTTGCCAAGTACACCGCGCGCGCAGTGCTGTTGCCCTTTTCGAACATGCTTCATTCCACCCATTCAAACGGATATTTTGTAATTCTATACGTTCCGCGGGGAGACCAAGCGGGTAAGTCCGAGCACCGAACGCAGAAAAGGTGTCGGGATGTTGAGCAAGCTCGCGATCTCGACCACGGCGCCAAGTTGCGGATCGATCTCGAGCGGACGGCCGGCTTCAATGTCCGCAAGCATGGAGGTTTTGAAGTCGCCGAGCCGCTGCGTCACGCCGATGCGCTCCGCCGCGGTGATCGACACGGCCAATTCAAGCCGCTGCGCGCAAAGCTGCATCTCCTCCATCATGCGGATGCACAGCTCGCGCACATCCGCATTCGCCAGCATCTTGGCGGTACCGCAGCGCGTAAGCGCACTCAAGGGATTCATCGTCATGTTGCCCCAGAGCTTGGTCCATACGTCCCGCCGGATGTTGGCGGATACCAGCGCATTGATGCCACCGGCGCGCAGCGCCTGCATCGCCGCTTCGAGCGGCGGCGTCGAGGCGCCATCGGGCGCGCCGAGAATCAGGCGATCCGCAGCCACGACTCGAGCGTGCCCGGGGGCGACAACCCGGACTGAAGCATGCACCACCGATCCGAGAGTGCGATCCCGAGGAAAGGTCTGCTGCTGCATGCCGCCCGGGTCGACGGACTGAAGCCTCGTATTCGCGAGCGGACCTGCGAAATCCTGAAAAAACCACCAGGGGATGCCGTTGGTAGCGCTGATGACCACACTTTGTGGACCCAAGAGGGGGCTCAATTCCGGCGCCAACGCCGGCAACAGCTGCGCCTTCACCGCAAGGACGACGAAGTCGTGAATGCCGAGCTCCGCAGGCGACCCGGTCCGCGGGCGGCTGGTGCGAACCGCGCCGTCCTGCTCCACTCGCAAGCCCGATTGCCGCAAAGCCTCGAGCGTCGCACCGCGTGCAACCATGGACACGCGCCATCCTGCCCGGTCGAACGCATCGCTGAACCATGCGCCGATGGCGCCTGCGCCGACGATTGCCACGGAAGAGTTCATAATGCTTGCCATTGTATAGGACGCGCTTGCGCCCTCTTTAGGCCGCAGTCCATTAAAGTCAGATCGAGATAAACATTCTATATGACTGTATCTTAAGGTAATAGAGTGGCCGTCAATGCTGCCCCGAGCGTCGCCTCCAGTCCATGGCTGGCGCTTTTTGATTTGGACGGAACACTGACCTGGCGCGATACGCTGCTGCCGTTTCTGCTCGGGTTCTTGCGGCTACGGCCACACCGCGCGCTCGGCCTGTGGCGCTTGCCGGCTGCGCTTTGGTTTTTCTGGCGCGATAGCGACCGCGGCGCGCTCAAATCGCGGGTCATTCGCATGCTCTTGCGGGGCGAGAAGCGCGAGACGCTGGACGCTTGGGCGCAACGCTTCGTGGCCGATTTTGAATCCAAACGACGCTTTCGACCCGTTGCGCTGGCGGTGTTGGAGACGCACCGCGCGGCCGGCGATCACTTGGTTCTGCTGTCAGCAAGCCCGGACTTGTATGTCCCCTTGATTGGGCGGCAGCTGGGCTTCGAGCTGACGCTGTGCACGGAGCTCGAATGGCGGGGTGAGCGCCTTGACGGAGCATTAAAAACCCCCAATCGCCGCGGTGAGGAAAAACTTCGCTGTCTGGCGTGGTTGCGCGAGCGGTATCGGGGCGTGCCCGTCATTGCCTATGCCAATTCGGCGTCCGATTTGGATCATCTGCGGCAGGCGGATCGGGCGCTTCTGGTCAATGGTGATGACGCCGCGCGGCGTCTGGCCGCTAAATGGGAGGTTGCCGTTACCTATTGGAACTAAGCGCGATTCGAAACGCTCCGCAGCGAATCGTGCAATTTGAGCAACAGGGCTTCGGTGCTCGCCCAGTCGATGCAAGGATCGGTAATCGACATTCCATACTCGAGCTTGCTCAGGTCTTTGGGAATGGATTGGCTGCCGGCCTTCAAATGACTCTCGAGCATCAGGCCGACGATCGAGCGGTTGCCGTCCACGATTTGGGTAACGCAATTCTCGGCGACCAAGGGCTGCAGGTCGGCATCCTTGTTTGAATTGCCGTGACTGCAATCCACCACGATGGTGGCCGGCAATCCCTCCGCCTTGAGCTCCCGCTCAGCCACGGCGATGCTGACCGCATCGTAATTGACCCGCCCGCCGCCGCCGCGCAGCACGATGTGCGCATGCTGATTGCCCTTGGTGCGAAATACCGCCGACTGGCCCTGCTGCGTGATGCCCAGGAAGTGATGCGGCTGCCGAACGGACTTCAGTGCGTTGATCGAACCCGCCAACGCGCCGTCGGTGCCGTTCTTGAAACCCACCGGTGTCGAAAGCCCGCTCGCCATTTCACGATGAGTCTGCGACTCGGTGGTGCGAGCGCCGATGGCCGTCCAGGTAATGAGCTCCGACAAATATTGAGGCATGATGGGATCAAGGGCTTCGGTGCCCGCCGGCAGCCCCAATTCGGCGACGTACAGCAGCAGCTCGCGGGCCAGCAGAATTCCCTTCTCGATATGGAACGAGTCGTCCAAATCGGGGTCGTTGATCAGCCCCTTCCAGCCGACCGTGGTGCGCGGCTTCTCGAAATACACGCGCATGATCAGCAGCAGCGTCGAACCGACTCGCAGCGCGAGTTCCTTGAGGCGCCCTGCATATTCGCGGGCGGCCGCGACATCATGGATTGAGCATGGGCCGACCACCACGAACAGGCGCGGGTCGCGCCGCTCCAGAATTGCCCGCACCGCCTCGCGAGATTTAAAAACCGTGTCCGCGGCCTTCGCGGTCAATGGCAAGCGCCGTTTGATCTCTTCCGGCGTGGCCAATAGATCGCTCGAGGCGACGTTGACGTTATGCAGCTGATCTTGAATGGATGCCACGCTTTCCTTCCTACATCGAGGTGCGAATGGTCCAAAGTTCCGGAAAGAACTTCAGTTCCAGCGCCTTGGTAAGGTACGACACGCCGCCCGTGCCCCCGGTGCCGCGCTTGTAGCCGATGATCCTCTCGACGGTTTTCACGTGGGCAAACCGCCACAGCTGGAATTTGTAGTCCAGGTCCACCAGACGTTCGGCCAGCTCATACAGATCCCACTCCTTGACGGAGTTGTGATAGACGCTGAGCCACGCCGCGGCGACCTGCTTGCTGGCCTGGTAGGGTTGCGTGAAGTCGCGATCGATGGCTTCGGGCGGTACGTCAAGGCCCCGCCGGCTCAAGAGACGCAGCACCTCGTCGTACAGGCTGGGGGCGCGCAAGGCACGCTCCAGCGTCTCGAACATGGGTGGATCGTTGCGAAATACCTTGATGGTGTCGGCATTTTTGTTGCCGATCAGAAATTCCAGCATTCGATACTGCGGCGACTGAAATCCCGAGGACTTGCCGAGCGTATTGCGGAAAGCGGAATAGTCGTGCGGCGTGATCGTCGCCAGCACATCCCACGACTGAAGCAACTGCTGCTGAATGGTAGAGACCCGCGCCAGCATCTTGAATGTCGGTCCAAGATCGTCGCGCCGCACGCAATCAACCGTGGCATTGAGCTCATGCAGGCACAGCTTCATCCACAATTCCGAAACCTGATGGATGATGATGAACAGCATCTCGTCGTGCTGGTAGGACAACGGGTGTTGTGCGTCGAGCAATTTTCCGAGATTCAGGTACTGCGAATAGCTGAGCGCCTCGGTTAGGTCCCAATGAACCTCTTCGTCGCTCAAGTCCACGAAGGGTCCGACCCGTGGCGGCGTTTCGTTCATCGCAAGCCTAGTTCTTGAAAACCCAGGCGGGTACGGTACGCCAGCCGGCCAAGAGCTCCCGATCAAGGCGTCGGCAATCGGGCTCGAGCTTCTCCACCAGGCGCCAGAAGGCCGAGGAGTGGTTCATGTGCTTGGTGTGCGCCAGTTCGTGAACGAACAAATAGCGCACCACCTCCGGACGCAGGAACACCAGAGAGCAGTTCAGGCTGACGGTACCGCGCGTCGAACAGCTTCCCCAGCGGGTCCGCTGACAGCGGATGCTCACGCGCGCGACGGAGTATTTCAAATCGGCCGCAAGCTGCAGCAGCTGCGCCGTCAGCCGCCGCTCGGCCGCGCCCCTCAGCCAGCGCCGCAACAATTCCCGTGCAGCGGAGTCGTCGGGCGCGTGCACCGCGATGCGTTCGGCTGAATGTTCCAGCCTGCGGCCCGGTGCGCGTTGCCATTCCACGCGAAATGTTTCGCCGGTGAACGCAAACTCAACCGAGGGCGGCACCGGTTCCGCCGGAGCCACGAAGCAGCGCATTGCCGCGACCTTGCGGTCGATCCACGGAGTAAACCGCTGCACGAAATCGCGCACCGCATGCGCATTGACTCCGACCGGCACGACGATTTCCACGCGGCCGCCCACATGCACCCGTGCGGTCAGGCGGCGTGCGCGCGGGCTCACCCGCACCGCGAAGGGGTCATTTACGCTGCGCGTCTCGAACAAAGATAGCTGCGTGCCTTGTGGCTTCATCGCTCCGAATGATACCAGGTTAGCGATGCAACCAAGCGCACCGCCGAGCTCTAAGGTTTTGCCAATGATGCCAGCTGACGCTGCGCGGCTTTGTAATCCGGCGCCGCAAGCAGTGCTTTCTCAATCCAATTGCGTGCGCCCAAATGATCGCCGCGAATTAGCATCTCATGACCCAGCGCCAAATACGCCTCTGCATGACCCCATCCCGGCGCCTCATTGCTCGTGCCGGAAGACTGCTCGAATAGCTGCGCTGCCAATTGCAATTCGGCAAAGGCCTGTCGACTCTGCGGCGAGCCCGCTTTCGCGTGCCGCATATCCTGCGAGGCGGACAGCAGCACCGCGCGTGGATTGCGCGGTTCCAATTTGAGCGCTGATTTGAGCCGCTCGGCCGCACGTGACCGCAGCAGCACGGCCTCGAGCGATCTGAGGTCCGCAAGCCCGGAATAACAGGCGGATTGCAGCACCATGCCCTCGGCCGATCCGTCATTCTTATCGATCACCGGCTTTAGCTGATCGATGCAATCCGAGTACGCCGATTCCGCGCCGCGAAGTCGCCGTTCGTGCGCCAGCTGAGCGAAGCGGTACTGGGCGTGCGCCAAATGATAGCGCGACGCGAGGTCTCCCACGTCGCCGTTGACGCGGGTCGTCAGATTTTGAATGAGGTTGGCCAGGCTATTGCTATCCTCGGTTTGGTAGGCATAGTCGATCCGGGCCTGGGTATCGCCGCCCTCTTGAGCTCGTGCCCCGATGGCGCTCAGCAGCATGACAATCAACAGAATGTTTCTCATCGGCATGCTCTCGCGCGCGCTTAGAATGCCCGCGAAGATATCACAAGAGGTTTTGAATCTTGAGCTTGGACTTGATTGATATTGGATCGAACCTGACGCATCAGAGTTTTGCCGCGGATCGTGACGCCGTGATGACGCGTGCCTGGCAGGCCGGCGTGCACCGCCAAGTGATCACGGGCGCCGATCTTGCCGGTTCCACCCAAGCTGCGGCCCTCGCCGCCTTGCATCCCAGGCGTCTCTGGAGCACGGCGGGAGTTCATCCGCATCACGCGCAATCCTTCATCGCCGCGCAGCGTCCGCAGTTGATCGGACTTCTGGACGCGGCGTGCGTCGTGGCGGTGGGCGAATGCGGCCTTGACTATTTTCGCAATCTCTCGCCGCCCGGCGCCCAGCGGCGCGCATTCATCGCGCAGTTGGAAATCGCCGAGCAGGTGCGCAAACCGGTCTTTCTGCATCAGCGCGATGCGCACGCCGATTTTACCGCCATTTTGCAGGACTTTGCCGGTCGATTGACGGGCGGCGTGGCGCACTGCTTCACGGGCGGAGAGGCCGAACTGGAAGCCTACCTAGCACTCGGTCTTTTCATCGGCATTACCGGCTGGGCCTGCGATGAGCGCCGCGGCATCGACTTGAGGCGCAGTGTGCCGCGAATTCCGGCCGATCGGCTTCTGATAGAGACCGATGCGCCGTACTTGCTGCCGCGGGACCTCGACCCCAAGCCTAAGTCGCGGCGCAACGAGCCCTCTTACCTGCCGCACATCGCCGCTACCGTCGCGCGACTGCGGGGGGAGACGCTGGAGTCCGTCGCCGCGGTCACGACACGCAACGCCGTGGCGCTGTTCGGGCTCACAGATTCGTAAATAGATGCGGGCTCGGCCGCAATTGCGTGACTAGGCGGTTCCAGCCCTCTTGATATTGATCCGGTGACTCCAATGTCGGGTCGCCGCGCGCAACCACGGGAAATTCCACCTCGATGCCATCGAGCATCACCACCCATTTGGGAATTCCCTTGGTGAATTTACCGACATTGGAGAACAGCAGCCGTCCCTCGACCGGTACCTCGCCGACAATCGCCTTGACCGCAGCGATGCGGTCGTACAGCGCCGGCTGCGGGTTGTCGAAGGTATAGCGGTGACCGCGCCCCATGACGGTCCAATCGCTCATTTGATCGCCGCCGAATATCAGTCCGGCAACGCGGCGCGTGTCGAGCACCAGAACTCCGCGAGGAGTCAAAAGTATATGATCGATATGAATGAAGCCGCCCATTCCGTCCGGCACGAGTACCTGATGGGCAGCGGCCGAAGCGACCTGTTCCAGGCGCGCCAGCAACGATTTTCGGCGCGCGCGGCGCTGATAAGCGCGCAGCGCGAAGAAACCGAGCGCGGCCAGCAGCACCACGGCCGCGCCGATGCCAATCCATTGCGGTTCGATACGGATGCCGGTCATGCGAGCGCTGCGGTCAAGGCCTCGAGGGTCGGCGGTAAATCGACACGGTGTTCGGGCAAGCGCAGGAGGCGGCCGAGACTGTCGGGAACAGCGATCGGCCTGCCGATGATGGGCTCCACGATTTCATTGAACTTCGCCGGATGTGCGGTGGCAACCACGACCCATGGCTGCCCGCCCCGTTGCTGCGGGCTCAAGCGGCTGTAGACTTCCGCCGCGGTCGCGGTGTGCGGGCACCATTCGCGTCCGAACTCCATGAAGTCCCCTCCGATTCGAGTGCGAATTGTAGCGTCATCGACGGTATCCGCGCTCAAATGTTCGCGCATGGTTTCCAGTGTAGGATAAAGCGCGCGGATGCGTTCCATGTTGCTGGGATCGCCGACATCCATGGCGGACGCCAGCGTGGCGATACTGGGCCTAGGCTGCCAATGGCCTGTCGAGAGGAAATCCGGCACCGTGCGGTTGCTGTTATGGGCCAAGACGATGCGCCCCAGTGGAAACCCCATGGCGCGAGCCCAAAGCGCCGCGCAGGCATTGCCCAAATTTCCCGCCGGAATGAGGTAGGAGGGCCTGCTTCGGGTCGCCTTGGCGATTTCAAGACTGGAAGCGATGTAGTACACCATCTGCGGCAGAAGGCGCCCGATATTGATGCTGTTGGCCGAACTGAAGCGATGCATGCGCCTCAATTTGGGGTCGCGGAATGCCTTCTTGACCAATCCTTGACAATCGTCGAACGTCCCATCGACCCGAAGCGCCAGCACATTGTCGCCCCAACAAGTCAACTGCCGCTCCTGGCGAGGGCTCACCAATCCTTTGGGATAGAGGATGACCACCCTCGCCCACGGGCGACGGTGGAACGCAGCCGCGACCGCACCCCCGGTATCACCCGAGGTCGCGACCAGAATGGTCAGCGGTTGGCTGCCGGCGCTTCGTTGCAGGCGCTGCTGGCACTCGGCCAGAAATCTTGCTCCAAAATCCTTGAATGCCGCGGTGGGGCCGTGATAAAGCTCCAAGACATATAACGGATCGCGGCAAGCGGCGACCGGCGTGGTCGGAGCCGCAAAGTTCATCGATGCGTCGGCAATGGGTCCGAGTTCCTGCTGTAAGGCGTCGCCGGCGAAAAAACCCGCCAACGCCGCGCGCGCAATTTGCGGCACGCCGGATCCAGCCAAGAAGGAATGCGGATCGATCGTGGGGATTTCGCTCGGGACGTACAGGCCGCCGTCCCCGGCAAGGCCTTGGGCAATGGCTTGACTCAAACTCACGCGCGGCACGCCGCCGCGGGAGCTCTCGAACCATAAACCCGCCATCAGGCCTTTACCACCCGGGCACCGTAGTTCTGCATCAGAGAAACCCAGGAATCGGCCTGCAATTCATGCACGGCAAAGGCCGCCACCATGGCGCCGCGCACCGCCTCGGCGTGTTGAATCGCCGACCAGGCGAAGACCGCGGGGCCGGCGCCTGAGATCGAGCAGCCGAGCGCGCCGGCCGACATGGCGGCACGCTGCACATCCTTGAAGCCCGGGATGAGCGAGTGGCGCTGGGGTTCGATGATCACGTCATTGAAGGACTCGCGAATCATCTCCAGGTCATTGGAATAGCAGCCGCTGATGAAGCCGGCAAGGTTGGCGCTTTGCCAAACAAAATCCGAACGGCTCACATTGATATTGAGGATGGCACGAGCCTCGCGCGTCCCGAGGTACATATGCGGATGCACCAGCACGCATCGCAATCCGCGCGGCACCGGAATCTGCTTCACCCGCGGATTGTCGATGCCAACGGTGAGAGTCAGGCCGCCGTACAAGCATGGCGCGATGTTGTCGATGTGCGCAGCACCGCTCGCGACTATTTCGCCCTCCATCGCAAATTTCAGCAGCTGAACTTGAGGTGCCGGCGCATGCAGCAACGCATTGGCCGCGACGACGGCCGCCACGGCGGAGGCCGCCGACCCGCCCATTCCGGATCCCAACGGAATGCCCTTTTCTATTTCCAATTCGAAGCCAAAGCCCGGCGACAAGGCGGCATGCATGGCTTGCACCGCTCGGCCGGCCGTGTTCCGCTGCGGCTCCACCGGCAGGTCGCCCGCCACGCCGGTAATGGAGAGTATTCGAACCTCGTTCTCTTCGATGCGGCGGATCCGCACCCGGTCGCCGACCTCATCCACCGCATGACCCAAAATATCGAATCCAATGCCGACATTGGCGACGGTGGCGGGCGCAAAGGCGGTAACGTCCGTGAGCACTTAAAATCCTCGCTGCTAAATGTGCGCGCCGAGATAGGCGGACAAGCGCAATAGATCGGAAAATACCCCCGCCGCGGTCACTTCGGGGCCGGCTCCCGGTCCCTGAACGATCAGCGGGTTGTCGCAGTAACGGCGCGTAGCGAAGCGCACCACGTTGTCCGTGAGCGCGATATTCGCAAAAGCATGCTTGGCGTCCAGCCGCATCAAGCCCACCGTCGCCCTGCCGGCGGCGTCGATGCGGCCGACATAACGCAGCACCTGAGCTTTCTTGCGCGCCTCGTCCAGTGCGGCCGCCATGGCGGCGTCGGACTCCGGCAGGCGCGCCATGAACTCCTCGACGCTGCACAGTGTCAGCGCCGCGGGCACCAGGCCTTCGACTTGAACGTCGGACATCTCGAGGGTCAGGCCCATTTCGCGGGCGAGAATAATCAGCTTGCGCGCGACATCCATGCCCGACAAGTCGTCGCGCGGGTCAGGCTCCGTATAGCCCTTCGCCTTCGCGGCGCGGACGATCGAGGAGAAGGACTCGCTGCCGTCGAAAACATTGAACAGATACGCCAGCGTCCCGGAAAAGATCCCCTCGATCTGCGTGATGTCGTCGCCGGTACCGCGCAGATCGCGCAGCGTCTGGATGATGGGCAGTCCCGCGCCCACCGTGGCTTCATACAAATAGTGAGTGCCCGCCGCCCGCTTTGCCTCGTGCAGCGATCGGTAATACGGCAGCGTGCCGCTGTTTGCCTTCTTGTTCGGCGTCACGATGTGGATGCCGCGCGACAGCCAATCGCTGTATTGATCGGCAACCTCGGCGCTCGCCGTGCAATCGATCAGCACCGTGTGCGGCACGTAGTCCGCTTGTACATGGCTGACGAATTTTTGAAGATCCAATGGCTCGCCCGCCTCCGCCATGCGCTCGGCCCAGCGGCTCAAGTCCACCGAGGTCTCCTCGAGCAGCATGCGCTTCGAACTGGCGATTCCGCGCACCCGAAGGTCCAGATTCAGTTCCCGCAGCCGATCGATCTGCGTGGCGATTTGTGCCAGCAGCACGCGTCCCACCGTGCCGGGCCCGATCAAGCCGATGGACAGGGTGTTGGGCGAAAGATAAAAGGCGGCGTGTACTGCCCGCAGGGCTCTGGCCGCTCCCTTGCCGTCGACGACGACCGAGATGTTGCGCTCCGAAGCCCCTTGCGCGATTGCGCGCACGCTGATCGCGGCGTCCCCGAGGGAATTGAAGACCTTCGCCGCGACGCCGTGTGCGCCGGCCATGCCGTCGCCGACGACCGCCAGAATACTCATGCCGAGCCCGATATCGACATGCTGAATCTGTCCGTCGCGCAATTCGGCATCGAAGGCGCGCCGCACCGCCTCTTCGGCGCGCACGGCTTGCTCTTCGGGAATGGCAAAACAAATGGAATGCTCCGAACTGCCCTGTGAAATGAGAATCACCGAGATGCCGGAATCGCGCAGCGCACCGAACAAGCGATGCGCCGTGCCGGGTACGCCGATCATGCCCGCGCCCTCGAGATTCACCAGTGCGACCGGGTCGATGCTCGTGATGCCTTTGACTTTCAGCGCGGAAACCGGGTTGGCGCAGATCAGGGTGCCGCGCTTCTGCGGCGCGAAGGTATTGCGGATGAAAATCGGGATGTCGCGCGCCACCGCCGGCGCCATGGTCTGCGGATGAATGACCTTGGCCCCAAAGTAAGCCAGCTCCATCGCCTCGTTGTAGGAAAGCTGGTCAATAACCTGCGCATTCGGCACCAAGCGCGGGTCCGCCGACAGCACTCCGTCGACGTCCGTCCAGATGATGATTTCGATCGCATCCAGGAGCGAGCCGAAAATGGAGCCCGAAAAATCGCTGCCGTTGCGGCCCAGCGTGGTCTGCTTGCCTTTGGTCGTGGTCGCGACGAAACCGGTCACTATGAGGCGGCCGGAAAAATTCGGCGGGACTATCTTTTGCAGGTTGGCTTCGCTGGCCGCCCATTGCACCGCGGGCCCCAGCGATCCCCATTCGATGATGATGACTTCGCGAGCGTCGACCCACAGGACGTCGCCGCTGATCCGAGCGCGCTCCCTCAAGAAAGGCGCGAACACGCGCGTGGACCATATTTCCCCGAAGCCGGCGATGACATCGCGCATCGAGTAGGTCGAGGATCGGATGAGCCGCACGGTCTGCAGCATGCCGGCGATGTCCAAGCAATCTCGCTCGAATTGCGCCTTGTAGCTTTCGTAGGCTGGTTTCGATATCAGTTCGGCGGCAAGGTCCAGGTGCCTCGCCTTCAGTGCGCGGATTGCCGGCCCGAATTCCTTCTTGGGTTGTTCAGCCAGCGCGACCAGTTCGAGCAGCGCGTCGGTAACGCCGCGGCAGGCGGACAGCACAATGGCTTCGCGAGGGTTTGGCGACGCCTCGACGATTTCTGCCACCCGGCGAAAGCAGGCAGCGTCCGCGACGCTGGAACCCCCAAATTTATGGACTACCCACTTATCCATTCTGCACACGCGCCTGAAGCTACCCTCGGCGTTCCTCGCGCTCCTTAAAGCGGCAAATGTTATTGAAATGCGGCGGCAAGCCGCTGGACAGCCTAAAACTCTAATCGTACTAAAGGGAGGCTGGCAAGCGATTCCGTTTGAGTTTCAAGCTTTGCCCCGCCGTGAATTGCCGCCGCCACGGCCGGATTGCGGCAATCCGGTGTGCTGAGTACGGAAGGGACGTCTGGGCGCTGCGAGGCCTGCGCCCACCGGTTGATAGGCAGGTATCAAATGCTGCTTGCCGTTGCCGATCAAGTCGGCGCGCCCCATGCGCTTCAAGGCGTCGCGCAACAGCGGCCAGTTTTGCGGATCGTGATAGCGAAGAAACGCTTTGTGCAAGCGGCGTACCTTGATGCCTTTCGGAATCACAACTTCTTCGCTGGAGCGGCTGATCTTCTTCAGCGGATTCTTGGACGAATGATACATGGCGGTGGCGGTCGCCATGGGCGACGGCAAGAAAGCCTGCACCTGATCGGCACGGAACCCGTTCTTCTTCAGCCACAATGCCAGCTCGAGCATATCGGCATCACGGGTCCCAGGATGGGCCGCGATGAAGTAAGGGATCAGGTATTGTTCCTTGCCGGCCTGCTTCGAATATTTATCGAACAGCTCCTTGAACCGATAGTAGCTGCCGACGCCGGGCTTCATCATTTTGGACAAAGGGCCATCGCCGATGGCTTCCGGCGCAATCTTCAGGTAGCCGCCGGTATGATGCGCGGCCAACTCCTGCACGTATTCCGGCGATTCCACCGCCAGGTCGTATCGAACCCCGGACGCGATCAGTACTTTCTTGATGCCCTTGAGCGCGCGCGCCCGGCGATACAAGTTGATCAGCGGCGCGTGATCGGTATTGAGATTGGGGCAGATGCCGGGGAATACGCAGGAAGGCCGCCGGCAGGCCGACTCGATCGCGGAGCTCTTGCAATGCAGGCGATACATGTTGGCCGTCGGTCCGCCAAGATCGGAGATCACGCCTGTGAATCCCTTGCCCTGATCGCGAATGGTCTCGATCTCGCGGATCACGGAATCTTCCGAGCGGCTCTGGATGATCCGGCCTTCATGCTCCGTAATGGAGCAAAAGGTGCAGCCGCCAAAGCAGCCGCGCTGAATAGCCACCGAAAACCGAATCATGTGATAGGCCGGAATCTTCGCCGTGCCGTAGCGGGGATGCGGGCGGCGCGCGTATGGCAATTCGTAAATCGCATCCATGTCCGCGGTGCTCAAGGGGATGGGCGGCGGATTCAGCCACAACTCATGGCTTGCGTGCCGCTGCACCAGTGCCCGCGCGTTTCCAGGATTTGACTCCATGTGCAGAATGCGCGAGGCATGCGCGTACAACACGGCATCCTTGCTGACTTGTTCGAAGGACGGCATGCGAATTACGCTGCGCGCGCGCTCTGCGTTCGGTACTTTGCGGTAGAACTTCACCACTTTTTCCGCCGCCGGGGCCGCCGTTGCGAGGCCCGCAGCCGGGGTCTGGGCGCTTCTGCGCTGCTCTTCGCCGGCGTATGGATCGACCGGCGGGTTGAGCGCGCCGGGCGTATCCAATTCACTCGAGTCGATTTCCACCCATCCCGCCGGCATGCCGCGGCGCAGGTAGGCCGTGCCGCGCAGATCGGTGATCTCGCCGATCGATGCGCCTTCATGCAAGCGCCGCGCGATCTCGCCGATCTGCCGTTCCGCATTGCCGTATACCAACAGGTCGGCTTTCGAATCGACCAGCACCGATCGACGCACCTGCTCGGACCAGTAGTCGAAATGCGCGATTCGCCGCAGACTGGCTTCGATGCCGCCGACGACGATGGGGGTGCTCTTGAATGCCTCGCGAATGCGCTGCGAATACACGATGACGCAACGGTCGGGCCGCTTGCCGCCGAGACCGCCGGCGGTATACGCATCATCGCTTCGGACCCGCCGGTCCGAGGTGTAGCGGTTCACCATCGAATCCATGTTGCCGCCCGTCACCCCAAAAAACAGGCGCGGCTCACCCAGCGCCTCGAAGTCTTCGGTGTTGTGCCAGTCGGGCTGCGCAATGATTCCGACCTTGTATCCCTTTGCCTCTAGAACCCGCCCGATGATGGCCATCCCGAAGCTCGGATGATCGACATAGGCATCGCCGGTGACGATGATGACATCGCATTGCGTCCAACCCAGCGCCGCCATGTCCGCGCGCGAGGTCGGCAGAAAGGTCGCCGGCCTTGCGCCGGCGACACGAACATCCAATTGCGAAAATAAGGGACCGGCGCTTTGCACGCCCGCGATTAGGCCTGATTGCAAGGCTTAAGTACAACGAAACCCATCACCCGACATCGATGGGGAAATAGGATTGGGCGTCTTCGCGCTGCACCAACAAGGCGACATTGTGTCCCGCCCGCGCAATCTCGCGTTTCAAGTCCGCCACGGTCGCGACCCCCACTCCGTTGACTCCCAGCACCACGTCTCCCGGCTGCAAGCCGGCGGCCAGCGCCGGCCCGCTGACGTCCTCGACCAGCAGACGGCCCTTGGTATGCAATTCCTGTTGTTCGTTGGGCTGCAGCGAGCGCAGCACCAGCCCAAGCTTGCCGCCGCCGTCTTCGCTCTGGGCTTTCGCGACTTGCGTGCCCGAATCCTCCAGCAACACGGTTTTGACGTTGACTTCCGTGGCTTTGCGATCGTGCCAAATTCCCAGCCGCGCCGTGCTGCCGGGAGGCAGTTGGGCAATGATGACGGGCAGGTCCCAGGAATGATCGATATTTCGCCCGTTCACGGCGGTAATCACATCGCCTGCCTTCAACCCGGCCTTCTCGCCGGGGCCGGTGGGATCCACCCCGCTGATCAGTGCGCCGTGCGGCGAAGAGAGACCGAAGGACAGCGCCAGCTGCTGGCGAATATCCTGTACCGACACGCCGATGCGGCTGCGAATCACTTTGCCGCTTTTCTGCAGCTGATCCTTCACATTGAGCGCCATGTCGATCGGTATGGCAAAGGAGACGCCCATGTAGCCGCCGGTGCGGCTGTAGATCTGCGAGTTGATGCCGATGACCTCGCCGTCGATGTTGAAGAGCGGGCCGCCGGAATTGCCCGGGTTTACGGCCGCGTCGGTTTGAATGAAATTCACATAGCTGGAGTTGCTGCCGTCGGTCAACGGACGGCCTATCGCGCTGATGACGCCGGCCGTCACGCTGTTCTCGAATCCGAACGGCGAACCAATGGCAATGGCCCATTGGCCCGGCCGCAGCTTCGCGGGGTCGCCGAAACGCACAATGGACAGGCCGGTCGCGGCAATTTTGATCAATGCCACATCGCTGGCCTTGTCGATGCCGACGACTTTGGCGCTGAATTCCCGACGGTCCGTGAGCGTCACTGTGACTTCGGAAGCGTCGGAAACCACATGCGCGTTGGTCAATATGTAGCCATCCGGACTCACGATGAATCCTGAGCCGAGACCTTTGCTCGGCGGTGCACGCTCCGGCCCGGGTGCCTGGAAGCGGCGGAAGAATTGCGACAGCGGATCGTCGCCGTCTCCTTGATTGTTTAATCCGGGCACCTTCTGCGGTTTTTCCGTGACGCTGACGTTCACGACCGCGCCGCCCGCCTCGGCGACCAGACCCGAAAAATCCGGCAGGCCTGTCACCCGGGCAGGCGATGAGCTTGCGGGTGCTAGAGCCGCCACCTGCGCGGCCGGCGCAGACCCGGCGCCGGCGTCCGAGCGCTGATGAGCTACGATCATTACAAAGATGCCCGCGACCGCGGCGAGCGACCAAGTTCTGATGCTTCCCATTGAAATACGTCCTTTAGGCCAAGAATGATTCTGGATTGAATTGACTGACCCCTGAACTGGGGTGTTGGTTTCAATTTTCCAGGCTAAACGGGGTATTTTTCAAGGTATCTGCGCGCCTGGGGCGCCGAAATGTGAATTCCCCACGGGTATGCGGGGGTATCAGCGACTACCCTTATCGGCATGGCAGACGTGGGTCCAATCTTGGTGGTCGTGGGGGGCGATACCAAACGCATCCAATGGCTCACTCATCACGTGACAAGCCACTGGCCGAGCGCGCAGGTGACAACCCTGCGGGCCGGCGAATCCGCGCCCTTGAGCCGGCTGATCAGCGAACGCACCCCGGATGCCGTCATCTTGCAAGCCGATTTCGCCAATGAGGCATTGGCCGAGGCAGTTCTCGCCACCTTGGGCCAGCTGCTGCGCATGCAGCCCGCGCTCTATTGCATTTTGCTCGCGGACAATGGCAATGAGTTGTCGGCCGTCCGGGCGCTGAAGGGCGGCGCCAAGGATTATCTGCCGTTGGCGCAAATCACCAAGGATCAGCTGCTTGCCGCGGTGGGCGAAGCCTGCTCCAAACGCCGCATTGCCGCTCAAGCGGCCGCCATGATGGCGCAGAGTGAAAATTCGACCATTATCGAGGTGTCCGGCTATTCCATCGTCAAGGAAATTGCCACCAGCAATTTCTCATCCGTGTTCCTCGCACGCAGCGAGCGCTTGCGCAGAAATGTGGTACTCAAAGTGATGAACCGTGGGGAATCGGAACGGGAACTGGGCGATGCCGAGCGGTTCCAGCGTGAATACGAGATCATCTCCAGCATCACGCATCGCGCCATCGCCGAGATTCACGACTTTGGTTCCCAGCCCGGGCACTTATACCTCGCGATGGAATATTTTCCATGCGGCGACCTGCGCGATCGTTTGCGCAATCCGTTGAGCGTGGATGAGAGCCTCTATTATCTGCGCGCCATCGCCGAAGCGCTGAGGGTCATTCACGTCTTTGGGATCTTGCACCGCGACCTCAAGCCCGCGAACGTCATGCTGCGCGAGGACAATTCGCCCGTGCTGATCGATTTCGGGCTGGCGCGCCGTTCGCTCGATGAAATCGGCAACACCGGCGTCGGCCAGGTGCTCGGGTCTCCTTACTACATCAGCCCCGAGCAGGCACAGGGTCAGCGCGTGGATGTGCGCACCGACCTGTACAGCTTGGGCGTCATGTTCTACGAGATGCTCACGGGCCAGAGACCCTACGCGGGCCGCAGCGCCGTGGCGATCATGTCGCAGCACACCAGTTCGCCGGTGCCCCAGTTGCCCGAAGCTACCTCCATGCAGCAGCCGCTGCTCGATCGGCTCATGGCCAAACAGCAGAGCGCCCGCTATGCATCCGCCGATGAGCTGCTCGCGGATCTAGGTCCCATCGCCGCCGTCGCGTAAGCGAATCACCCATAGCGTGATGCGCGTCACAGAGCGCCTCGGCAACGAACAATAAGTAAATCGCCTGCCCTAGGCTGTGAAACCCATCATCCCCCGCGTGCCTGCGCTTTGGCACCCTGTAAAAGCCATGTTCATCTCCGTTAAACGCCACGAGCGCGAAAAACAGGAACTTCTCGAGGCCAGCAGCAGGCTGACCGATGCCGTTCTGAAGACCAGCTCCATCGGCCTGTTTCTGATGGACTCGAAAGGCAGGATTCAGCCGCAAGTCTCGGCATCCTTGGGCGCTCTGTTTCGCCGCCAGGAATTCGCCAATCTCACCGTCGAGAAATTGATCGGTCCGTTGGTATCCGCGAAGACCTTGAGCGTCGTGCGAACCCACATGACGCGCCTGCTCGAAAGCGCGCGCGGCGAGGCCGAGGCGGCCAATCCGCTTCAGGACGTGGAGGTGAAATTGACGAATACGGACGGCAGCCACTCCACCGCACATTATTCCTTCGAATTCAGCAGCGTCGAGATCCCGCAAGAACCGCGTTCCTGGATGGTTCGGGTTACCGACATTACCGCGCGTGTGCAGGAGCTGCGGGAATTGGAAGACCTGCGCGTCCACGTGCTTACGCAAGGCGAAATCCTGCGCAGCGTGCTGCAGGCCGGAGGCACGCGCTTCGGGGCCTTCCTGCAGCGGACCGACGAATCGATGAAAACCATCAACGGCGTGCTGAAAAAGCCGGCACGTGAAGCCGGGGCATTTCGTCACAAGCTCGAGGAGACTCTCGAGGAAGTCGACCGCATACGCCGCGATGCGGCGGCACTCAAGTTATCCGGACTGCAGCGCGCCGCGCGCGACTTCGAAGATGCGCTGCAGGAATTGCGCAGCCGCGAAAACTTGAGCGGCGGCGACTTTCTGCCCTTGGCCGTCAAGCTCGATTCCTTATACGGACAATTTGCCTTGCTGCGTTCGCTCACTTCGCAAGCGGGACCTTCGCGCGAAGCCGAGGTTGCGGCGCCGGAGGCGCGCGTCACGGAAAATGGCACGCAAATCATCGAAGCCCCGAAATTCTTGGCGGAGCTGGCGTGGCACGCGGCCCCTGCGTTGGCGCAGCGTATGGCCGCCGTCGGCAGCCTCGAAAGCACCCTCGCAACGCTGACCGATCTGGTGGCGCAAGAGAGTCAAAAGAACATCGTGCTTTCGTGCCAGGGCCTGGATCTGGTTCCGGCCCGCTATCAAGCCACCGTGAAGAATGTCGCCATCCAGTTGATTCGCAATGCCGTGGTGCATGGCATCGAGACCGCGGTCGAGCGGGAGCAAGCCGGTAAGCCCGAAATTGCCACCCTGGAACTTGAATTCAATGCGGCGGCGGGCGGCGGCTTCGAAATGCAATTTCAGGACGATGGCCGGGGCATCGACCCGGACAAGGTGCGCGAGGTTGCCGTTGCCAAGGGTTTGCTGAGCGAGGACGACGCGCGCCAGCTGCGGGACCGGCAGGCAATCAAACTGATATTCAAGTCGGGCTTCACAACCATGCCGGATTCGGGCGGCGATGCGAAACATGGCAGCGGCATGTCGCTGGTGCGGCGCTACGTGCACGAGGCCGGCGGCAAAATTGCGCTCGCCAGCGTCTTGAGTCAGGAGACCCGTTTCAAGGTGACGCTGCCGGCGCTCGAAGCCGCTGCTGACGCCCAGGTCGCCTGACGCCCAGATCGCCTGACGCTCAGATCGCCTGACGCTCAAAGGCCTAAAGCGGCGCAAGTTCGACCAGTATCGCGCCGGCTTGAACCCGATCCGCCAATCCAAACGCAACTCGAGACACGACGCCGTCATAGGGTGCCGTCAGCGTGTGCTCCATCTTCATGGCCTCCACCGTGACCAACGGCGCTCCGCGTGCAACGCGATCACCGGCGGCGACGTGCAACGCCACGATGGTGCCTGGCAGCGGCGTGAGCAGCGAGCCCTCGTCCGCCCCGCCGGTCACTTGCAAGGCATCGTCGGTGCCCGCCGGCTTCAGCGCCGCATGCAGCCCATCCCGAAAAAGATGCAGCACCGGATGCGCCTCGAACACGTGAACCGTGCACACTTCCCCGCCGCATTCTGCGCTTAACGATTCTGCGCCGCGGCAAATCACCTGCACGGTCATTTCCTTCCCGCCGGTGCGTGCCAGATATCGATCCGGGGCCGCCAGCTCTACCGTGACGCTGCATGATCCGAAGCGCCACTCGGTGCTCGAAGCCGACGCGGGACGCCAGCCGCGCGTGTCAGCCCATAAGGCATTGGCATCCGTGCGCCGCGCCGCGCACCACACCGCCGCCAGCACCAAATCCGTGTCGGTCGCGTCGGCGTCGCCGAACTTGAGGTGCGGCCGGCGAACATTGAGGAAGTCCGTGGCCACCGCGCCGCGCCGAAACTCCTCATCGGCCAGCACGCTCAAGAGCAGGGCCCGATTGGTCCTAACGCCCACGATCTCGATCTCGCCCAGCGCGCGCTGCAGAATCTCGATGGCCGTGGAACGCGAATCGCCCCAGGCGATGATTTTTCCGAGCATGGGATCGTAATAGGTCGATACCTCATCGCCCGCCTCAACTCCGGTGTCTTGACGCAATCCCGCGGAGGCCGCGGCCCATCGCAGATGCTCTATCCGGCCGACGCTCGGCAAATAGTCGTGCGCGGGATCTTCCGCATACAATCGCGCTTCGATCGAGCAGCCGCGCCGTTTTATTTCGGATTGCGCGAGCGGCAGCCTCTCTCCCTGTGCGATCCGCAACTGCCACTCGACCAAATCGATTCCGGTGATCAATTCCGTGACCGGATGCTCGACCTGCAGCCGAGTGTTCATTTCCATGAAATAGAAATCCTGGGCCTCATCGACCAGAAATTCGACCGTCCCCGCGCCTACGTAACCCACGGCCTGCGCCGACTTGACGGCCGATTGCGCCATTGCGGCCCGGACCTCATCGCGCAACCCGGGAGCCGGTGCTTCCTCGATGATCTTCTGATGGCGGCGCTGCACGGAGCAATCCCGGTCGAACAGGCTCAAGGTCTGTCCGTGCGAGTCGGCAAAGATTTGGACTTCCACGTGGCGCGCTTTGGGAAAGTAGCGCTCCATCAACAAGCGGTCGTCGCCGAACGCGGTGCGCGCCAGACGCTGCGCCGACTCCACGGCCGCCGCCACTTCAGAGGCTGCATTGACGACCTGCATGCCCTTGCCGCCGCCGCCGGCGCTGGCCTTGATGATGAGCGGAAATCCCGCACGCGCAGCTTCCTCGGCGAGCCGCGGCAGCGACTGATCGCTGCCGTGATAGCCGGGCGCCAGGGGCACGCCAACCGCCGCCATGGCGGCCTTCGACGCGCTCTTCGAGCCCATGGACAGTATCGCCGCTGCCGGGGGACCTATGAAAATCAGACCCGCATCGGCGCAGGCTTGGGCAAATGCGGCGTTCTCGGAAAGAAATCCATAGCCTGGATGAATGGCATCAGCGCGAACGCGCTTGGCAAGCTCGATGATTTTGCCGATGTTGAGGTAGCTGTCGGCGGCGGGCGCCTCCCCTAAGCGATATGCTTCGTCGGTGACGCGCACATGCTGCGCGTCTCGGTCGGCATCCGAATATACCGCAATGCTCCGCACGCCCAGGCGCCGCGCGGTGCGCGCGATGCGGCAGACAATCTCGCCGCGATTGGCGATGAGCAGGCGCCTGATCACGTCGCTCACATGCGAAACACGCCGAAGCGCGTCTCCGGAATCTCTTGGGCGCGCGTCAGCGCCAGCGCGAGGCCTAGGATGCGGCGCGTATCGAGGGGATCGATCACGCCGTCATCCCAGAGGCGCGCCGATGCGTAGTAGGGGTGCCCTTGGCGCTCGAACTGCTCGCGAATCGGTGCCTTGAGTTTCTCCTCCTCGGCCTCGCTGAACGATCCGCCGCCGCGTTCCAGGGCTTCGCGCTTGATGGTCGCCAAGACGCTGGCGGCCTGCTCGCCGCCCATCACCGAAGTACGTGCATTCGGCCACTGGAACAAAAATCGCGGGCTGTAGGCGCGGCCGCACATGGCGTAGTTGCCCGCGCCGAAGCTGCCGCCGATCACCACCGTGTATTTCGGTACCGCAGCGCAGGCCACGGCGGTTACCAATTTGGCGCCGTCCTTGGCGATACCGCCGGCTTCTGCTGCTTGCCCGACCATGAAACCGGCGATGTTCTGCAGAAATACCAACGGGATCCCCTCCCGGCAACACAGCTCGATGAAATGCGTGCCTTTGAGCGCGCTCTCCGAGAACAAAATGCCATTGTTCGCCAAGATTCCCACGGTAGTGCCATGGATGTCCGCAAAGCCGCACACCAGCGTCGTGCCGTACAGCGCCTTGAATTCGTCAAACCACGCGCCGTCGACCAGGCGCGCGATGAGCTCGTGCACATCGTAGGGCTTACGCGAATTTTGCGGGATGATTCCATACAGTTCAGTCGGGTCGAACGGGCTATCCTGTCCGCTCGCCGGAGAATTCAGCGCGGCCGCGCGCGGACGCGGCGCGCGCAGCCTCGCAATGGCGCGCCGCGCGAATGCCAGCGCATGCAGGTCATTCTCGGCATAGTAGTCGGTGACGCCAGAGCGGCGGCAATGAACATCAGCGCCTCCCAGGGACTCCGCATCGATCTCCTCGCCCGTGGCGGCGCGCACCAGCGGAGGACCGCCCAGAAACACCCGCCCTTGGTTGCGAACTATGACGGCATGATCCGACATGGCCGGAACATAGGCGCCGCCGGCCGTGCAAGATCCGTGCACCACGGCGACCTGGGCGATGCCGCAAGCCGAGAGGCGCGCCTGATTGAAGAAGATCCGGCCGAAGTGCTCACGGTCGGGAAACACTTCGTCCTGGCGCGGCAAAAACGCCCCGCCGCTCTCCACCAAATAGATGCAGGGCAAGGCGTTGTCGCCTGCGATCTCTTGCGCGCGCAAATGCTTCTTGACGGTGAGGGGATAGTAGGTGCCGCCCTTCACCGTGGGATCATTCGCCACCACCATGCACTCGCGCGATGAAACGCGGCCGATCCCCGTTATGAGACCTGCACCCGGCAGCTCTTCGCCGTAGACCCCCTGCGCGGCCAGCGGCGATAATTCCAAAAACGGCGCGCCCGGATCCAACAAGGCGGCGATGCGTTCCCGGGCGAGCAGCTTGCCCGCCTGGGTGTGCTTACCGCGCGCGGCGGCAGTGCCGCCGACGGCATTGCGTTTGAGCGTTGCGCGCAGATCGTCGACCAATGTCTGCATGGCGGCCCGGTTGCCGGCAAAGTCCTGCGATCGGGTATCGATTTTGGAAGCTATCTTGGCCATTGGCTTTGTTGCCCCGAGCGTGGCAGAATTGTCGGACAGTCCGATTATCCAACGATCCCGCTCCGATGACAATGGGGGGCCGCAAAAATGCCCAATTCCGCATATCGAGAATTCACCTTCGGCTTAGGCGAGGTGATCGACACCGTTCGCGATCAGGTACGCCGCTTCGCCGAAGAACGCATCGCGCCGCGCGCGCAGGAAATAGACCGCAGCAACGAATTTCCGCGCGACATCTGGCGCGAAGCCGGCGATTTAGGGTTGTTGGGGCTGACGGTCAGCCCCGAACACGGCGGTGCCGGCCTGGGTTATCTTGCCCATACGGTCGCAATGGAAGAGATCTCGCGCGCGTCCGCCGCGGTGGGCTTGAGTTATGGCGCGCATTCGAACCTGTGCGTGAATCAGCTGGCGCTGAACGGCAACGAGGCGCAGAAACAGCGTTATTTGCCGAAGCTCATCAGCGGCGAACACGTCGGCGCGCTGGCCATGTCGGAGCCGGGTGCGGGGTCGGACGTGGTATCGATGCAGCTCAAGGCCATCCGCCGCGGCGATGTCTACGTGCTCGACGGGCGCAAGATGTGGATCACCAACGGCCCTGAGGCTGATGTGCTGGTGGTGTACGCCAAGACCGCGCCTGAAGCGGGCCCGCGCGGCATCAGCGCGTTCATCATCGAGAAAGGCCTCAAGGGGTTCACGCCCGCTCAAAAGCTCGACAAGCTCGGGATGCGCGGCTCGAGCACCAGCGAATTGGTGTTCGACGACTGCGAGGTGCCCGCCGAGAATCTGTTGGGAACCGAAAATCAAGGCGTCAATGTTCTGATGCGCGGGCTGGACTATGAACGCGTCGTGCTCTCCGGCGGCCCGCTTGGAATCATGGCCGCCGCCTTGGACGTGGCGGTACCGTACGTGCGGGAGCGCAAGCAATTCGGGCAACCCATCGGCACCTTCGAACTGGTGCAGGGCAAGCTCGCGGACATGTATGCCTCCCTGAACGCCTGCCGCAGCTACGTTTACATGGTGGCGTCGGCGTGCGATCGCGGCGACTACACCCGCAAGGATGCCGCCGCCTGCATATTGTTCTGTGCCGAAGCGGCGACGCGCGCATCGCTCGACGCCATTCAGCTGTTGGGCGGCAATGGCTACATCAATGACTACCCGACGGGAAGACTGCTGCGCGACGCCAAGCTCTACGAGATCGGCGCGGGTACATCGGAAATTCGCCGCATGCTGATCGGCCGCGAACTCTTCGGAGAAGGCTCATGAGCGATCTGTTCGTACCGTTGGACGATCATCCCGCTTACCGGCAGATTGCCAATCTCATCGAACAGCGCATTGTCACGAGAACCTTGCGCCCCGGCGACGCCCTGCCCTCCGAGACCGACCTGGCACGCCAATTTGGGGTTAACCGCTCGACGGTTCGAGAAGCCATTCGCGAACTGGAAGTGCATGGACTGCTGGGACGCGAACGCGGCGGGAAGCGCCTGCGCGTCACGCGCCCGGAGCCGCGTCGCGTCAGTTCCGGCGTGAGCCGCGCGCTCGCCCTGAACGATGTGACCTTCATGGAACTGTGGGAGGCCATGATGGCCATCGAGCCTGCCGCCGCCCAATACGCCGCCTTGCGGCGCACCGCCGCCCAAATGCACGGCTTGACGCGCGCCAGCGTGCGCTTCAAGCGCGAGAGCACCGGCACCGGCACGGCGGTTGCGGCCGTGGTGGAGTTTTTCACCGCGGTGGCCGCCGCCAGCGGCAATCAAGTATTGGCGCTGTCGCAAGCGCCCCTGAATCTGTTGCTGGTTCCCACGCTGACGCAGGTGATCGACCGCGTTCCGCAGGCCCGATCCCGAATCCAAGCCGCGCAAGACAGGATCATCGACGCCATCAAGGTCAAGAAGAGCGAGCAAGCGCGCGTGTGGATGGAAAAGCACATCCGCGATTTCAAGCGCGGCTACGATCTTTATGCTGATTGACGGCGTGCGCGCTCCGCGAGGCCGGAAGCCACCGCCCTGATCGCCGGCAAGTTCGACCAGAGGCTGGCCTGCGGCAAAAATTCGATTCGGTTGCCGAGCTTCGAAGCTTCGCGCAGTCTCACGGTAATGCGGTGGAATCCGCCGCTGCTCGAAACATCTACCGAGACGATCTTCGACAGCTCAATCGCGTCCTCGATGCGCCCCCTTCGGACTTTGAGGCAATCGCGGCAATCGAGCACTTCATCCGCGAGGCGATGGATTTGCGTTTTCCAGAAAAAGAAAATCAGCGCCGCGCAAAGAATGCCGGCGGCGATCGCAGCCGGCAGTGGATTGCGCCAGAGATTTCCATCGAGCGCCGCGGGTGCGGCCACGAACATCACCAAGGCGGCGGCGCTCAGCCAAACACCGCGCTTGAATAGCGCGGTATTTTTGAATGAGATGGCTTGCACCGCAGATACCCCGCAGACCGGACTAAAGAATCTGCTCCCGCTGCGTGTCTGCGCCTTGCGGATCGTGCAAGTTGGTGCTGAACGACACCAGCAGCATGGCGGCCGTGCCGGTGTTGCGAAAGGCATGAACGACCCCGGGCGGGATGGTCAAGCGCAGTATCTCCCCTGCCGCCACGTCGATGTCCTTGATCTCGCCCTCCTCCTTGAGCCGCACACGGCAAGGCCCGACCACCGTGGTGATCTCCACGGCGGTCCGATGCACGTGATTGCCCCGGGTTTCGTTCGGCTGAGTGAGCGCCACATGGACATTTTTCTGCGCGAGCAATTCCGCATCCGTCAACGGCTCGAACAGGGTACCGCGGGCGTCCCGATGGGTCTTGACCGATTGAATGGTGGCGCGCTGCCGTTCAGGGTGACTCATTGCCCGATTATAGCGTCACCGCCGCGTGCGCCGGGCCTGGCCTCGAACCATGAGCAGGACGCCGGCGATCAGCATGATGTCGAGCCAATCCAGGGCGCCGCCGCCCCCACCACCACCCCCGCCCCCGCCCCCGGCGCTGCTGCCGCTGCTGTTGCCCGCGGACACGGTGAGGGAGGCCGAAGCAGCCGCGGTATTGCCTCCGGCGGGCCCTGTCATCAGTGCATTTGAAGTCACGGTAGGGGTATAGGTACCGGCCGCGGTGCCGGTCACGCTCAAGGTAAGATCGCACGATCCATCAACGGGAATAATGGCGCCGCTCAAGGTAACGGTCCCCGTGCCGCTGGTGAGCGCCTTGTTTGCGCCGGCGCAGCTCGTAGCGGGCGCCGTGCCCAGCTGAAGTCCGGCCGGCAGCGTGAGGGTGATTCCGGATTGAGTCAGATCAAAGGCGTTGGGGTTGGTGAAGGTCAGTGTGAGCACGGAGGAGGAGTTGGCCGCCACGCTGCTCGGCGCAAATGCCTCGCTCACCGTCGGCGCCGCCGGCGTTACGGTCATCGGCACCACGCAGGCACCGGCGGCGCTGCCGGCAGTCGATGGCGCAGTGGTCGTGGCGCCGTTCGCCCCGAAGTTCACAATGGCCGTATCGGTATTGCCGCGCGAGTCCGTCACGACCAGTGTCAGGGTGCCCGTGCCGGAAGCGGTGATATCCACGGCGGCGGCGGCCGGCCCGGACACGATCTGCACCGCTCCGCTGCTGCTCCACGCGTAGGAAACGACGCTTGCACCGCATGCCGGCGCACTGCCGCCGGCATCGAGCGTGGCGCTGCCGGTGGTGAAGCCCACTGGAATTCTCACCCCCGCAATCGGATTGAGCGCTGCCTTCACGGCGCTCAAAGCATTCACCATGCCGGCGCCGCAAGTCGTGGTCGTGCAGGCGCATTCGACGCCGGAGGCCGAACCCGAAACGCATTGCGCGAGCCCCGCCGGATGCGGGTACGGGGTGGCGCTGGCCCGAATCCGTGCGATCAGCTGTGGTGGAGTCAGATTGGCATTGACAGCATGCATGAGGGCGGCGACGCCCGAGACGATCGGCGCGGAGAAGCTGGTGCCGAGATTGGAGTTGGTCTGATCCGTGTAGATGTTTGCGCCCGGGGTGGTCGCGCCGTCGTTTGCCGTGGTATCGATCGAGCGCAAGCACGCGCCGCTGGTGTTCACGCAATTGCCCGCGGGCGCGCCGATGCCCACCTCGGGCCCTAAGCTGCTGTAACCCACTTTGGTGCCGGCATTTCGCAGTCCCGCAACTGCCAGGATGCCGGGACAGTTCGCCGGAATATCGACAGGACCGCTTTCATTGCCGGCGGATGCGACTATCAACACGCCCATGCGGGTAAGCGTGTTGATCAGGTCTCGATAATCGGAAGGACATGATGAGCCGGTCCCGCCGAGACTCAAATTCACGATGTCGGCAGGATAGGGGTTGTCCGGCACGCCGCTGATCGACATGCCGACGGCCCACTGGATCCCGACAATTATGTCGGAATCCAACCCGCCGCACTTGCCCAAAGCACGCACCGGCAGCAGGTAGGGATTCCATGACATCCCCGCAATGCCGACG
>DATATA010000062.1:0-11637 GCA_036263775.1 Steroidobacteraceae bacterium | reverse complement strand
CCCACAACTTGCGCCCGGCAGCAATCGCCTCGGGCTCGAAGCACTTCGGCGGTGAAACAATCAACCGGCACTGATCCGCATCGCCGCCGCCTATTTTGGCCTCGAACTCGTGATACCCGGGGGGCAAGTCGACGGCGAGTTCGAAGCGCCGTCGTGTGATCCACGAGCCCGCCACCTCGCCCCGCCACACTTCGGCACAGTCGGCAGTGGAGGCTGTGCCCTCCAGCTGCGCACCGTTCTCGAACACCACCCGCCAGACGATTGCGCTGCCGAATTCGCGCGCCGTGACGTTGATGTCGAAGCCGATTCGCGCGCCGCGCGCCGCAGCCACGGCCGGCAGAAATTTGCGGGATCGCACAGCCTGTGCTCGAGCTATTTCGTGGGCGAGCGCGTCATCGTCGTGCACCGCGCACCCCATGGCATCCAAGATCCCGGTTTTGGTCTCCAGGCTGAAGCGCTTGAGTTCGCCGCGATAGTCATGATAGGCCTCGCCGATGCCGCGCAGCTGCGCCAATGTTTCGATCAATGCCTTATCCACGATTCAACACTCCAGAAGTGCGACGCTGTGCGCCTTCAGCGCATAGGCATTGACGGCACCGAGGCTGTTCGCCGCCAAAGCTTCCATGGCGGTATCGAACAAGCATATCCACGGACCGCCCGCCGGCGCGGCGGGCAGCGCGAATGGTTGCTCCGCGTTCGCGGCGTTCACCAGCAACAACAAGTGCTCCATAGAACCCGTGCGTTCTCCGAACCAGATACCGAGGGTGCGCAAGGTTGCATCCTGCCACTCGCCCTGCGTCATCTCGGTGCCGCGCACATTCAACCATTTCACATCCTTGACGCCTGCGCGCGAGGCAGCGCCCTTCAGGAATGTTTCGCGGCGGAATTCCACATGCAGCCGGCGCAGCCGTGCGAGCAGTCTCACGAAGTCCAGCAAGTCGTGATTCGCGCCGCGCAGCCGCCAATCGACCCACGATATCTCGTTGTCCTGGCAATAGGCATTATTGTTGCCGCGCTGAGTCCGGCCGAACTCGTCGCCTGCCTGCAGCATGGGAATGCCTTGCGACAGGAACAATGTCGCCAGGAAATTGCGCGTTTGCCTTTTGCGCAAGCTCAATATGGCCGCATCGTGAGTAGGTCCCTCCATGCCGCAGTTCCAACTCAAATCGTTGTGATGGCCGTCGCCGTTGTTCTCGAGATTTGCGTCGTTGTGGCGCTCGTTGTACGACACCAGATCCCGCAAGGTCATGCCGTCGTGCGCCGTCACAAAGTTGATGCTCGCCGTCGGCTTACGCCCATTGTGGCGAAATAGGTCGCTGGAGCCGGCAAATCGTTCCGCAAATTCTCCGATCTTGCCGCCATCGCCGCGCCAGAAGCCACGCACGGTATCCCGATAGCGGTCGTTCCACTCGGACCATCCGGGCGGAAAATGGCCCAGCTGGTAACCTCCCAAGCCCACATCCCAGGGTTCGGCGATCAGCTTGACGTAGGCAAGGGCCGGTTCGGCCCGCAGAGCCTTGAAGAGCGAGGCATGAGGACTGAAGCCGTCGGCATCGCGAGCCAGCACCGTCGCCAGATCAAAGCGAAAGCCGTCGACATGCATCTCCTCCACCCAATACTTGAGGCAATCAACTATGAGCGCACGCACGCGGGGGTGCTCGCAATTGAGCGTATTGCCGCAGCCGCTGAAATTTTCATATGAGCGCAAATCCGCCGGCATGAGCCGGTAGTACACCGGATTGTCTATCCCCCGCAAGGACAAGAGCGGCCCGCTCTCGTTGCCTTCGGCCGTGTGATTGAACACCACGTCCAGGATCACCTCGATTCCCGCCGCGTGCAGCGCGCGAACCATCGTCTTGAACTCAACCACGGCATCGTCCACCGCGTACTCGTTCGCAGGCGCAAACCACGCGATCGGGTTGTAGCCCCAGTAGTTGCTGAGCTTGCGCTCGAGCAGGAACTGTTCGCTGACGAAGGACTGGCAGGGAAGCAATTCAACGGTCGTCACGCCGAGCGACTTCAAATGCTCGATCACCGGCGCGACCGACAACCCAAGGTAAGTTCCACGCCATTTCTCCGGCACGGCGGGATGCTGCTTGGTGAATCCTTTCACATGCAGCTCATAGATCACGGTGTCGCGCAAAGGTATCGTCGGCGGCCGGTCAGCGCCCCAGTGAAAACTCGGATCGATGACGCGCGAGCGAAGCGGCTGACCCGACAATGCGCGTGCATAAGGATCGATCAAGGGGACCGCGGCATCGAAGCATTGACCGCTATGCGGGTCATTGACCCCATGAACGCTAAAGGCGTATGGCGTGCCCGGACCGGCGCGCCGCGGCGATATCAAGCCATGCCAGATATCGCCGGTATGGCCGGGCAAATCGTAGCGCGAGACCTCGGCGCCGCTGAGCGCGTCGAATAGGCACACTTCAACTCGCGATGCGCTGCTCGAGAACAGGGCAAAATTGACGCCGTGCTTGGTCCAGGTCGCGCCGAGCGGCCGCGGCGAGCCTGTCTGAATGATTCTCACTTGGCCTTCAAATCGCGGGCAGCACTGACCAGATGCGATCCGCGTAGTCGCGAATGCTCCTATCGCTGGAAAAGTAGCCCATGTTCAAGCAATTGACCACGGCTTTGTAGGTCCATCGGTCTTGCAGCGCATACAGCGCGTCGACCTGATCCTGTGCTTTTGCGTAGGCGGCGTAGTCCGCAAGGACCAAGAAGGGCTCGCCGGGGCTCAGAAGCCGATCGACTACCGGTTTCGCATCGTCCGGGCGCTGCGGGGAAAAGAAACCCGAGGCAATGAGTTCCAAGGTGCTCTTGAGTTCCGGATTGCCGTCGACTTCGCGCATCGGCTCATAGCCCGCCGCACGCCGCGCGGCCACTTCATCTGCGGTGAGACCGAAGATAAACATATTTTCAGCTCCGACGTGATCGCGGATTTCAATGTTGGCGCCATCCAATGTCCCGATCGTCAGAGCCCCGTTGAGCGCAAGCTTCATATTGCCGGTGCCCGATGCTTCCATGCCGGCGGTGGAGATCTGCTGCGACAAATCAGCCGCCGGCATGATCTTTTGCGCCAGCGATACGTCGTAGTCAGGCAGGAACGCGACTTGCAGCTTATCGCGCATGAGCTCGTCCGCGTCGATGATGCGCGCCACGTTATTGATGAGCTTGATGATGGCTTTGGCCATGGCATAGCCCGGTGCCGCCTTGCCGGCGAAGATCACGGTGCGCGGTACGGTTGCCGCGAGTGGATTGAGGCGAATCCTTTGATAGCGCGTCACGACATACAGCAGATTCAGCAGCTGACGCTTGTATTCGTGGATTCTCTTCACTTGAACGTCGAACAGCGAGTCGACGTTGATCTGCAAGCCGCAGCGGCGCCGCACTTCGTCGGCCAATCTCTGCTTGTTGGTTCGCTTGATGCCGCGAAATTGGCGGCGAAAATCCGCATCATCCGCCGCACCGGCCAGCCGCCCCAGCTCCTCCAGGTCGTTTTCCCAAGCTCGGCCGAGGTGTTGAGTCAGCAGGGCAGAGAGTCCTGGATTGGATTGCTTGAGCCAACGCCGCACCGCAATCCCGTTGGTGACATTGATGAATCGATCCGGGAACATCCGTGCGAAATCGTGGAAGACGTATTTGCGCATGATGTCGGAATGCAGCTGCGCCACGCCGTTTACCTTGTGGCTGCCGACGATGGCCAGGTGCGCCATCCGCACCCGCCGATCGCTGCCGTCATCGATGATGGAGAGCTGGCGCAGGCGCTGCGGATCATCCGGATGCCGCGATGCCACGGCTTGCAAAAAATCGCGGTTGATCAAATAGATGATTTCCAAATGGCGCGGCAGCAAGCGTTCGAACATCGACACCGGCCACGTTTCGAGTGCCTCGGGCAGCAGCGTGTGGTTGGTGTAGGAAAACACGCCTTGCGTGATTTGCCAGCTTTCTTCCCAAGACACGGCATGCTCATCGACGAGCAGCCTCATCAACTCCGGTATCGCCACGGCCGGGTGAGTGTCGTTCAATTGAATGGCGATGGAGTCGGGCAGGGAAGCGAGCGAGCGGCCCTCGCTCAGGTGAGTCGACAAGATATCCTGCAAGCTCGCGCTCACGAAGAAATATTGCTGCTTGAGCCGCAGCTCCTTGCCCTGCGGCGTGGAATCGTCCGGATACAGCACCCTGGAGAGGTTTTTGGCCTCGAGTTGGTCTTGAACCGCCGCGGCGTAGTTGCCGGCATTGAAAGTATCGAGTTTAAAAGGCGTTATCGCGCGGCCGGACCAAAGCCTCAGGTGATTGACCGTGGGACCGCCGTTGCCCGGAATCATCTGATCGAATCCGATGGCGTAAATGTCCTCGGTGCCCACCCAGCGGCGCGCCTCGCTCACCGCGTCTTTATCGGGCCCTTCGCTGCGGCCCCCAAAACGCACCGTATAGCGCACGCTGCTGATGGGGGTTTCCCATACGTTGCGGAGCTTCAGCCAGCTGCTGGCCATCTCGCGCTGCGCGCCATCCGCATCGATGACCTGCGTAAAAATGCCGTAATCGTAGCGGATGCCGTAACCGACGGCCGGGTAGTGCAGCGTGGCCAACGAGTCCAAGAAGCACGCCGCCAGGCGTCCCAGACCGCCGTTGCCCAAGCCCGGATCGACCTCCTGGGCCGCGATATCCTCGAGTTCGTGACCCATGCCGCGCAGCGCCGCGCGCGCCTCATGCACCAGATCGCCGTCCAGGCTAGACAGGGCGTTGATGAGCGAACGTCCGGGAAGATATTCGACCGAAAAGTAGCACACGCGCTTGACATGCGCGTTCGCGACCCGCCGCTGCGTGGCGAGCCAGCGCAGCGTGAGTTCTTCGCGCACCGCGAGCGAAAGCGCATCGTAAATATCCCGCGGAGTGGCCGATTCCGGGTTCTTGCCGAGTGTTCTCGTAAGACGATCCAGAAGCGCGGCTCGCAGGGTTCCGGGCTGCAACGCGGCGTTTCGCCGGGTCTCGAATTGGGTATCAATAGAGTCCATGTTACGGGTTATTATAAGGTCGTTCATCGGTACGCGGGGCAAACCTCATAATGCGGCATTCGGATTGAAAATACCCTCCTTGGCCGTGGGCGTCGATGTGGGCGGCTCGTCCATAAAATGCGCGCTAATCGATTTGAAAACCGGGGCCTTTGCGGGCGAACGCTTCAGCACGCCGACGCCGGCGCAAGATTCCACCGAGGCTCTGCTCCTCGCGCTTACCACGGTGGTCGCGAATATTCCGGGCGACCACGCTGTGGGCCTGGCATTTCCCAGCGTTATTCGCGATGGCGTCGTTCGCACCGCAGCGAACCTCAACAAAGCCTGGATCGGCCAGCCATTGGCGAAGCTCGCCGGCAAGCACCTGAATAGGTCCGTGATCGCGATCAATGACGCAGACGCCGCAGGCCTGGCAGAACTGCACTACGGCGCGGCGCGCGATGTGCCGGGCACAGTCCTGCTGCTGACGCTCGGCACGGGGATCGGCAGCGCACTGTTTGTGGATGGCCGGCTGGTGCCGAACACCGAATTCGGTCATTTGCAAGTCGCGGGACGCGAGGCGGAAAAGCGCGCTTCCGGGCGCGCCAAAGTCGACGGCAACTTGAGCTGGGATGCGTGGGCGAGTGAATTGAATTCGGTCATCAATGAATATCATTCGCTGCTGTGGCCCGACCTCATCGTCCTGTGCGGCGGCATCACCGAAGAACCCGAGAAGTTCATGGACAAATTGCATTGCGAGGCGCGGCTATGCGTCGGAACTTTGCGCTCGGAAGCCGGCATCGTGGGCGCAGCCTTCGCCACGACGGTTTCCGCAGCGCGTATTTGAATAAGGCACTGGCGGGTCTCATGTCGCTCATGCTTGCCGCTTGCGCGGCCACCCCGCACAAGATCCCGCCTGCCCGTGGAATCGAGCCGGCTGCGCCTGCGGCCGATCACGCGCCGACGCCGGCGCAAATCATGATCGATACGGCAACGTCCATGATCGGCCAGCCCTATCGCTTTGGCGGCAGTGCGCCTGGCGGATTCGACTGCAGCGGACTGGTCGCCTATGCCGCCGCGAACGCCGGAATCCGCGTGCCGCGCACCGCCGCGGAACAGATGGCATTCGGTCAGCCCGTGGCGCGCACAGAATTGCTGCCCGGCGATTTATTGTTCATGCACTTGTCCGGCAAGGAACTGCATGTGGCAATCGCCCTGGACCGGCAGCTCTTCGTGCATGCGCCCTCGAGCGGCGGCCGGGTGCGCGTCGACTCCCTCTTGGCGCCGCCCTACGCGAAGGGCTTCATCGCAGCAAGGCGCGTAGTATCATTTACGGCCCCTCACTAAGGACGTTTCAATGAACCTCTATTATTTTCCCGGTGCCTGCTCTCTATCGCCGCATATCGTGCTGCTCGAAGCCGGACTGCCGTTCAGCCTGGTCAAAGTCGACGCCAAAACCAAAAAAACGGAAAGCGGCGCGGACTATCTGGCGGTCAATTCGAAAGGCGCGGTGCCCGCGCTGCAATTGGATGACGGCCGGGTGCTGACGGAAGGGCCGGCGGTCGTGCAATACCTCGCCGACCTTAAACCCGAGTCCGGCCTGGCGCCGCGCGCCGGAACCTTCGAGCGTTATCAGCTGATGGAAATCCTGAACTACCTCACTTCAGAAGTTCACAAGTCGTTCTCGCCGCTGTTCAATCCCTCGAACTCGGCAGAGATGAAGGAAGCCGCGGTAGCCAATTTGGTCAAGAAATTCGACTGGCTCTCCGCATTCCTGGCGAAGAAGGCCTTTCTCCTGGGAAGTGCTTTCACGGTTGCGGATGCGTATCTCTTCACCCTGCTGACATGGACCGGGCACGTAAAAATTGATCTGGGCAAGTGGCCGGTTCTGAGCGACTACAAGGCCCGCATTGGTCAGCGCCCGAAGGTCATCGAGGCGATGAAGGCCGAAGGCCTGATCAAGTAACTTTAGACAACCAAATGCCAGGGTAATGCAGCCTCCAGCGCCTCGTTGGAGGCTGCGGCAAATTGCAGCGCGGCCAAGCGCGCGTACAGCGGGCTGTGCTGCAGCAGTTCGGCGTGAGTGCCCACCGCGATCTTGTGGCCGTGGTCCAGCACCACGATGCGATCGGCTTTGAGCACCGTCGCCAGACGATGTGCAATGATGATGGTGGTGCGGCCCTGCATGAGCTTTTCCAGCGCTTGCTGCACCAAGCGCTCCGATTCCGCATCCAGCGAACTCGTGGCCTCGTCCAGCAGCAGGATCGGCGGATCCTTGAGTATGGCCCGCGCCAGCGCGATCCTTTGGCGTTGACCGCCCGACAAGCGCGCGCCCCGCTCACCCAGAAAAGTGTCGTAGCCCTGCGGCAACTTGCGCAAGAATTCGTCGGCCGCGGCGGCAACCGCCGCCGCTTCAATTTCGGCATCGCCGGCGCTGGGTCGTCCGTAGCGGATATTCTCGCGCGCGCTTGCACCAAACAACACCGTGTCCTGGGGTACCAGGCCAATTTGTGCGCGGATATTTTCCGGCCGCAGATCCGCGAGGCGCATGTCATCGATCAGAACGCGTCCGGAGTCGGGGTCGTAGAAGCGCAGCAACAGCTGAAAGGTGGTGCTTTTCCCGGCGCCCGAGGGTCCCACGAAGGCAACGGTTTCGCCCGGCGCGACCTCCAAGCTGAAATTATCGAGCGCCGGATGCTGCGGCCGCGAGGGATAGTGAAACGTGACATTATCAAAGCGAATATTGCCCCGCACGCGGGGCGGCAATTGCAACGGCCGTTCCGGCGCGCGAATGACCGGACTCGCCACCAGCAGTTCGCTGAGGCGCTCCATGGCGCCGGCGGCACGCTGAATCTCGCCCCACATCTCGGTGAGCGCTGCGGCCGAAGTGCCGACGAAAGCGGCATACAGCAGAAACTGCGCGAGCTGGCCGCCGGTCATGGTGCCGGATTGCACTTGGCGTGCCCCCAGCCATAGCACAAAAGTGATGCCGCCGAAAACCAGCATCACGCCGACGGCCGTGAGCACGGCACGCACTTTGGTGCGCCGAACGGCGGTCGCAAAGCTGTCCTCGACGGCTTTGCGATAACGCTCACTTTGCAGCTCTTCCATGGTGAAGGCCTGCACGGTTTGGATGGCGTTCAGGGTCTCGTCCGCCATGCTGCTGGTGTCGGCAATCCGATCTTGCGATGCGCGCGACAGTCCCCGCACGCGCTTGCCGGTCAAAATCAGCGGCACGATTACTATCGGAATCAGCAAAAGAATCACGCCCATGAGTCTCGCACTGGTGAAACCCATCAGCACCAGCGCGCCGATCAAGCTCAAGGTGGAACGCAGCACGATGGACAAATTGACGCCGGCAATGGCCTGGACCAGCGTGGTATCCACGGTCAGGCGCGACAGCACCTCGCCGACGCGCGTGGTCTCATAGAACATGGGATCCATCCGCACCACGCGCCGGTAGATGGCGGCGCGCAGATCCGCCACGACGCGCTCCCCCACCCAGGTCACCGTGTAGAAGCGCAAAGCGGCAAAGACGCCGAAAATCACCGCCGCGGCGAGAAAACCCAAAAACCATTTGTTGATGGTGCCAAGGTCCTTCTCCGCGAACACATGATCGATGAGCTGGCGCAGCGCCACGGGCAACGCCAATTGCGCCGCCGCGGCGATCAGCAGCGCGATGATTCCGCCGAAAATCATGAGACGGTAAGGGCGCAGGAAAGGCAGCAGCGACAATAAGGGATTCAGCGACTTGGCGCGGGGTCGTTCGGCGGAACTGCTCATGCCGACATGATCCCATAACTGGTCGCCGGATGGCGTCTTGGGTTGCACCAATTGGGGGCGCGCCGGCCATGCGGAACTCCTGCCAGGGCCTGGCCTTTAAACAGTCAAGTCGATATGTTGCAATGGGATCGCAAGCATCGCGCGGCAGCGCTCGAAATAAGTGGGGATGCATCTCATGAAGGCCAAAATACCTCGCCAATTGCATGGCGGCCCCGCCGGGCCGTCACGTGGTGCAATTTGCACCTTGTCGGTCGCCCTTTGGGCAACTGCTGCATCGGCAGCCGCTGCATCCGCTGCCGATACCACTCCGGTCGAGGATACCGGCGGCCCGTTGCAAGAAATTACGGTCACGGCGACCCGCCGCGAGGAAAGCCTCAGCCGGGTTCCCATCAGCGTGACGGCGTTGACCCAGGACGCCATGGATCTTCGCGGCATCAAAGACTTCCAAGACATCGTGCGCTTCACGCCCGGCGTAAACGTCGACAATTCGGGAACCAACAGCATTGCCATCCGCGGCATTGCCTCGACCGGAGGCGCCGGCACCACCGGCATCTACATCGACGACACCCCGATTCAGATCCGCGGTACTGCCTTCAACCCGGACGATGCCCTGCCGAAAGCATTTGATATCGATCGCGTTGAAGTGCTGCGCGGGCCGCAGGGCACGCTATTCGGCGCCGGATCCGAGGGCGGTACCGTGCGCTATATCACCACCCAGCCCAGCCTCACCAAAAATAGTTTTTACAGCCGCGAAGAAGTCTCCTTCACGGAGGGAGGATCGCTCAACTACGAAGGCGGCATCGCGGCAGGCGGACCCTTGATCGACAACAAGCTGGGCGCGCGCTTGACCGTTTGGTACCGGCGCGACGGCGGCTACATCGACTTGATTGATCCTGTGTCGCTCGCGACCGTGCAAAAGAATGCCAACTTCGATCAGACCGTGCTGTATCGGCTGGCGTTCATCTATGCGCCCTCGGATCGGTGGACGATCACACCGAGCATCTACTACCAAGACCGCTACCGCAATCAAGTCGAGGACTATTGGCCACTGTATTCGAATCCCAGCCACAACGAATTCGTCAGCGCCGACCCGGACCGGCGCTCCGATCCGGATCGGTTCTATCTGACGTCCATGAAGATTGAAGGAAACTTAGGGTTTGCCAAGCTGATCTCCAATACCTCGTACTTTCATCGCAAGGAACAAACCGGCTACGAAGGCACGCTGTACAACCTGGGGTTTTATCAGGCCGGCGTGTTCCTCAACGACGACGGATCGTCCGCTTCCACGCCCTACCCCTTGCTCGATAACGCAGGAGTGCATCTGCCTGCCGGGGCGACCGATTATCGTTCGCCGAACTCCATCGACAATGGGCAGCAAAACATCACCCAGGAAATTCGCCTGCAATCCGCGGATACGACCTCGCCGCTATTCTGGACCGCCGGCGCGTTCTTCAGCAGTGACCGTCAAACGTATCTCGAACAGATCCACGATCCTTTGCTCAACGAATTGTCGGTCGCGGCGACCGGAGCTCCTTACACCGACTGGTTCGTGGATCCGGATACCAACTCGCCGGTTACCTATGATCCGCGCTTTCCAAATGACTCTTATTTTTTGCAAACCAAGGCGACCGATCAGCAATATGCCCTGTTCGCCGAAGGAACCTACGCCTTCACCGATCAATACAAGCTGACGTTGGGCGCGCGCTACTCGAGGATCAAGTTCACCAATGATTCGTTGACCGGCGGACCGCAGTTGTTCCTGCCGCCGCAGACGGTGGATGTGTCGCAAACGGAGAATTCGTTCACGCCCAAAGCGAGCTTCTCCTATCAATACGATGCGCGGAATTTATACTACGCCACCTATGCGAAGGGTTTCCGCCCCGGCGGCGCCAACAATCCTGTGCCACAGGCAGCCTGCGCCCCGGACTTCCAAGCTTTCGGCATCACGGAGTCGCCCCCGACCTTCAGGTCCGATAGCGTCAACAGCTTCGAAGTGGGAGCCAAGAACAATATCGACAACCGCGTGAGACTCGCGAGCAGCATCTACTACATTCGCTGGAGCAACATTCAGCAAAGCGTGCTGCCGCCGACCTGTCAAATTACCTTCATCGCGAATTTGGGCACGGCGGTGGCGAAAGGCGCGGACATTCAAGCTGAAATCGCCTTGACGGACAATTTCACCGCCGAAATTGCCACCGGCTATACCAGCGCGCGCTACACGCAGGATTCAAAATTCTCCCCCGTCGAAACTCAGTCCATCGTCTCCAAGGGGGATGCCATCGTCGGCCAGAGCGGCGAGCCGCCCGGACAACCGGGCGCGCCTTTCACCTTCACCGTAGGATTGGAATACAAATTCAACATGTTCAATCTGCCGGCGTTCGTGCGGATCGACGATGAATACCAGAGCCGCAATAAATGGCCGCCTGCGGCTCAAGACCCGACCACGCAGCAGTTCAACCCGGCGTTTTACACGCTGTCCGCGACCAATTTAGCCTCGGCGCGCGCCGGCATGACATTTGGCGGCTGGCAGGCGGCGCTATTCGTCGACAATCTGACCGACACTCACACGGTGACCAATTATAATTTCAGCATCTACCCGGGCGACGCGCCGCCCCTGGAGCGGCAGTACACGTTCAGGCCCCGGACAGTGGGCCTGACAATCACTTATCGGAATTGAACGGCAGAGGAATCAAGCGCCTGACCCTATGGGCCGCGGGCGCCGCGCATCCGTGCAAGCTGGAACCACTGGGTGTGATGGCGCAGTGCATGCATCGCAGCCGGGTACTTCACCGAAACCTGGACCGCCGACACGAATTCGCGCCACCGGCGCTGATTCGTGAACTTACGGCGGATGCCGTCG
>DATATA010000049.1:0-13474 GCA_036263775.1 Steroidobacteraceae bacterium | reverse complement strand
GGGAACAGATCGGCATTCGTCTTGCCGCGATTGAACAGGGTGACGGTATGTCCATGCTTGAGCGCCAGCTCCACGATGTGCACGCCCAAGAATTTCGTGCCGCCGAGAACCAGGATGCGCAGCGGTTTGCGCGGCTTGTCTTTGGCGGCGGCAGTTCGAGAGGCGGCCAGCGCCGCGGCCGACACGGCATAAACGAATTGACGTCTGTTCATTCTGCTACCCCGTGGTTCAGGTTTTTTATGGAGTCGATACTACGTTGCCCGCGCTTCGGTTGCGAGCATTGTCTGGAAGTGCTTGCGCTCAACGGGTCGCCGGACCGAGGGCGTTTTCTTCCACGAAATCCCATCATAGGCCGGCGGAATATCAAGGAGGGAAGGCCTCGCATTTACTCAAAATACTGAGTAAAAATACTCAACGTTGCTTTCGCGTGTAGATAAGCCGGCGATGCTGCGTCGGTTGTTTGAGTTGGGATGCGGATATTCCGGTCAGATATTGTCGTACACGAAGATGCTCGGCCAGCTCCGCGCGACCGTGGTGTTGAAGTGGATTTCATCGTGCGCTAGGAGCGGCGTTCAAGCTCCAACGAAAGCTGCTAGTCGGCGGCGATGGAATTGCACTGGAGGCCTTTCTCTCGCGTGATCCTGCTGTTCTTCAAGATCGCAGGGAAATCCGCACGGTCCCCAAGATTGTTGTTGAGGTTTTGTCGGCGACCGTGAAAATGGGTAGCATTTCCGTCGCACCGCTATTGACGTCGCACCTTTTTGGACTGAATGGAATCTGTGTTTCCTTTAGAATCAGCCAGGTATGCTTCATACTCGAGGAAGCGATCAGTCCTATCGAACACTGAACCGAGCGGAATAAAATATTCAAATGGAATCAATGTGTTAGATAGAAAATTATGCGTAGCGCCGATGATGGACTGGACTGACCGCCACTGCCGGTTCCTGCACCGGCTGTACGCGCCGCACGCGCTGCTTTACACCGAAATGATCGTGGCGGCCGCCATCGTACGCGGCGATGTGCGCCAATTGCTGGACCATGACGTGGGCGAACATCCGGTTGCCCTGCAGCTCGGCGGCTGCAATCCGTCGGAACTCGCCAAGGCGGCGCGAATCGGCACCGCCGCCGGGTACGCCGAGATCAACTTGAATGTGGGCTGCCCAAGCGATCGTGTCCAGAACGGCTCTTTTGGCGCCTGTCTGATGCTCAAGCCCGCGCTGGTTGCCGATTGCGTGCGCAATCTGCGAGATGCGACCCATTTGCCGGTCACGGTCAAATGCCGAATCGGCATCGACCAGCGCGACGACTACGCCTTCTTCTTGGCTTTCGTCGAAGCTGTTTCGGCGGCGGGCATCGATGCACTCATCGTGCACGCCCGCATCGCGGTGCTGGGCGGCCTATCGCCGAAGCAGAATCGGGAAATCCCGCCGCTCAAGCACGATTTCGTGCATCGGCTGAAGCGCGAGCGGCCTGACCTGACCGTCATCTTGAACGGTGGGCTGAGCGACGTCGCGCCGATCGGCGCGCATTTGCGCGAGGGTCTCGACGGCGTCATGGTTGGCCGTGCCGCATACCAACGGCCGGCGCTGCTGGCTGAGCTCGAGCAAAGTTTGATGGACCCGGCATGGCCGATCCCGGAACCGTGGCAGATCGTCGAGCGTATCGTTCCTTATGCCAAGGCCTGCGCGCAGAGGGGCATGCGCTTGCATTCGATAACGCGCCACATGCATGGCGTCATGGCCGGTCGCGAAGGCGCTCGAGCATGGCGGCGCTTTCTTTCTGAGGTGGCTGCGCGGCCCGATGCGGCGCCGGAAACGCTGTTTTCGGCCCTCCCCATAATAAAACAGGGTATCGCCGCCTAAACGCCGCCGCGGCCACGTCGAATGCTCCGGCAGGCTCCTGAGCGGTTGAACCTTGCGTTAAGTATAATAGGTTTGGCAATGGGCAAAGAAATCGAAGTAGCCATCCTGTTTGCCGATGTCGTCGGCAGCACCAAGCTATACGAGTTGCTGGGAGACTTGCGCGCGCGCGACATGGTGGGCATCTGCATCGACGTGATGCGCGCCGCGACGGATCAAAATCACGGCACCGTCATCAAAACGATGGGTGATGAGGTGATGGCCACCTTTCCCACGGCGGACGATGCCTTGAATGCCGCCGCGCAAATGCAAAAACAAATTGTCGCGCATCCGCAGCTCAAGGTCGACGAGCAAACCGTTGCCATCCGCATCGGCTGTAATTTCGGTCCGGTGGTTCTGGAAAACCGCGACATATTTGGATCGGCCGTGCACACGGCGAACCGCATGACCAGCCAGGCAAAAGCCGGCCAGATCATGACCACCGCCACCATGGTGGAACGATTGTCCACCGATTGGCGCGCCATGGTGCGCCAGATCGACGTCGCCACGCTCAAGGGCCGCAGCAGCGAAGTGGCGCTGTTCGAGGTGCTATGGCAGCCCGAGGATGTCACCAGCATGGTGCCCTCGATCGCGATTGCGGCGCGCGAACGCGAGAAGGGCGGCAAGTCTCAGCGGATGCGGCTTCGATACCAGGGCCAGGAAGTCCTGGTCAACGAGGGCCGTGCGAACATCACCATCGGCCGCGCCGAGGAAAACGATCTGGTCGTCAAAGGGAATCTCATCTCGCGGCTGCACGCGCGGGTCGAGGTCAACCGCAACAAGTTCATGCTGATCGACCAGAGCACGAACGGCACCTTCGTGCTCGGCAAGGATGGCGAGGAGGCGTTCGTGCGCCGGGATTCGATGCAGATTCGGGGTGAAGGATTGATCGGTCTCGGCAAAGCGCCCGACAGCAACTCGTCCCAAGTGATTCGCTATACCTGCGAGGAATGAACGCGTTGTAGCGCGCTGCCGAGCTCGGTCTTGAGCGCGGGCGGCACACGGTCGCCGAATTCCCCCAAATACTTATCGATAGCGGCAAATTCTTCTTGCCAAAGCTTCGGGTTGACGGCCAATAGTTCCTCGAGCGCGCTTACGCCGACTTCCAATCCCTGCAAATCCAAATCCTTCGGGTTCGGCAGGTGTCCGATTGCGGTCTCTTGCGCGCCGGCCTTGCCGTTGCAGCGATCGATGATCCAGCGCAGCACGCGCAGGTTGTCGCCGAAGCCGGGCCACAGGTATTTGCCGGCGCTGTCCTGGCGGAACCAGTTGACGTGAAAGATTTGCGGTGCGGACTTGAGCTTCGCGCCGACATTGATCCAATGCGCCCAGTAGTCGCCGAAGTTATAGCCGGCGAACGGTTTCATCGCCATGGGATCCCGCCGCACCACCCCAATCGCGTCGGTCGCGGCCGCGGTGGTTTCGGACGCCACGCCTGCGCCGATCAGGACGCCGTGCGGCCAATTGCGCGCCTGGTACACGAGCGGCGCGAGCGCACGCCGTCGGCCGCCGAACACGATGGCCGAGATCGGCACGCCGCCCGGTGCATCCGCCAGTTTCGAGTAGCTGGGGTTTTGCTTGGCGGCGACTGTGAAGCGCGAATTCGGTTGGGCCGCGGGACCTTTGGCGGAGTCGTATGGCCGGCCCTGCCAATCGACCACGGGTTTGCCCTCGGTCAATCCTTCCCACCACGGCTGGTTGTCGGCCGTGAGGCCGACATTCGTAAAGATCGTATCCTTGCGGATCATCTCGTAGGCATTGCGATTGGTCTTCGCGTTGGTTCCCGGCACCACGCCGAAGTAGCCCGATTCCGGATTGATGGCGTACAGGCGCCCATCCTTGCCCGGATGCAGCCACGCGATGTCGTCGCCCACGGTCCAAACCTTCCAGCCCTTGTAGCTGGCCGGCGGAATCAACATCGCCAAGTTCGTCTTGCCGCAAGCCGACGGAAACGCGCAGGCCAGGTAGTGAATCTCGCCCTGAGGATTCTCGATGCCGACGATCAGCATGTGCTCCGCCAGCCAGCCCTCGCTGCGGGCTTGCCAACTGGCGATGCGCAAGGCGTGGCATTTTTTGCCGAGCAGCGCGTTGCCGCCGTAGCCGGAGCCGAAGCTCTTGATGGACAGCTCTTCCGGGAAATGCATGATGAAGCGGCGTTTGGGATCAAGTTCGCCGGTGGAATGCAATCCTCGGACGAACCTGCCATCGCGCGTGATGCGCTCGAGCGCGGCTCGGCCCATGCGCGTCATCAAGCGCATATTGAGAACGACATAGGCGCTGTCCGTGATTTCCACCCCGCAGCGCGAGAAGGGCGAATCGATCGGACCCATGCAATAAGGCACCACGTACAGGGTGCGCCCCTGCATGCAGCCCGCGAACAGTGCGTCCATCTGCGCATGCGCTTGGCTAGGCTCGATCCAGTGGTTGTTGGGACCCGCGTCCTCTTTGTTCTTGCTGCACACGAAGGTCAGATGCTCCACGCGTGCCACGTCCGAGGGGGCCGAACGCGCCAGCACGCAGCCGGGAAAGGTCTGCGCATTCAAGGGCAACAACTCATTGCCGGCGATCAGTTCCCGCTTCAGCGTCTCGAACTCGGCTTCGCTGCCGTCGCACCAGTGAACCTTCTGCGGCTGCGTGAGTTTCGCGATGTCATCCACCCAAGTCGCGACATCCTGATTCATGGCGTCGAGGGTTACGTGCTGCGGTGCTGTGGCCATTGGCTATCCCTAGAAGAAAGCTTGATAGATCGATAAGGATGACAGATGGCTGTGGGCGCGCCAACTCCCGTCAGCACGTGAGAATTCTCCGACAATGAAATTTATTTTGCGATGCGTGAGAATTTCTAACCGCGGATAGAAGCATTTTAGATGTGTTACGTAAGCATTTGATTATAAATGTCTTACGTCGCATGCGTGATCGGTCTAGGGTACACTGACGATATGTACAGATGGCGCTCTTATGCGGCATTGGGATTGCTGATCTCGTTCAGTGTGATAGGGGGCGCGGCTGCTCAGAATTCAGCGAATCCGATTGCGGTGAAGGCGGTCGCGGAGGTGGAGCAGCCGGCCCATGAGCACGGCCGCGACACGACTAAATTGGCTGCGGCGGAACGAGTGGTGTCGGGCGATGCGGTGATCTATACCCTCGAAGTGCGCAACACGGGCGCGGCCACCGTGCCGGCGCCGACCGTAACCTATCCGGTGCCAACGCACATGATCTACACGGCAGACTCGGCGGTAGGGCCCGCAACCTTGGTCACCTATTCGGTCGATGGCGGCCAAAGCTTCGATGTGCCTGAGAATTTGAAGATCACCCGGTCCGGCGCCGAGCCGCGCCAAGCCGCGGCTGCCGACTACACCCACATCCGCTGGCAATTGAAGAACGCCTTGAAAGGCAATTCGGTGGCGTTCGTACGATTTCGCGCGCGAGTGAAATAGCCGGCGCTGTTTCGTCGTAGGCTATGCGCCGAAGGTTCACCCGCATGAATACCGATTACAAAGATGTTTTCAGCATGGGCGGCCCGCTGGCCCGGGCGTTGCCGGACTATGCCTATCGTCCGGAACAAGCGGTGATGGCCAAAGCTGTCGGCGCCGCGCTGGCGCGCCTCGAGCCGTTGATCGTCGAGGCCGGGACCGGCACCGGGAAGACGTTTGCCTATCTGATACCGGCGCTGCTGTCGGGGCGCAGCGTCATCATTTCCACGGGAACGCGGACGCTTCAAGATCAATTGTTTCGCCGCGATGTGCCGATGCTCGCCAAGGCGCTCGGGCTTCCGGCCAAGCTCGCGCTGCTCAAAGGGCGCACCAACTATCTTTGCCGCCATCGATTGGAACTGGCAACTCAGCAGGGCGCGCTGCTCGGTCCGGAACGCAACGTCGCCCGGTCGCTCGCACGCGTATCGCGCTGGGCTGCGACCACGAAGTCCGGCGATCTCGCCGAGCTTACCGACCTGCCGGAGAACTCGCCGATTTGGCCGAGCATTACCTCCACGCGCGAAAATTGTCTCGGCCAGGAGTGCCCGCAGTTTTCGCGCTGCCATGTGATCGAGGCGCGCCGCAACGCGCAGGCGGCGGACATCGTCGTCGTCAATCATCATTTATTGCTGGCGGACTTGGCGCTCAAGGACGAGGGATTCGGCGATCTGTTGCCCGGTGCCGAGGCTGTGATCCTGGATGAGGCGCATCAGGTGCCGGATATCGCCGCGCAATTCTTCGGCCAGAGCTGGTCCGTGCGTCAGGTTCAGTTGCTGATGCGCGACATCACTGCCGAATTGGCCGCCGCGGCGATCCGCGCGCCCTCCCTGGTCGAAGCGGTGCTCGCCATAGACGGTCAGCTGGACGGATTGCGATTCGCTCTGCAGCGCGGAGCCGGACGCTATGAATGGTCGGAGCTGCCGGACATATTTCTCGATGCCCTACCGGAAATAGAGACCGCGCTCAGCAGCTTGAAAGAGCAACTCGAGGGCCTGGGCTGCGGCGCGGGCACCGCCACTTGCGCGCGCCGGGCGGCGCATCTGGCCAATGCGCTGGCGCAGCTGCGCGAACTCTCGGACGACTCGGGCCTGCGATGGGTGGAGGCCGCCGCTCACGGCATGACGCTGCAATTCACACCGTTCGAGATCGCCGAGCGCCTGCGCGAGTATGTCGAGTCCCGTCCCTGCGCGTGGATATTTACCTCGGCGACTCTGGCCATCGCTGCGGATTTTTCGCATTTTGCCGCACGCGTGGGTCTAAGCGGGGCGCGCACGCTGCGCATCGACAGCCCGTTCGACTATCGCGACCAAGCCCGCCTGTTTCTGCCGCCGGGCATGCCTGATCCGCAGCATCCCGCCTATGCGGAGAAGTTCATCGAGGCCTGCGCTCCGCTCATCGAGGCTTGCGGGGGGCGCGCGTTTCTTCTCTACACCAGCTATCGCGGGTTGGCCGAAGGGGTTCGGGCGCTGAAGGCGCGTTTTCCCGACCCGCCGTTCCCGGTCTTGGTACAGGGCGAGGCGCCGCGCGAAGCGCTGCTGAATCGATTCCGCGAACTCGGCAACGCGGTACTGCTGGCGACGGGCAGCTTCTGGGAAGGAGTGGACGTGAAAGGCGATGCGCTTGCCATTGTCGCCATCGATAAGCTGCCGTTTGCGGCGCCCGACGATCCGCTGCTCAAAGCCCGCCTCGAGGGTATCCGCCGGCGCGGCGGCAATGCTTTCTTCGAGTATCAATTGCCGCAAGCGGTACTGGCGTTGAAACAGGGTGTCGGACGGTTGATCCGGGATTTCGACGATTTCGGCGTGATAGTTCTCGGCGATCCACGCCTCAAAACCAAGGCGTATGGCAGGGTTTTCCTGGAGTCCATGCCGCCCAGTCCGATTGTGACTGAAAGCGCCGTCCTCGCCGATTTTCTGACCCATTGCATGCGCACCCGCCGGGCCCCGATGCCGGCGGCGCAGGCGACGTGATGCGCATCTTGGCGTTGGATGCGGCCACGGAGGCATGCTCCGTTGCACTATGGGCAGACGATCAAGTCGTGGTTCGAACACTGGAATCCGGCCGGAACAGCGCGCCGAAAATTTTGAGTATGACCGACGAAGTGCTGGCGGAGGCGCAGGTCGCATTGTCGATGCTGGACGGCATCGCCGCGAGCATCGGGCCGGGTTCATTTACGGGCGTGCGAATCAGCGTCGCGGTCGCGCAGGGCCTGGCATTCGGCGCGGGGCTCAAGGTCGTGCCGGTCACGACCTTGGAGGCGTTGGCGTTTACCGTCTTGGGCGAGTCCGGCATCCGCGCCATCGCCGGCATCCGCGCCGTCGCCTGCCTCGATGCACGCATGGGCGAAGTGTATTGGGGATGCTTTGCGGCCGATACCGTTCGCGGCGTGATCGAATGCGGTGCCTCTCGGGTGGGATCGCCCGACAGCGTGGCTTTGAGCCCGCATGGGCCCCACGTCGGTATCGGACGGGGATTTTCCGCCTACCCAAAGCTTGCGGGCATGCTGGGGGTTGAACTCGGCTCGGCGCAGGCCCGAGCCTTGCCGAATGCACGCGAGATCGCCCGGCTCGGTGCATTGCGGTTCGCGGAGGGCGGCGGCATCGACCCGGCAGACCTGATGCCGCTCTATCTGAGAGACAAAGTCGCGCTGACTGAAGCAGAACGCGCGCAGGCCTGATGCATTCGGGCACGCACTGTCACGGAACTGTCACAATCGAAGCCTGTAATACTCGGCTTTGGAATCAAGGGACTGTCTATGTCTGCCAGGCGCATTCTCATCGTCGAAGACGAAAAGCCCATTCGCGACATGATCGCTTTCGGCTTGCGGCGTGCCGGCTACGAGGTTCGTGAGGCCGAGGATTGCCGGGAAGCGCGCGCTCGCATCGTGGACGTGAGGCCGGATCTCATGCTGATCGACTGGATGCTGCCCGACATGAGCGGATTGGAGCTGACCCGCTCGCTCAAGCGTGGCAAAGACACCGAGGAAATTCCGGTCATCATGCTGACCGCGCGCGCCGAGGAGCAGGACAAGGTCAACGGTCTCGAGGGCGGCGCTGACGACTACATCACCAAGCCCTTCTCGCCGCGCGAATTGCTGGCGCGGATCCAGGCGGTGCTGCGCCGGGCGGCACCGGCCGGTGCGGGCGATATCGTCGAGGTCGAGGGATTGAAGCTCGACGACTCGAGCCACCGGGTGAGCTCCGGGGAGCGGGAAATCGCGCTGGGACCCACGGAGTATCGCTTGCTGCATTTTTTCATGACCCATCCCGAGCGGGTGTTCACTCGCGGTCAGTTGCTCGACCGTGTCTGGGGAGGTAATACTTACGTGGAAGAGCGCACCGTGGACGTGCACATTCGCCGCCTGCGCAAAGCGCTCGAACCGTTCTCACTGGAAAAGTTGGTGCAGACAGTGCGCGGCGCCGGATACCGATTTTCGACACGAGACGCTTAACGTCAAGCACTTAGGAGCCGAGCTCTAGCCCATGGCTGCGATGTGGACTTTCGCGCTCGCGCGGCTCGCGGGCATTTTGCTGATAGGCCTGTGCGCGGGTCTGCTGATAGGGCCGATTTGGCTGTGGCTCGTAGGCGCCGCGTGGCTGTACCTGGGCTGGCAGCTCTTGAACCTGTACCGGGTGGATCGCTGGTTGCGGCTGCGATCGCAGATCGATCCCCCCAATATCGGCGGCATCTGGGGCGACATCCTCGCCCAGGTCATACGCCTGCATCGGCGCAAGCAGTACCACAAACAGCGCTTGGTGCAGCTCTACCGCGAGCTGCGCCGATCCACGGCAGCGCTGCCCGACGGCGTCATCATCTTGAGCACGCAACGCGAGATCGTCTGGTTCAACCGGCAGGCGGCGCGTCTCTTGGGATTGCGCCGGCCGGTCGATGTGGGCCTGCGGATCGACAACCTGATACGGGCGCCGGAGTTCGCGCACTATCTGCACAGCGACGACTTTTCGATGCCGCTGGTCATCCGGCCGCCGGTGCAACTCGATATGTTCCTGGCGCTGCAAATGGTGCCCTATGGCGGCGGCCAGTCCCTGCTGCTGGTCCGCGACGTGACGCGGCAGATGCGTCTCGAGGCCATGCGCAAGGACTTCGTGGCCAACGCCTCGCATGAGTTGCGCACCCCGTTGACGGTGATCTCAGGGTACCTGGACACGCTCGCGGAGGATCCGAGCATCGACCCGGCTTGGGGAGAGCCCATCAAGGACATGCGCGCCCAAGCGCAGCGCATGAATGCCATCATCGCCGACCTCTTGGAGCTGTCGCGCTTGGAGTCGGCCGACGGCGAGGCGGTGCGCGAGCCCATCGACGTGCCGCGCATGCTGGAGCGGCTGCATCGCGATGCGCTGATCAGTCCGGACCGGCCTCGGCAAGTGCTGCTGGAATTGGACACCGGCGACGGGCTGTATGGCTCGGCCCACGAGGTCGAATCCGCCTTCACCAATTTGCTGGTGAATGCCGTGAAATACACCCTGCCGGAGGGCACGGTGCGCATGCGCTGGTGGACGGACGCGGAGGGTGCGCACTTTTCCGTGATCGACAGCGGCATCGGCATTCCCGCCGAACACATTCCTCGCCTGACCGAACGCTTCTATCGCGTCGATGCGGGACGTTCCCGCGGCCAAGGCGGATCGGGCTTGGGATTGGCCATCGTGAAGCATGCGCTACAGCGCCACGGCGGGTGGCTCGATGTGCAGAGTGTCGAGGGCAAGGGCAGCACCTTCACCTGTCATTTTCCGCAGCAGCGAATCTGGAGACTGGCGCTGCGCAATGCCGCGAGTGCATGACCGTCACAAAAATCATGTAGATGGTTGACGAACGCCGCAATCGGATGTAAACGAAACCATCACACTTATTTAAGAGTGTGCTTCAAGTTAAGAGTGTGCTTCAAGGTCAATACTATGGAAACCGCCGATCTTACCCATCACATATCCCGCCGCTTCAACGAAGACTTGGAGAAGGTGCGCAATCAGGTGCTGCAGATGGGCGGCTTCGTCGAGCAGCAGCTGCACAAGGCAATCACCGCCTTGGTCGAGGGCGACAGCCGTTTGGGCGAGTCGGTTGCGACCGATGATTACAAGGTCAACGGCATGGAATTGTCGATCGACGAGGAGTGCAGCCGCATCCTCGCGATTCGGGCGCCGGCGGCGGGCGATTTGCGGGTGATAGTCGCGATCATCAAGACGATCACGGATCTGGAACGGATCGGCGATGAAGGCGAGAAGATCGGCTACATCGCCTCGCGCCTGGCCACGATGGAACGGCCAGCGGACAAGTACCGGGAGGTCAAGCACCTGGGCAGGCAGGTCGCGCAAATGGTGCACGACGCCCTGGACGCCTTTGCCCGCATGGACTCACAGGCGGCGCTGAAGACCGCCCAGGAAGACAAAATGGTGGACGAGGAGTACGAGGCCATTCAGCGGCAATGCATCACCTTCATGATGGAAGACCCACGCACCATCCGCCGTGCGCTGGAGATCATGTGGATCGTGCGTGCGCTGGAGCGCATCGGCGATCACGCCAAGAACATCTGCGAGTACGTGATCTACATGGTGCACGGCAAGGACATTCGCCATTCCTCGCTCGAGGACGTCGCCAAGCAAATCGACGCGGCGCACGCGCTCATGCGCCGCTGATGACGGCGCGCCGCGGGAATCTTCTCGGGTTTCTGGTTTGCGTCTGCCTGCTGGCATACGCTTACTACGCTCAATACGGGATGCATTTGGAGCCTTGTCCGCTGTGCATATTTCAGCGGATCGGGGTGTTCATTTTAGGTCTCGTGTTCTTGATCGCGGCGTTCCACGATCCCGCCGCCTTCGGCCGGCGCGCCTATGCGGTGCTCGTAGGCTTGGCGGCATTGATCACCATCGGCGTGGCCGCGCGGCACCTGTATATCCAGAGCTTGCCTTCGGGCGCGGTACCGGCCTGCGGAGCATCGCTGGATTTCATGCTCAAGATATTTTCCTTGAGCGAAGTGCTGGTCAAGGTGCTCACAGGCTCCGGCGAGTGCGCCACGGTGACTTGGGAATTTCTGGGGCTGGCCATGCCGGCATGGGTCTTGATCAGCGCCGCCGCGCTCGGCGCCTGGGGATTGTGGATCAACCTGCGGCGCCAGCCGCCGGTCCTGCGCTTCTGATGTCCAGCACCCTGCAGTTGACCAAGGAATTGATCGCCCGCCAATCGGTGAGCCCTGCCGATGGCGGCTGTCAGGTGCTGATGATCGAACGGCTGGCCGCGGCGGGATTCGCGGTTGAAAGCCTGCGTTTCGGTCCGGTCGATAATTTTTGGGCCAAACGCGGCAGCGGCGGTCCGGTGTTTTGCTTCGCGGGACATACCGACGTCGTACCCTCGGGACCGCTGGATGAATGGCGCTCCGATCCGTTCGACCCGGTGATCAGGGACGGTCTGCTGTATGGGCGCGGCGCGGCCGACATGAAAAGCGGTCTCGCGGCCATGCTGACCGCCAGCGAGGAATTTGTCGCCCAGTACCCTGAACATCGCGGCACGCTTGCGTTCTTGATCACCAGCGACGAGGAGGGACCGTCGGTGGACGGCACGCGCCGGGTGGTCGAAGTGCTGCGCGAGCGCCACGAGAACATCGACTGGTGTTTGGTCGGCGAGCCATCGAGCGAAAGCACTTTGGGCGACACGATCAAAATCGGCCGTCGCGGCAGCTTGAGCGGGCGGCTCACCGTGCACGGAATTCAGGGACACATTGCCTATCCGCAGCTGGCGGACAATCCGGTGCACGCCATGGCTCCGGCCCTGGCGGAACTGACCGGGCGCCTCTGGGATCAGGGTAACGAACATTTCCAGCCCACCAGTTTTCAGGTCTCGAATATCTCCGCCGGAACCGGTGCGCCCAATGTGATTCCCGGAGAATTGCGGGCACGCTTCAATCTGCGTTTCTCCACGGAACAGACCATTGACGGCTTGAAGCAGATTGTCGAGGAGATCTTGCGGCGCCACCGCGTCAAGTACAGCCTGGAATGGTTCATCTCGGGGCTGCCGTTTCTTACCGTGCCGGGCACGTTGTCGCAGGCAGCCGCCCGTGCCGTGCAAGAGCAATTGCAAATCAGTCCCAAACTCACCACCGGCGGGGGCACCTCGGACGGACGCTTCATTGCCCCCATGGGCGCGCAGGTCATCGAGCTGGGCGTGATCAATGAATCCATCCACAAGGTGAACGAATGCGTGCGCGTTGAGGACATCGACCGGCTGCATGCGGTCTATCGGCGTACGCTGGAACTCTTGCTGGCCTCGTAGTGTCTGATGGTTAGCAAGGGACTCACCATGTACAACACCAAAACGTTTTCTGCAGCCACGCTCGCAATCCTTCTCATCACCGCGCTGTCGGGCTGTGCGGTATTTCAAAAGTGCGCGCCTGAGAACTGCGCGAATGATGCCAAGATCACCGCTGATGTGAACGACATGCTGGCTCAGCACACGGAGTTCGGACCGCCGGGTACCATTCGCGTGCAGACCATCAACGCCGTGGTGTACTTGAATGGTCTGGTCAATTCGGATATGGAGCGGCAAAGCGCGGAATCGTTCGTGCTGCGAATTCCGAATGTGAAGGACGTGGTGAATTCGCTCGCTCCACGCGCCAATTCTCGATGAACGCTCTCTAGAGCGCTTCCGGCGCGATTCGCAGCACGATTTTCAATCTCGTACCGAGATTGGGCTCGGTGTCGATGTCCAATTCGGCGTTTATGAGCCGCGCCTGCTCGCGCAATCCGATCAATCCGAAGTGCCCCGGGCGCACCGCCCTCGGGTCGAAGCCCACGCCGTCGTCTTCGATGCGCAGCGCCAGCTGCGTGCCGTTGTCGCTGTGCAGCCGGATGTCGACCCGCGACGCGCCGGCGTGCCGCTCGATATTGCGCAGCGCCTCCTCGGTCATGCGAAAAATCACTTCGGCGCGCTCGTCGCCGAAGCGCGCAGCTTCCCCGTCGCTGGTGAATACCACATTCAATCCGGTTTGATTCTCGAATCGTTCGATTGCCTTTGACAGCGCGGGTCCCAAGCCGATGTCGCGCACCGAATTGCCCCGCATTTGCGTGATTGCGGAGCGTGCTTCGTTCAAGCCCTCGTGCG
>DATATA010000014.1:0-13375 GCA_036263775.1 Steroidobacteraceae bacterium | reverse complement strand
GGCGCTGGCCGCCTCACAAGCTGCCCAACCCAAGGACAAGCCGCGCAAACCGCTGCGCATCCTGGTGCTCGGCGGCACGAAGTTTTTGGGCGTGCATACCGTCGAGCTAGCGCTCGAGCATGGACATACGGTCAGCCTGTTCAATCGCGGCAAGACGAATGCCGATCTGTTCCCGCAGCTCGAGCATCTGAAGGGCGACCGCGATGCGCAGCTCGACTCGCTCAAGGGCGGACACTGGGATGCCGTGATCGACGACTCGGGCTACGTGCCGCGCCACGTGCGGCTGTCGGCGGAACTGCTGGCGCCGAATGTGCAGCGTTATGTTTTCATTTCTACGATCTCGGTGTACGCGAGCTTCGCGAAACCCAATGCCGAGGACTCCCCCCTCGGCAAGATTGCTGACGAGACGACCGAGAAGGTTGACGGTGGCGCTTACGGCCCGCTCAAAGCACTGTGCGAGAAGGCGGCCGAGACCGCGGTGCCGGGACGCGTGGCGGTGGTACGCCCCGGCCTGATCGTCGGCCCGCGAGATCCGACGGATCGATTCACCTACTGGCCGGCGCGCGCCGCGCGAGGCGGCGACATGGCCGCGCCCGGTACGCCGAAGGACCGCATCCAATTCATCGATGCGCGCGATCTCGCCGCATTCGTGCTGGACCTGGTGGAGAGCCAAACCGTCGGCATCTTCAATGCGACATCGCCGCCCGGAATGTTCGCGATGGGCGATCTCATTCGAGCCAGCGACACGGCGGCCAATGCGGCGGTAAAGCCCTCCGCGCCGCCGCGCGCCGTGTGGGTGCCGGCTGATTTTCTCGAGAAGCAGAAAGTGCAACCGTGGTCGGACATGCCGGTTTGGATTCCTGAATCGGGAGAATATGGCGCATTTGCCGAAGCCAGCGTGACTCGGGCCCGGCATGCCGGACTCACCATCAGGCCGATCCAACCAACGGTCAACGACACCTTGGCCTGGCACCTGCAGCGTCCGGAGGCGGAACGCGCAAAACTCGGCGCGGGCCTCACGCCGGAACGTGAACGGGAGCTCTTGAGCGCCTGGCACGCTGCCTCGGGCAGCGGACATTGAGTCGCGATTCTCGGCTCGCGACCGTCGTTCACCGACTCGTGGTGGTGCGGCCGGAAGAGCTGCCGGCACTGCTGGCGGCCTTCGCCACGCTGTTTTGCATGTTCTCCAGCTACACGATTTTGCGTCCCATTCGCGACACCATGGGCATCACCTCCGGCGTGGAGAAGCTGCCGTATCTGTTCTGGGGCACCTTCATCGCCATGCTGGCCATACAACCGGTATACGGTTGGCTGACCTCGAGACTGCGCCGTCCGGTTTTTCTGCCCTGGGTGTATGCCTTCTTCACCGCGAACCTTTTGGCCTTTTATTTGTGGTTCAACCTTCAACAAGATCACACCTGGATCGCGCGGACTTATTTCGTCTGGGTGAGCGTGTTCAATTTTTTCATCGTCGCCGTGTTCTGGAGCTTGATGGCTGATGTGTTCACCCGCGAGCAGGCGGGACGCATGTTCGGCTTCATCGCGGCCGGTGCCAGCACCGGAGGACTCGTGGGTCCCTTGGTCGCGAGCCGCCTGGCCGTGCCTTTGGGCACGATCAATCTGCTGCTGATTTCGGCCACGCTGCTCGCCGGCTCGCTGTTTTTCATGATGCGTGTGATCCATTGGCACCGGCGTTTCGGTTCCGGCGCGCGCGGCGTCGAAGTGGATACGCCGCTGGGCGGCCACGTCTTGGCGGCGTTTCATCAGGTGATCCGCTCGCCGTATCTTTTGGGAATAGCGCTGTTCGTGATACTGCTCTCCTGGGTCTCGACATTTTTGTATCTGGAGCAACAGGCGTTCGTCGCCAAGGTATTCGCGACCCGCGACGAGCGCACGCGCTTTTTCTCCGACGTGGACTTCTGGGTGCAGACCTGCTCGCTCATTACACAGCTGTTCGTGTTCGGCCGCCTGTTCAAGTGGAAGGGCTTGCGGCCCATGCTGGTGTCCGTGCCGCTGCTGATGACCGCCGGTTACGCAGTATTCGCGCTGGTGCCCACCTTCGCCGTGCTCGTCGGCGTGTACGCAGTGCGGCGCGTGGGCGAATATGCCATCACCCGCCCCTGTCGAGACTCGCTCTACACCGTCTGCACCCGCGAAGAGAAGTACAAGGCAAAGAGCCTGATCGATACCTTCATCTATCGCGGCGGCGATGCAACCAGCGCATCGATGTACCAAGTGCTCACCGGCGTTTTTGGGCTGGGGCCCGCCGGAGTTGGCTGGGCGGGCGCCGGCGTATCGGCGATCTGGCTGGTGATCGCGTTCGCGTTGGGAAAATCGCACGACCGCGGCGGCCGACAGACCGCGGCACCCGAACTCGGCACCGCCAAATTCTAGCTGCGCCTTCGAATGGTCCACGCGAGGGCGGCGGCCTAGCCTTTGCGCCCCGAGCTCGCATGCCAGGCGGACAATGTTTCGGCCTCCTTCTTGGGATCGATGCCTGCGCGCGGCTTCGCCTGGCGTTCAGCCGGTAAGGACTGAAACCATTTGAGCGTATCGTTCACCGTCTCTTGCATGGGCCGGATCTTGAGTCCCGCTTTTTGCGCCCGGGCCGTCGAGGTGAGCGATGCCCCCGCGGTCTCGCCGCTCATCGGCGACCACGGCGGCAAATCGAGTTCCTCCGGCTTCCACTGCTTGGCCAGAAAATCCTCCGGCACCCAGGTCGCTTTGGTGCCGGCGCTCAGGCTCGCGCTCAGACTCGCCTTGATGATATCGCCCATCGTGAATGCGCGCGGCGGCGAGATGGCATTGAAATAGCCCGTCGTTCTCTCGTGCGCAAGCATCATCATCCACGCCGCCAGGTCGCGCACGTCGATGATTTGAATCGGGTCGCGCGGCGTACCCGGCGCCAGCATTTCCCCGCCCTTGGATGCACGCACCGGCCAATAAGTGAATCGGTCGGAGCCATCGAGCGGGCCCACGATGTAGCCGGGCCGCACGATGCCGGCGCGCCCCTTGAACGCCTCCGCCGAGTATTGCTCGCACAACGCCTTCATCGGCCCGTAGGTCTCGTCGGTGGTTTTTTCGATGTTGGGATCCGAAAGTTTGCCGGTCGGAGAATTCTCGTCGTTCGCCGTAGCGAAGCTCGCGTACGCGGAAATGCTGGAAATGTACAGGCAATATCCCACATTGGGCGCCAGCAGCTCAGCGGACATTTTGACGTATTTCGGAATCTGACCGGTATCATCGATCACCGCATCCCATTTACGGCCGCGCAGCGCATCGAGCTTGCCATTCCGGTCGCCGATCAGGGTTTCGACAGCCGCCACGCCGCCCGGACTGTGCTTGCCGCGGTTGAAATGCGTCACCTTCCAGCCTGAGCGCAACGCTTCCTGCGTAAGGTGCGGCCCGATGAAACCCGTGCCGCCCAATATCAGCAAGGTCTTGGCCTGAGTTTTGGAGTGGAGCGTGGGATTGGAATCAGCGGCAAAGGCTTGGCGCAGCGCGCCGGCGCCTGCAAGGTAGGTACCGATCTGCAGCACGCGGCGGCGGGTTGTCATGATGACTTACATCTCCGGTATTGTTGTGTGCGAGCGCGGCGCATTATCCCGCACGCGCGTCTCAGCCGCAGCATAATGTTTGTGCCTATCGCCTGTATATATTACGGTGCGTAACACGATGATACGTTTGCCGTCGACCCTTGAGTCCGCCATCGCCTGATGCGTGAGGCGCGCAGCCAACTGGAAGCGGCGAAGGCGCGTAAATTTCGTGCGCTCGCGCGCCACGCCCAGGCGCATGCCCCCTACTACGCCAACATCATCCGCGAGCGCGGCATCGACTTAGGAATTTGCACACCCGCGGATTTCCCCCTGCTGACCAAGTCGCTCCTCATGGCGAACTTCGACGGCATCGTCACCGATCGGCGCGTCACCAAGCAGGCCGTCGCCGATTTCCTGTCGCGCTCGAAGGATCCAAAGGAGAAACTGTTCAACCGCCTGACCGTCATGCACACCTCGGGAACATCCGGGGAGGTGGGCTATTTTCTGTATGCGCCGGCCGACTACGCGCGGCTGCGCGCCGCCGCCATGCGCAATCGCAAGGCGTTTCGCGCCGTATTTCCCAAATTCGGATTGCGTCTGCGGCGCCTTCGCATTGCCTTCTATGGCGCCACCGGCGGCCACTTCGCCGGCGTAACAGGCGTGGCCTCCATGCAGCAGGGTATTCGACGATTGTTCGTCGAGGCCCGTGCCTTTGAAGTCAATACGCCGTTGCCGGAGGCAATCGGAAAATTAAACGAGTTTCAACCCGACGCGCTGTGGGGCTACACCACCGCGCTCAAAATGCTGGGCGATGAACAACGCGCCGGCAGGCTCAAGGTCAAGCCGGCCGCCATCATCGCGACCGGAGAGATGGTCACCAAAGCGGATGTGCAATTTCTTTCCTCGGCCTTCGGCGGTGCGAGCGCCGCGAGCATGTATGCCTGCACCGAGCACATGCTGCTCGGCCTGTCGAATCCCGACGGTGACACGATGACCTTGCTCGACGACAACCTGATGTTCGAGTTTCACGAAGATCACTCGGTCATTACCAATCTTTTCAACTTCACGATGCCGCTGATCCGCTATCGAATGTCCGACATTCTGCGTCCCGTCAGCGCGCCGGGTGCGCAGCGCATCGTCATTCAAAATCTGGTGGGGCGCACCGAGCAGATGCCCCGGTTCGTCAACCGCGCGGGCGGCACGGATTTCATCAGCCCGCACACTATCAACGAGATATTCGTCGAGGGGGTAACGCGGTTTCAAATGCAAATCACCGGGCCTACCTCGTTTCGCTTTCCGATTTGCGTCGAGCTGCAATTTAACGCGGCGCAACGGGCGGCGGCGGCCGCCGGCGTGACGGCACGGCTTAGCGAAATCCTCGAGCAAAAGGGCTTGAGCAACGTGAGCTTCGAGGTGCCGATCGTCGCCGACATTCCGCTCAATGAGCGTACGCGCAAGTTTCAGCTGATTGTGGCGGCGCCGGCTTAAAAGCCGAGCGAGAGCTGCGGCGTGGCCGGTTTCGGCGGCCGAAACAATTTGGTATTGAGCTCATAGCGCTCCTCGGCTCCGGCAAATCCGAGCTTGCGTTTCGCCAGGTCGAAACGCGTGCGCAAGAGTTCGGCATAAGGGCCCGTGCCCCGCATGCGGGTGCCGAACTGCGAGTCGTAATCCTTCCCGCCCCGCGACTGGTTGATCAGCGACATCACATGCTTGGCGCGATCCGGGTAGTGCTCGGCGAGCCATTCGCGAAAAATGGCCTTCAATTCGTGCGGCAGACGCAGCAGCACATAACCGGCCCGACTCGCGCCGGCCGCCTTGGCCGCCGCCATGATGTCTTCGATCTCGTGATCCGTGATGGCCGGAATGACGGGCGCCACCAGCACGCCAACGGGGACGCCGGCCTCGGACAATTGTTGAATCACCCGCAACCGTGCTTGGGGCGAGGCGGTGCGAGGCTCTAGAGTGCGCTTGATGTCGTTCGTGAGCGAGGTGACGCTCACCATGACCGACACCAGATGATCTTGCGCAAGGTCGGTGAGCAGATCGAGGTCGCGAATGATGAGCGCGCTCTTGGTGACGATGGTGACCGGATGGCGGCAACGCGCCAGAACCGCGAGAATGCCGCGCGTCACTTCCAGCCGTTTCTCCAGCGGCTGATAGCCATCGGTGTTGATGCCCAACGCAATGGTCTTGCAGACGTATTTCGGCTTGGACAGCTCCGCCTCCAAGATATTGACGGCGTCGGCCTTGTAGAACAGCTTGGTTTCAAAGTCCAGGCCCGGCGAGAGACCGAGATACGAATGGGTGGGCCGGGCGAAGCAATACACGCAACCATGTGCACAGCCGCGATAAGGGTTGATTGAGACCTCGAAGCCCACATCGGGGGAGTCGTTCGAGGTGATCACGCTACGCGCGTGATCCGGCAGCACCGTTTCCGTTGGACTCTCGATGATTTCTTCCCGGTACCAGCCGTCATCGGCCTTTTCCAGGATCAGCGAATCGAAACGTCCCGCGATGTTGGACGAGGATCCTCTGCCCTTGAATGATTGATGGCCGATGAAATGTCGCGGCATGCTCAAACTCTACGCGTCACGCAAGCGCTCGTAAATCCAGTAGTCCAACCCGCCGACTACTGTATAAGCACGGGGCCCCATGCTGCGGCGGCGCGGCCCCATCCTGCGGCGGGGCGGCCCGCCGCTTCCTTATCGCGCGACGAACGCCCGCTCGATGACGTAGTCGCCCGGCTCGCCGACATGAGGAGAGATCTTGAAGCCCCGCTGATCCAACATCGCCGATAAGTCCGCCAGCATGGCGGGGCTGCCGCAAATCATGACCCGGTCCTCGGCCGGATCGAGCGCCGGCATGTCGATGTCCGCAAACAGCTTTCCGGTCTCGATCAGTTGAGTGACGCGGCCCTGGTAGCGGAAGCGTTCGCGCGTCACGGTGGGGAAATAGACCAGCTTCTCGCGCACCTGTTCGCCGAGATATTCGTGGTGCGTCAATTCCCATTCGATGTAATCCCGGTAAGCGAGTTCACTGCGGTAGCGCACGCCGTGCACCAGAATGATCTTTTCAAAGCGCTCATACACTTCCGGATCCTTGATGAGACTCATGAACGGCGCAAGGCCGGTCCCGGAACTCAACAGATACAGGCGCTTGCCGGGCTTGAGGTCATGCAGCAACAGAGTTCCCGTCGGCTTGCGGCTGATCAAAACCTCATCGCCCGGCTTGATGTGCTGCAGGCGCGAGGTCAAAGGTCCGTCTTGGACCTTGATGCTCAAGAACTCCAGGTGTTCCTCATGGTTGGCGCTGGCAATGCTGTAGGCGCGCATGATCGGTTTCTCATCGACCTTGAGGCCCAGCATGACGAAGTGCCCGTTCTCGAATCGCAGGGCCTGGTCCCGCGTCGTGGTGAAGCTAAAGACCGTCTCGTTCCAGTGATGGACGGTTAATACGCGCTCTGTGCCGATAGCAGCCATGCTGTCTATTATCCGGTCATCGTGCGAAACAACCTAGTCGCGGCCGCGCATATGGGTATGCCAAAACGGTATTTCGGCCCTGTAGGACGCGCGACGACAGCGGCATGGGCTATCGGCCCATGAATTCATGCGCCCTTCACGCCTCCCCGCTGGGCGCCGCGTTGCGCAGACTCGCCGTGTGCCTAAAAAACACTGGAGAATTAATGAAAATTCTATCTGCGCTAGTGATCGCCTCGGCAATGCTTTGCGGCTGCATCAGCAGCGGCAGTCCGAACCCGCCGGCCAAAACGACGGTGGTGGTGCCGCCCGGTTCATCCACGACGGTGGTGTGTCAGGACGGCAGCGCGCCGCCCTGTGAATAGGCCCGAACCGCGTTGCGGGCGCTTAGTGAGCGGCACCGAGGAGCAGGGACGCTCCGGCGCCGGGCGATCGCTGTTGGCTGCGTCTCAAGCGCCGCGCCTGAGTCCACAGTTGCCAGGCAAATAACACTCCCTTGGCGCGCACCTGAAAGCCTGCGGCGCGCAGCGCCTCCGCCCCCCATGTATTGCAGGTGTGAAACGCCGAATATTTACGCACCGCCGGGAAATACACGCTGCCGTCGTAGGGGCCTTGTTGGTAGACCTTCAGCATCTTGTCTTGAGTACGCAAGGACCGCCAAATAAAGGCTTGTAAATCGCGCATCTGTTGCGGCGTAACGCGCAACGCGATCACATGCTTCTCGCCGAACGCTTCGGGCGGCGAATTGGCGATTCCTGTCGCGAGCATCATGCCGGCGCCGGGCCAGAGCGCCGATAACAGAACCGGCGCGTTGTGATTCCCCGCCAGCAGATAGTGCTTGTCGGCGAATCCAAAAAAAACATGGCGCGCGCCCGGCAGATTTGGCACCACTTGATCCAGAGGCGGCGCCAAAGCGGTGACCGATACGCCGATATCGATATGCCAGCCGCGGCGGGCAACGTACACTTGCTCATAGCTTGCGGCGGCCGAATCCAAATCCGCGGCGTGCGCGTTGGGTGCGTTCATCGCCAAACACAGAACTGTCAGCAGCAAGGATACGTTCTTGAGCGGAAATGCAGTGAGCAAGCCTTTCATCCTACCGAATCTGCTACGCACGCTCAGACCTTACAACAAATGCCGCGCGGTGAATCATGAATGAACAAGCAACCGAGCTTCTGCCCCCTGTAGAACCCGGCGCGGCGTGCCGCAAGGCCCTCCCCGTTCAGCGATCCTCCGTGCTGGTCCAGATACTGGCGATGCGCAAGGACCTCGTCGGGCATCTGATGGCGCTCGAGAAGATCCATGGGCCGGCGTGGAAAATTGCCATCGGACGCGGCGGCATGATCAGCTTGCTCGGTCCGGATGCGCTCGAGTTCGTCTGGAAGAATCGCGACGGCGCATTCTCGAGCGCGCGCGGCTGGGAACCCTACATCGGCAAGGTGTTCCCGGGCGCCATTATGGCGATGGACGGCGATCAGCACCGCTACCAGCGGCGCATCATGCAGGTGGCGTTTCGCAAGCCGGCGCTGCGCACCTACCTTGAACAGATGAGTCCTGCCATCGACCTCGGCTTAAGCGGCTGGATGCGGCCCAATGGCGCTTCCGCGGAGCGGCAGATGTTTCCGCTCTTGAAGCAATTGACGCTGGACCTGGCCGCCTCGGTGTTCATGGGCGTCGAGTTAGGGCACCGCGCCAAGGATTTGAATCGGGCGTTCATGGCGACGGTGGCCGCCTCCTTGGCACTCATCCGGATGCCCGTACCGGGTTTCTCGATGTGGCGCGGCATCCGCGGCCGCGAGCTGTTGGTGAAGCGCTTCCGCGAACTCCTGCCGCAGAAACGCGCGGCGCACACCAACGATTTCTTCAGCGAGTTCTGCCACGCGCAAAGCGAACTGGGCGAGCGCTTCACGGATCAGGAAATCATCGATCACATGATTTTCCTGATGATGGCGGCGCATGACACCACCACCAGCACGCTGACCACCATGATGTACCTGCTGGCGCGCCATCCCGAATGGCAGGAACGTTTGCGCGCCAAGGCGCTGGCGCTCGGACGCCGGCAGCTGGAATTCGATGATCTCGACCAGGTCGAAGAACTATCGTGGACCATGCGCGAGGCGCTGCGCTTGACCCCGCCGCTGACCTCGATGCCGCGAATGTGCGTCAAAGATACGGTCTTTCAAGGATTTGAGATTCCGGCGGGAATGCTGGTCGGTGTTTACCCGATCCACGTGCATTACATGGATTCGCTTTGGACCGAGCCGTTCAAGTTCGATCCGGAACGATTCAGCCCCGAACGCCAGGAGGATAAGCACCATGCGTTTGCCTGGGTACCGTTCGGCGGCGGCGCGCATATGTGCATCGGTCAGCACTTCGCCACCCTGCAGGTCAAGGCCATCATGCATCAATTGCTGCTGCGCTACCGATGGAGCATCGCCCCGGGATACATCATGCCGCAGCAGCTGGTGCCGATTGCCAAACCCAAAGACGGCTTGCAGGTGACCCTGCGGCGCATGGCCGCTTAAGTCACCGCGGCCGGCCGGTCCAATCCTTGGCGTCGATCTTGAATACCACGTTCGGATGGCTGGGCTCGCCGGAGTAGCTGACCGATTCCTCGCCGATGTAAATGCCGCCGAGCTTCTCCATTGCCTTGCGCGAACGCCAGTTGTCGATTCCCACCTTGAACGTCACGCGACCGACGAATTTGAAGGCATGATCGAGCATGAGCGTCTTCAATGCCCGATTGTAGTGGCGGGCCCAGCGGCTGCGCGCAATGAAGGTGTAGCCGATGCTGATTTGCCGTTGGGCCTCGGCATAATCGCTGTAGCGAGAGCTGCCGATCAATTCATCGTTGGTATTGTCGATCACTCGAAAGGCGCCGCGCGATTCCATCGCGCCCTTGAAGAAGTTCTCGAACACCGGCCGCTGATAGCGGTCGCTGCTCGGGTGTTGCTCCCAGATCAAGGGATCCGCCGCCACCGCATAGAGGCGCTCAAAATCGCCCGCCTCCAGCGGCTCCAGCTTGATCAACTCATTCTGCAGGTGAGGTTGAAGCTCAAAGCTCATGGGCCATCCTAATAGCCGAACTTGTAGTGAATCTGCGCGTAGATCTGGCGGGGGTCATTGTAATGCACGCCGCCGAAAGTGAGGCTGTTGTCGACCAGCAAATGACGATTCGTGAGGTTTAAGATCGTCAATGAAGCTGAAAAACTCTCGCCGAAGGACTTGCCGGCACTCACGTTCAACTCGGTGTGGCCCGCGAGGTGGCTCGGCGGCCCATCGTCGTTGAAGAACCCCGACCCGTAGGAAAGAGTCATCGAGGCGAACGCGCCATGCGGCAGATTCACCTCGAAGCCGGCATTTGCCGTGTTGCGCTGATCGTGGTCCAACGCGAAGCCGCCCGCCGGCGGGCTGAAGTCCGTCAAGCCGCCGTTGATGGCGCCGAGGCCGTTCGCGGTTTGATTCGAATAAGCGAGGTGGAACTGGCCGATATCCCACATCCTGGGAGAACGGACCGCCAATTCGTTGCCCCGGATCAGCGCGCCCTCGATGGTCAGGGGCAAAAACGCGTTGGAGTTGCCGATGTTGTTGTGATCGAAGAAGTTCTTGGCGCTGGTGCGAAAATGATCCACATCGATCGTCCAGCCATGGATCGGAACCGTAAAGCCGACCTGGTATTCCTCGTCGCGCTCGCCGTGCAAGGGAACGAAGCCCAAGTCGTTGTTCTGGGCGAACTGCAACAGCGGTCCGCTCAAGGTCGTCAGCGGCGGGGCCTGGTAATACTTGCCCCAGAAGCCGCGCAGCAGCCAATTGACCCCCGGCAACAGTACGGTTGCGCCGAGACGCGGGCTGGTCGCATTCTCGGTCAATCCACCCGCAAAATGGGTCTGTCGGACACCGCCCGCGAAGGTCAGCCAATCCGCCGCCTTGTAAGTGTCTTCCACGTACGCTGCAATCAGTGATCCAGAGGGATTCAAAGTCTGGTTTACCGGCGCATTGCTCTGATCGTTGAACAGCACGTCGAATGTTTCGGTATCGCGCTGGCTGAAACCGGTCAAACCCACTTGCAAATCATGCCGTCCAAAGTGCAGCCGCAATGTTTCCTGGCCGCCCAGGTAGCTCGAGGAACGCTGATCGGTGGTGCTGATCGGAAAGTCGCCTGCCGCGCCGTCCAGATCGGCGCGATTCAGATGATAAAAAAGCGAACTCGTCAGCGCGGCATCCGCGCCTAGTTTTCGCACCCAGGACAGAATGGCGAAGGTGTCCGTTTCGCGCTGCACGTCATCGGCAAACTGGCCCGGTTCATCGGGGATGTCGTAATCGTCATGGCGCGCGGAGAACACAAAGCGAAACTGATCGTCCGGCGTCGCGTTGAATATGAGCGTGCTGAAGCCGCCGAAGCCGTCCTGCGAGTCATGAACGATCTGCGCCACGGGCGTCGCAATGCCCAGATCGCTGCGATTGCCGTTTACACTCGCATAGTAGGCGAATCGTTCCGTGTGACTGCCGATGCTCAAGTAATCGTTGGTCTGGCCGTAGCTGCCGCCGCTGGCGACGAGCTCGGCTTGGTCGTTGCGCTCGAAGCCGGTGCGCGGCACCACATTGAAGATGCCGTAGGTGCGATCACCCTGATCCGCCTGATAGCTGCCGCGCTGCACCTCGAGGTAATCGATATCTTTGGGATCGATTTGCGGGCCTAGATTACTCGCAATGTTGGTGTTGGGAATTTCCACGCCGTCGACAGCCCAGGTCGTCTGGTGGCCGCCGCGTACATGCAGCTGATCGTGCACGACATATGCGCCCGGCACGAAGTCCGTGATCATACCTAAGCTGTTGCTGCGGTCCGCTCCGGGCGCGCGCGCGATGTCTTGGCGGTTGACCACCGTGGTGGGCGTTGCAGTGTTGATGACCGTGGTCGCGGCGGCGGCAGTGACCGTCAACGTATCCAATGCCGGTCCCTTCGCAAGCTGTACGTGGGCAATCGGCGAGTAGCCCGACGTCACAGTCACCGCCTGCGCCGCCGGCGTGAACTCGGGCGCACTGAAACTCAAGACGTAGTCTCCAAGCGGCACCGTCATGAAGGAGAACTCGCCCAGCGCATCGGTCACCGAAGTCTCCGTCCAGTCGGAGGTGGCGGCCCTCAAGCGCACCTCCGCCTTAAAGATCGGGCGGTGCTGCTGATCGTGCACGATGCCGCGCACACTGCCGACGTCGGCGGCATGCAGCGGCGCTGAAGCTAACACTGCCGCCGCCAGAAGGACGGCGCAACAACCTGCCGAGATCGCACGGCGCAGGCAGGCAAAATCAAGACGATCGATCAAATAGTCCATGGGACTCTCCCCACACGCAATGACGGGCGCGCGCCGCTCTTGAAAGCGACGCGCCGCAGCTTCGGGTCAATTCATGCGAGTGAAGGCGGTCCGCGGGGCTGGTGGGTGCGTTGCGGCCTAGAGTCAAGACGGGGGGTCTCGAAGGCCAGTGTGCGCCGGACCGGCGCGGGCCCAGCGGTTTCAAACTCAATGTGGTGCGATATCGGCGCGGCGCCGGGCGCACTGCCGAACGGGCAAGACTCGAAGTCCGCGTGCGTTCCCGCATGGTGGTGCAGGTGTGCCGGCATCCCCGCGGCGGCAGCGGGACACAACTCCAAGGCGAACGGCACGCCGTTGGCCGGCATGAAGCCGGCCGGAACATAGGCGCGGAACAGCAGCAGGGCCAGCAGCAGCGTGCCGGCCCACGTGCCCCGGTTCGACAATTTGCGCCGCGGCTTACGCATTCCTCAAGTCAGGGCAGGTGCCCGCGCGACCGGCCGAAATTTCTTGAACGCCGCGACTCCAACACCTATGAACAGGATCAACAGCACGGCTTGCGCAACGGCGAACGGCGGCTCTTTCTGCGTCGGCGCGAGCGCATGCAAGAACGAAATCTTCTGGAACGACTGCACCACCAGCACGAAGCAGTTTAAGTACAGCGCGATGAGTGCGCACACCACATAGGCGCCGCGCCACGCGCCCGCCAGCTTGTAGACATACAGCGCAAGCAGCGCAACGCCCAAGATTATGAGCGAGATCAACCCGATGACCTTCGCCGGGTCCAACGAGCCGATGACCCGCGGGGCATCGGCCGGCGTGTCGAACATGAAGCCGGTAACGCTGGTCGCCACCGTCGTGATCAAGAAAAGCGTGCTCGTGGCGGGCATGAGCCTCGCGCCCAGCATCCTCACGACAGCAACGATGCCGCTGACGATGGCGATCAAGCTGATGATCACGTGCAGCTGCGTGAAGCTCGCCAAGGACATTCCAAGAATCATTTTCAATCCCCCCGAGCCGTTCGAAATCGGCCTGCCCCGGGGCGAGATTACGCCGT
>DATATA010000007.1:0-21990 GCA_036263775.1 Steroidobacteraceae bacterium | reverse complement strand
GGCAGCGCTGGCGGTGACCTGTTTTGGCCTGCGGTTTTCCCACCCCTTGGGACTGGCCGCGGGATTCGACAAAAATGGCGACTATGTGGACGCACTGGGTGCGCTGGGCTTCAGCCACATTGAATTGGGCACCGTGACACCGCGTGCGCAGCCGGGGAACGCCAAGCCGCGCATGTTCAGAATTGCGGGCAGCTGCGCATTGATCAACCGCATGGGATTCAACAATAAGGGCGTCGATCATCTGGTTGCACGGCTCGGCGGCAGCCGATATCGCGGCATTCGCGGCATCAGCATCGGCAAGAATTTCGATACCCCCATCGAAAGCGCGCAGGAGGACTACCTCGCCTGCCTGCGCAAGGTCTACGAGCATGCCGATTACGTCGCGGTGAATGTTTCCTCGCCCAACACCGAACGTTTGCGCGAGCTGCAGGCTCGAGACGGGCTGCAACGCCTTCTCGACACGCTGCTCGAGGAGCGTCTCTCGCTGCAGCGACGCTTTGGCAAACGTGTGCCCTTGCTGATCAAGGTCGCGCCGGATTTGAGTTCGGAACAGGTCGCCGGGCTCGCACAGGAAGTGCGCACAGTGCAGCTCGACGGCGTGATCGCCACCAATACCTCGACGGATTTGAGCCTGATCGGTTCGGCGCCTGCCGTGCAGCAGCGCGGCGGGTTAAGCGGGGCGCCGCTGCACGCCCTATCCGTGAAGCTCATTGCGCAATTGCGCGCCGAGCTCGGCGCGGCTTTTCCCATCATCGGCGTCGGCGGTATCGTTACGGCGGAACATGCCCGCGCGAGCTTGTGTGCCGGGGCCAACCTGCTGCAGGTCTACACGGGTTTCGCGTATCGAGGTCCGGCATTGCTCGAGGAGATTTTGCGTGCGCTGCCCGCATGATTGAGGCGGAGGTCATCGGGCAGTATCAGCGCGACGGCGCGGTATGTATACGCCGGCTGTTCCGGCCGCAGGAAATCGACATGCTACGGACAGGCATCGACCAGAACCTCGCAGCCTTGAGTCCGCGTGCCATCCTGGCAAGCATGCCGGGCGATCCGGGGCGCTTTGTCGAGGACTTCTGCAACTGGCGGGACAATGCGCACTACCGCCGCTTTATCTTCGATTCCACCTTGGCAGAAACGGCTGCCAGGCTCATGAGCAGCACTACGGCGCGTCTATACCACGATCACATGCTCACCAAGGATGCGGGAACCCTTCAGGTCACGCCTTGGCATCAAGACCAGCCTTACTACAATATCGAAGGCCGGCAAAACGTGAGTTTCTGGATTCCGGTCGATCCCGTGAGTCGAGAGTCCACGCTGGAACTGGTGGCAGGTACGCACTTAGGACCATGGCTGATGCCCCGCACATTCATGAACGCTGAAGCGAAATGGTTTCCGGAAGGCGCGCTCGCCGACCTGCCCGATATCGATGCGGCGCGCGACAAATTTCGCATCTTAAGCTGGGAAATGCAGCCGGGCGATGCCGTGTGCTTTCACATGCTCATGTTGCACGGCGCGCGCGGCGCCGCCGGCACGCAGCGGCGCAGGGTATTTTCCGTTCGGTTCCTCGGCGATGATATCAGGCATGCGCCGCGCCGCTGGAAAACGTCGCCCGATTTCCCTGGGCTCGCCGAGGAACTGGCGGCGGGCGCACCCATGAATCACCCTCTTTTCCCCGTCCTGTGGTGCTCGCAACAATGAATAAAGTCCCCTGGATCGCATTCTCATTGATGCTGTTATTCGCGGTTGTCTTCTTCTCGTACACCGTGTCCGGTCTGCCGCCGCTGGTGGCGTCGCACTTCGACGGCGCGGGATACCCGACTGCAAACATGGCCCGCGCGTTCTACATCACGTTCGTGTTTGCAATGGGCGTTGGGTTTCCCATTGCCATGGTGGCGCTGTTGACGCTGATCTACTCCAGGGCCGGCGACATGAAACTGCCGAATCGAGACTATTGGCTGGCGCCGGAGCACATCGCGCAGACGCGAGCGTTGCTGGTGTCGCACGTCGTGTGGTTCGGTTGCCTCATGGTCGCGATGGTTTGCTACGTACATTGGCTGGAATTGATCGCCCATCGCTCGACGCCGCCGCACCTGTCCAATCGGTTCGTCGGCGTGGGGCTATTGGTTTTCTTCGCGATAACCGGGGTCTGGATCATCAAGCTGCTGCGCGCCTTCCGCTCGCCGCCGATCATCACGTGAAGCTCACGGCATCACGTGAGACTCAGCGCAGGATCGCAGTCAAGGTAATCTCTGGAACGCTGCCGAGTGCCTTGGACAAAGGACAATCCTGCTTTGCCTTGGCGGCGATCTTCTGAAAGGTGGGCTCGTCCATTCCCGGCACGGTGGCCTCGAGCCGCAGGCCGATGTGCTCGATTGAGTAGCCGCCGCCCTTCAGCATCAATCGCACCGCCGCCTGGCTGTCGACCGCCGTGGTGGAGAAACCTGCCGCGTCGCAAGCGAACGAGAACGCCATGGTGAAACAGGCCGCATGTGCCGCCGCCAGCAACTCTTCAGGATTGGTGCCGCGCTTGTCGTCTTCGAAGCGGCTGGCAAAGCCGTAGGGATAGGATTTCAACGCCTCCGTCTGGGTGCTGATCTTGCCGACACCCTGCTTGCCCCGCCCTTCCCAATGCACCATCGCGCTTTTGTCGCTCATATGATCTCCTGGTTGCCGTTTTCAAGGTGGATCGACCGTGTAGCCGCGTTCGCGCAATTCATCGAGAAAACCTCCGGGTTGGATCAGCATGTCCATACTGACGACCGCAAGAGTAACGCCGCCGCTCTTCAGGTGCCGCTCCATATTCTCCAACGAAGTCCGGCGCAACGGCGTGTAAAGATCGCCTGCGCCGGGATCGACGGTAATTGCTGCGCGGCAGGCGGCGACGCATTTCTGTTCGGTCGCCGCGGGCATGGTCTTCAGCGCATCCAACACGTCGTGCAAGCCTGCAATCTTGAACTCCTCGATGCGCACATGGTGCTTGCGCGCCAGCGATCGCACTTCTTCCGCCAAGTCCAGGCGCGTGGATAATCCCACTGCATGCAGCGCGTCCTCCCGCAGAAACGCCGCCGCGATGATGTCGCCTGCGTCGGGTGGCCGGCAAGCAGTCCCGCGCCAATCAACAACAGCGCAGTCCTGCTCATCGAGAAGGCAGGGGAATGAATTCCGTTTCGCCGGGCACCGGCGCAAATCGACCATTGGCCCAGCGCTCTTTGGCACGCTCGATGCGCTCCTGCGAGGACGCCACGAAATTCCACCAAATCAAGCGCGGCGTCGGGAAGCGACTGCCCCCGAGCAGCATGACTCGGGCGTCGCTCTCGGCGCGCAGGCTGACCTTTTTGTCGGGCGCGAGCACGGCGAGCTGGCCTTCGGAAAATTTATCAGCGCCGATCGCGAGTTCGCCGTGCACCGCGTACACGGCGCGCTCTTCGTGCTCGCAGGGCACCTCCAGGACTGCCCCCGACACCAATCTCGCGTGTACGTACAGCGTCGGCCACAAGACGGTGACGGGAGAGCGCAAACCCAACGTTTCGCCTGCCACCACCGACAGCGCGACGCCGTCTTGCACCCGCTGCGGAAGCACGCTGGCCGGATAGTGCGTGAAGCTCGGCTCGCCGTCTTCTTGGCCATCCGGCAGCGCAACCCAACTCTGGATGCCGTGAATCTTCTCGCCCGCAGCGCGAGGGAGCCGAGGCGTGCGTTCCGAATGGGCGATTCCCTGACCGGCCGTCATCCAGTTCACATCGCCGGGACGGATCTCACGCACGTTGCCGAGGCTGTCGCGATGCTCGAGCGAACCCGAGAACAAATAAGTGACGGTAGCCAGAGCGATGTGCGGATGCGGCCGCACGTCGATGCCGTGTCCCGGCTCGAATTGCGTCGGTCCCATATGGTCAAAAAAGATAAAAGGGCCCACCATGGTGCGGCCTTCGGCAGGTAGGACTCGGCGAACGGCGAAGCCGCCAAGATCACGCTGCCGCGCATTGACCAAGTGTAAAATTGCCATTGGACCGTCAGGTAAGAGTTGTTGGACCATTATGGCATTGGAGACCACCCTGGCCTCGAAGTTCATGCTGTCGTTAAACGCTGACATGCACCGCTGATTCTTGAGCCGATGATATGTTCGTATGCTCATGGTGGAAGCAGTCCTAAGGTCTGGAGGCAGTAGATGACCGAGACCGAAATCTGGACCAAGTGGGAAAGCCAGATTGTCAACGAAGTCTTTCCCTTGCGCCGCTTTTTGGGCAGGTCAAACCACAGCGTCGTGTTTCTCACCGAATACCGTGCGCGGAACCTGCCCAATGCCGCGATCAAGATTATCCCTGCCGATCCGGCGCTGGCCGAGGCGCAGCTTTCGCGATGGCGGACGGCTGCGAGCCTGTCGCATCCGCACTTGATCCGCCTGCTCGACTCGGGCCGCTGCAAGCTGGGGGGCCACCCGTTCCTCTATGTCGTAACGGAATACGCAGAGCAAAACCTTGCGCAGATTCTTCCCCATCGCGCGCTGACCGCCGACGAAGTGCGGGAATTGCTGAGTCCCACGCTCGATGCACTGGGGTTCCTGCATGGCAGGCAAATGGTGCATGGACAGGTGAAGCCGCCCAATTTATTGGTGATCAACGATCAGCTCAAACTGTCGAGCGACACTATCAGGGCAAGCGGCGAGCCTGCGGCATCCGTAGCCAAACCGTCGCTGTACGATGCCCCGGAAGCGAAGAGCGGCGGCATCGGGGCCGCGGGCGATCTCTGGAGTCTCGGGGTTACCCTGGTCGAGGCTCTGACTCAGCACGCGCCATCGATGACCAAGCAGTTGGACATACCGCTTTTGCCGGCGACTTCTCCGCCGGGCTTCGCGGACAGCATCCGGCGATGCCTGAGCCGCAACCCGGCCGATCGCCCCACCATCGCCGAGTTACGAAGCCAATTAAGCTCCACGGCGCCTGCGCCTTCGTCTGCGCCTGCTCCAGAGACTGCGGCAGTGTCCGCGATGGCGTCCTCGCCGGTGTCAGCGTCAAAGTCAACGCCGCCGACGGCGCCGGCGCCGGCGCCACACCGGACTGCAGACCCCGCCTCGCCCACGGCGCGCTGGCTGGTGCCCGCTGCCGCGGGTCTCGTGCTGATCGCCCTTTGGACCGCCGTCCGGTCTTTTCGCACTCATCCTGGTTCACCGCCGCCTGTCGCCGTACAGTCCGCGCGGCAGAATTCAGCGCCCGCGGCACCGATCGCGCCTTCCGCGCCCCCCTCTGCTTCCGCAGTCCTGCACGAAGAGATCCCCGCCGTCTCGCGCAGCGCGCGCGCATCGGTTCGTGGGCAGATCAAGGTCGTGGTTCGAGTGACCGTTGACCGTTCCGGAAACGTCGTCGCCGAGAATCTCGAAATGCATGGATCAAGCAGGTATTTTGCACGTGTTGCAACGGAGGCCGCGAAGCTGTGGAAGTTTGCGCCGGCTGAGAATCAGTCCGCACGCGAGTGGTTGGTGCACTTCGAATTCAGCCGCGACGGCACCACGGCGCACGCAGCTCCGCGCACGAAATCGTGAGGCGGCTCACGGGCGCCTCTCGCCCAGCAGGGGATGCGCATCTACGAATCTCCGCAAATTGCAGGGATCGCGCTCGCTCATGCAGACGCGGCCCGCGCTTAGCCCGCCGGCGTGGTGAGCGCCTTCAAGAACCGATAGTAAAACTCGACACCGGTGTAGTACGCGTCCATTTTCACGCGCTCGTCCCTGCCATGCGCCCTATCATCGGCGCGTTCGATCGCCACGCCGTTGATGCCATAGCTCGGTATTCCCGCATTCATGGTGTAAATGCTGTCCGAAGCGCCCGCCTCCATGACGGGCAACACCACATAGCCCGGCCACAACTTGGCAGAGACGCTGCGCAGCGAATTCATGACATCGTCGCGCAGCGGCGGCGGCGCCATGGCTTTGCGATCCGAGCCGTGATCCGTCAATTCGCCGGTATCGCTGCGATAGCGAACCGTTAGTTTCGGGTCGTTGAAGAGCTTGACCAGCTGCGAACGGATCTCTTCCTGCGAATGGCCGGGGAAAATGCGGCAGTTCACGTTGGCCTCCGCCCGGCCCGGCAAAGCGTTGGGCGCGTGCCCGCCGCTCAACATGGTCGCCACGCAGGTTGTGCGCATGACGGAGTTCGAGTGGGTATCCTGGGACAAACGCTCGACCGCTTTGGGGTCCGGCGGCTCGCCTAAGATGGCACGCATGTCGGCTGCCGTTTGTCCCGTTTCGATCTTGGCCATTTGGCTGAAGTATTCGCGCGTGACGGCGTTGAGTTCGAAAGGAAACGTGAACTTCTGCAGCTTGGCCAGCGCGTCGGCCACGTGGTAGATGGCATTGTCCGGCGTCGGCAGCGAGCTGTGGCCCCCGGGGTTGGTTGCGAGCACCTGAAAGTCCCCGTAAAGTTTTTCGGTCGCCTCGAAGCCGACGATCTGCGGCTTATCGGGCCTCACGCCGCCGGAATCGGGATTCAATGCGAACTCGGCATCGATGAGCTCGCGGTGATTCTTCAGAAGCCAGGCGACACCGTTGGATTTGCCGTTCTCTTCGTCCGCGGTCAGCGCCAGAATGATGTCGCGGTCGGGGACAAATCCCTCTTTTTTCATGCGAATGAAATCGGTTACCGCGATGGCATCGCTGTCCTTCATGTCCTGCGTGCCGCGGCCGTAAAAATAACCATCTTTCTCGACAAACTGGAATGGATCCGTGGTCCAATCCTCCCGTTTGGCCTCGACGACGTCCGTATGCGCAATGATCAGGATCGGCTTCAGCTTCGATCCTGGTTTGCCGCGGTAGCGCGCAACCATGTTGCCCTTGCGACCATTGGGTCCCAGTACCGCCACATCGGCCTTGGGAAATCCGGCCTCGAGCAGCCGCTGCGCCATCGCCTGAGCCGCCGCCGTGGTGCTGCCCACCGAGTCGGTGGTGTTGATTTCAATGAGCTGCTTGAAAATGTCGTGCGCGTTTTTGTGTGTCGCTGCATCGAGACCCGCGTTCGCGGCACCGGCTGCCTGGGCACACATGCCGGCCAGAATCGCGGCGATGCCGCTCACACCCATACGATATTTCAAGAAAAATTCTCCCGATTGGCACGCGGAATTCGCACGTATGACGCCCATGCTATCGTATGTGGGCTTTCGGGTGGGTGGCGCCTTGGAGATTGCAATGCCGAAGAAGAATCGCGCGGTGAGCCGGGCGGCGGCCGAGGCTGCCGTGCAGACCCTGCTGCGCTTTGCGGGAGACGATCCGGACCGCGAGGGGCTGCGCGACACGCCAAAACGGGTCGTCAATGCCTATCGCGACTGGTTTTCAGGCTATTCCAGCGACCCCGGGGCGTACCTGCGGCGCACGTTCGAAGAAGTCGAGGGCTACGATGAAATGGTGGTGCTGCGCGACATCTCATTCGAATCGTTCTGCGAGCATCATATGGCGCCCATCATCGGCCGCGCGCATGTCGGCTACCTGCCGACCGACCGAGTGGTCGGGATCAGCAAGCTCGCGCGCGTCGTCGACGGCTACGCGCGCCGTCTTCAGGTTCAGGAAAAGCTCACCGCGCAAATCGCCGGATGCATCAACGAGGTGCTCCAGCCTCGTGGCGTAGGCGTCGTTATCGACGCCGTTCATCAATGCATGACCACGCGCGGCGTCCACAAGCGCGGCGTATCCATGGTCACCAGCAAGATGCTCGGTACCTTCCGCGCGGACGCCAGCACGCGCGCCGAGTTCCTGCGCTTTATCGCCATTGAAGGCAGCAACCAAAAATAATCAGTTTCGCGGCGGGACCTTGGGCAGTGGGCGCACGGGCACCAGCTCGACCGAGAAGCTGTACTTGTGCCGCTCCCCGGGCTGAAGCGCGCCCACGCCGACGACCTGCCGAGTGATTTTTTCACCCTTTTCGTTGGTGATCGCGATCACCACGCAATATTCACACTGCTCGCCGCGCGCGGGATGATGAATCGTACCCTCGATGCGCATGGCGGAAACCGCCTGCGACTGCGGTTCCGCGTTGACCGTATTGAAGCGCAGATGGTGGTGGCAGCCCGGGCAAATGTTCGCACTTTGTAAAACCACGGCCTTACAGTGCGGACATACCCGGGTCGCGCCGAGGGTGCCCTGGCGAGCGACGCTCATGACAAGGGGCTCCTAGCTGCCGCTGCTGACCAGGCCCTTGATCTTGCCTTTCTCGTCTTCCCAGCCGAATTCCACATGTCCCCGCATGCGCGAGCCGGCCGCGACGGTGATGGACCCCGCCTTCACGTCGCCGACGATGACGCCGCCTTCGAGCACATCGACCCGTTTGGCGGATTCGATATTGCCTTGCAGTTCGCCGCCGACGACCACGATGCCGGCCAGCACTTGACCGGTCAAATGCGCACCGCTGTCCATGGTGAAATTGCCGTCGATGCGCACATCGCCTTTGAAACGGCCGGCCATGCGCACATTGCCGGAGCCCTCTATCTTGCCTTCGATGGTCAAATTGGCGGCGATGACGGACTCTCCGCCCTCGACCGCGGTTTTAGGGGTTGGGCGGCGTGGCGACACGGCCAAGCCCGGGTCGCTGCTGGGGCGTTCGGGCGGGCTTCGTTCGGGGGCCAGTCCCGATGAAGGAACGGATGAACCGCCAGGGACGGGCGTTGGGTTTTCTTTCCATAGGGCCATAAGTAACTCTCCGCTGATGAGTGGCTAAAGCGTACACGCTAACGCCGGCAAATGTCATCGGCCTACTGTCTTTTAATGGAGACGGCGAGTTCTCAAGTCCCGGCGCCCAAGCATGGACGATATAATGACCTCAACTTAAGAGAGGGGCGCTAACTTTTGTTTCAACAACTTGAGCGGCTGGTTTCCGATTCAATTCTCGGATTAATGGCTAAATATCGAGCAGACCCTTTCAAACAGAAAGTCGACCTAGGGGTAGGGGTTTTCCGGGATCTATCAGGGAACACACCCATACTCGAATGCGTCCGCAGGGCGGAAAAAGAGGTTCTGGCGGCGCAAACCACCAAGTCCTACGTAAGCGCGGCCGGCCGCGAGGAATTCAACACGGCCCTGGAGGAATTGGTGCTCGGCGCTTCGCATCCGGCCCGGCGCGAGGGCCGCGCGCGAACTCTGCAAGCCCCTGGCGGATGCGGGGCGCTGCGCGTGGGCGCGGAGCTGATCAAGGCAGCATCGCCCAATGCCGTGGTGCACATGAGCGACCCGACCTGGGGCAATCACTCGCCGCTAATGGGGGGCTGCGGGCTCAAGTTGGCGCGCTATCCCTATTACGACGCGGTCACCCACGAATTGCTCTTCGATGCGATGCTGCAGCGCCTTAACGATGCGGCTGAGGGCGACGTGGTACTGATCCATGCCTGCTGCCACAACCCGACGGGTGCTGACCTGAGCGCGGCACAATGGCAGGCGGTGACGGACCTGTTGGAACGACGCAAGCTGGTGCCTTTTCTGGATCTGGCCTACCAGGGTTTCGGTTTCTCGCTCGAGGAGGATGCGGCCCCCATTCGGGCCGTCGTCGAACGGGTGCCGGAAGCTCTCATAGCGGTGTCGTTTTCAAAAAATCTCGGCTTATATCGCGAGCGTGTCGGAGGCTTGATCGTCATCGGCGAGAATGCAACGCGCGCCGACGCGGTCTATACCCACATGCTGCACATTGCGCGCAGCATTTATTCGATGCCGCCGGATCATGGCGCGGCCATTGCCGCGAGAGTCTTCGCGGAGCCGCAACTGAGACATCAGTGGATCCGGGAACTCGAGGCTATGCGCACTCGGATTCTGGAGATGCGCGCCCTGCTCGCCGGGCGGCTGCAAAAAATGACGGGCGGGAACTCCTTCGATTTCATCCGCACGCAACATGGCATGTTTTCCTTGCTCGGCGTGTCGCGCGATGCCGTGGAGCGGTTGCGCGAAAAACATCACATCTACATGACGTCCGACAGCCGCATGAATCTGGCGGGCATCATGCCGGATAATGTGGACTACGTGGCCGAAGCGTTCGCGGCGGAAAGCCGCGCTTGAGGATTTAGTTCCCGAGCGCCTGGCTCAAGGCGGTGACTTCCGCGGCGGAATCCTGCATGACCGCCAGCGTCTTCGATTGGTCCATGCCAAGCCGCTTTGCGGCGGGCAGCTCCTGCAGCGTCTGCTCAAGACCCGCGACGTCCGTGCCGTAGGCGACCATCAGCATGGCAACGCCGACGACATCGGTGAGATCGGGCGAGTCGAGGTCCGCGCGGGAAAAATCCTCCTGTCCCACCGCACGCGCCATGGCCTCGGAAAATTTCCAATTCTCGAGAATCGCCTTGCCGATGGACGGGTACCAATCATTGATGATGTCGTTCAGCACATCCTCGCTGGCAAACAGCTCAGGATGGCCGGTAGCGCGGGTCAGGATGTACAGCTTGCCGATGCCGTGCATCATTCCCGTGAGCATCGCCTCGTCCGGATTGACCCGCGCGCACGTTCGCGCCAGCACATAGGCATAGGCCGCCACGTAGGTGCTGCGTTCCCAAAGATCATTCAAATGCGGCGCCAGGCTCGCCAGCGTATTGGCCTTGCGGATTTGATTCATCGAGAAGGAGATCGAGGCGCTGCGCACCATGTTGTGGCCGATGCGGGCGATGGCAGTACGCAGATCGGTGACATTCTTGCCGCTGCGATTGATGGCCGCGGAATTCGCAATGCGCAACAACCGCGCCGCCAGCGCCGGCTCTGATCCCACCACGCGTACGATTTGTTCGACCCGGGTGTTCGGATCGGAAAGAATCCGCCGCACCTGCAGCGCTATTTCCGGAAACGAGGGCAGATCAACGTGGCCCCCGGACAATTCCCCGGCCAGACTGCGGATGAAATCAAAGGCAACATTGGATGGAGATTGCACAGGACCTAATTGATCGGCCCGACGGCCCGGTTCTTGAGGTTTATAACCCGCCAGTTGAAAAAAATATCCCTATTTCTTCGCAGTCGAAGGCCGGCTTGCGAATCGCTGCTGCACCTCGCCATTGCGCGAACTCTCCGCGAAGCGGCCGGCGCTGTAGTGCGCGACCACATTGCGCCAGAACGCCACCGAACCCGGATGGCGCATGTATTCGACGATTTCCCAATCCCCGGCGAAGCGGTCAAAAATGAGCGTCGCCGCATCGCGGCCAATGCCGGCCCGGCGGTACTGCATGCGCACGAAAAACTCGGACATCCGGTAGTCCGCCGCCTTCTCGCCCGCCTTGGGGATGCGCGGACGCGTGACCAGCGCAAATCCGACCGAGTCAGTCCCCTTCAAAATCAGCAGCGGGTGCGATTGATCGTTGGAAAACCAGTTCGCGAATATTTCGGCTTCGTGCGGATTGTTCGCCCCGATGACCGAAAATAACCCGGTGTTGAGGTCGGCGAGGGATTCGATGTACTCGCCGTAGACACTTTGGATCCACTGGCGATCCTGCTTCGAATGTCTGACATCGCGGATACTGACGAGCAACGAAACTTCATCCTCGAGTCATAAAAAGACACAGCCCGGACGAACATGCCATATGGCAGCCCGCCCGGGCTTGTGGATCAGCTAACTCCGAAGCGTATTACGGCTTCGCAGCTGAGGCTGCGCTGGCAGCACTGGCGGCTGCATCGGCGGCGGCGCTCGCAGCAGCAGCCGAATCAGCAGCGGCAGAGGCAGCAGAATCCGCGGCGGGCGCGGCGGCCGGAGGAGGAGCAGCGGCCGGGGCAGGAGCCTCGGTCTTGCTGCCGCAGGCACTCAGCATGAATGCAGCGACAAAGGCGGTCAGAGCAAGTTTAGTCTTCATCTATCGATACCCCAGAAATTTTAAAGGTAAAAAATTTAGGCCGAGCGTGTTGTTTTTGGGCCTGAACCCAAACGTCCGGGTCGATTTTAGAGTGTTTTGGCGCATTTTCATATCCCTTTCGCCTACGCGCGCGCGCCTTTAACGCGGGAAATCGCGCACGGGGTTAAAGGTCTGTGGCCTAATTACGAGTCTGGCGCATAATTTGAAGAGCCTAATTTATGGCCGGAGGACATGTGAGCGATCCCAGTCTCGATCAGCTGTATCCAGCGCACCTGGATGCGCTCATGCGCCGTACCGACCGCGCGCTTAGCACAAGCGGCTTCGACGCCCTGGTGGTCCACGCAGGCCGTCCGCCCCTGCAATTTCTCGACGATCAAGACTACCCCTTCAAAGTTAACCCGCAGTTCAAGGCCTGGGTGCCCGTCGTGGACAACCCACGCTGCGTCCTGGTGTATACGCCGGGTGTCCGGCCGTTGGTCCTGTTCTACCAGCCCAACGATTACTGGCACAAGCCCGCCAACCTGCCGGCAGCCCCGTGGACCGCCGCGATCAACCTGCTCGCCCTCGAGGATGATTCGAAGGCTGCGGCGCATTGGTCCAAATTGGGCCGCGTCGCCTTCCTAGGACCCGCAGGCACAGCTTCCGGCGTGGATCCGGCATGCGTAAATCCCAAGGAATTGATGGCGCTGTTGGATTATGAGCGGGCGGTTAAAACTCCCTACGAGCTGGCATGTCTGCGGCGAGCGAGCGAAATGGGCGCTCGCGGCCATATTGCGGCGTTCGCGGCATTTCACCGCGGGGAAGCGGAATACGACGCGCACATGAGCTATTTGGCGGCCTGCCGGCAGCGCGAGGAAGAGATGCCATACAACAACATCGTGGCCTATAACGAGAATGCGGCCGTGCTGCACTATCAGCATCTGGCGCGCACTGCGCCCTCGCCGTTGCGCTCTTTTTTGATCGATGCCGGCGCCCAATACCGCGGTTACGCCGCGGATATCACGCGGTCTTACGCCCGCGCGTCGGGACGCTTTGCCGATCTCGTCAAGGCCATGGACAAGGCGCAGATGATGCTCTGTGAGGAGATCGTTCCGGGACGTGATTATCGCGAAGTGCACCTTTCGGCCCACCGCATCTTGGGCGACGTGCTCCTCAAGGCGGGGATCACCAAGCTGCCGGGCCAGGCGGCCTTGGAGGCCGGCGTCACCGGCGTGTTCTTCCCCCATGGAATCGGCCACTTGCTGGGGGTTCAAGTCCACGATGTGGGCGGCGTGATGGGCGATGCCAAAGGACATGAACGGGAGCGGCCGAAAGGTCATCCGTACTTGCGCCTCACTCGCATGCTGGAGCCCGGCGTGGTCGTGACGGTAGAACCCGGCGTCTATTTCATCGAATCCCTCCTCGCCGCCGCGCACGCAGACGAGCGTCGCGCCCACATCGACTGGGCGGTCGTCGATGAGCTGAAGCCCTTCGGCGGAATTCGGATCGAAGACAATGTCGCCGCGACCGCGGGGAAACCTGAGAACATGACCCGGGACGCTTTCGCGCGAGTCGCTGCGGCGAAGGGCGCGGCAGCGTAGGGGCCATTCTGGCGGCAACGCCTCGTACGTGGCGGAGCGGCGACGCTGTATTGGCTCGCGTTCTAGGCCGCGGCTTTCTTGGTCTTGCGGCGCTTAGGCGTGGCCTCGGCCTCGCTCTCTTCAGCGGCGGGCGCGGCCTTCTTCCCCTTGGACTTCTTGCTCTCTGCTTTCGCCGCCTTGGCGGCCTTTTTATCTTCTTTCTTTTCGGTCGCGACGGCGGCGGATTCCACCAACTGCATGAGCGCCATATCGGCCGAATCGCCCGGACGCGGCTCCATTTTGAGAATGCGGGTATAGCCGCCGGCACGCGCCTTGAAACGCGGTCCCAAGTCGGCGAACAGCTTCTCGACCACCGCGTCATCGCGCAAGCGCGAATGCGCCAGGCGTCGCAAGCCGATCGAATCGACCTTTGCCATGGTGATCAAGGGCTCGACCACGCGCCGCAATTCCTTGGCCTTCGGCACCGTGGTGCGAATGGTCTCGTGCTGCAGCAACGAGGTCGCCATATTGCGCATCATCGCGTGACGATGCGAAGCATTTCGCGATAGCTGGCGGCCGCTGTTTCTATGACGCATGTTCTTCTCTTAACTTCTGATCGCTAAATCAAATGCCGTCGCGCTCATCGTCGCGCTTCAATCCCGGCGGCGGCCAGTTGTCGATGCGCATTCCCAGCGTCAGGCCGTGGCTCTCCAGAACTTCCTTGATTTCGGTCAAGGACTTTTTTCCTAGGTTCGGCGTGCGCAGCAATTCGACTTCCGTGCGCTGCACGAGATCGCCGATGTAGTGGATATTCTCAGCCTTCAGGCAGTTGGCCGAACGCACCGTGAGTTCCAGCTCATCGACCGGCCGCAGCAGGATCGGATCGAACTGCGTTTCCGTGGCCTTGGTGGTGGACTCGTCTTGGCCCTGCAAATCGACGAATACCGACAGCTGATCCTTGAGAATGCCGCCGGCGCGGCGAATCGCCTCTTCAGGATCAATCGTGCCGTTGGTTTCGATGTCGAGAATCAGCTTGTCCAAGTCGGTGCGCTGCTCGACGCGCGCGCTCTCGACGTTATAGGTCACTTTGCGGACCGGGCTGAAGGAGGCATCCAGCTGCAGCCGGCCGATGGCGCGGGTCTGCTCTTCGAAGGCCATGCGCTGCGCCGCCGGACGATAGCCGCGGCCGCGCTCTACCTTGAGCGACATCGACAGTTCCCCGGCCTTCGTCAGGTTCGCAATGACCAGATCCGGATTCAGGATTTCGATGTCATGATCTCCGGCGATATCGCCGGCGGTCACGGGGCCCGGGCCTTTCTTATGCAGCCGCACTTCGGCGACATCGCGCGTGTGCATGCGAATCGCCACCGCCTTCAAATTCAGCAGAATGTCGACTACATCCTCTTGGACGCCTTCGATCGCGGTGTACTCGTGCAGCACACCCTCGATTTCGATCTCGGTGATCGCGGCGCCCGGCAAGGAGGACAGCAGGACCCGGCGCAGCGCATTGCCGAGCGTATGACCGAAGCCGCGTTCAAACGGTTCGATCACGATGCGGGCATGGCGGGGCGACACGGGTTGCACCTTGACGACTCGCGGCTTCAAGAATTCATTGATCGATCCCTGCATGGATTTCACCTACGTTGACAAAACCTAAGACGACGCAGCGAAGGCTGCGTCGCATAAAAAAGCCAATTGCTACTTGGAATACAACTCGACGACCAGGCTCTCGTTGATGTCCGGCAGGATTTCCTGACGATCGGGAACCGACTTCAAAATTCCCGAAAACTTCTTGTCGTCCACTTCGACCCAGTCCGGAAAACCGACTTGGGCGGCGATGGTCAACGCAGCGGTAATGCGCGTCTGCTTCTTCGCCTTCTCCCGCAAACTGACCACATCGCCCGCCTTGCACTGGTAGGAGGCGATATTCACCAATTTGTCGTTCACCGACACGGCTTTGTGGCTGACGAGCTGCCGCGCTTCGGCGCGCGTCGCGGCAAACCCCATGCGGTAGACCACATTGTCCAAGCGGCATTCCAGGAATTGCAGCAAGGTCTCGCCGGTCGCACCGGGGCGGCCCGCGGCCTTCTGATAATAATTTCTGAATTGGCGCTCGAGCACGCCATACATGCGGCGCAGCTTCTGCTTCTCGCGCAGCTGCAGCCCGTATTCCGACAAGCGCTGCTTGCGCTCGCTCTTCACGCCGCCCGGCGGCACTTCGAGCTTGCACTTCGACTCGAGCGGCTTCACGCCGCTCTTCAGGAACAGATCGGTTCCCTCGCGACGGGACAGCTTGCACTTCGGACCGGTATATTTTGCCATTGCGAACCTTTTAAACGCGACGCTTCTTGGGCGGACGGCAGCCGTTATGCGGAATCGGCGTGACGTCTTCGATGTTGGTGATCTTCAAGCCGCAGCCGTTCAAGGCGCGCACAGCGGATTCACGTCCCGGGCCGGGGCCCATGACGCGCACTTCGACATTCTTTACGCCATGCTCTTGCGCCGCGGTGCCGGCGCGCTCGGCGGCGACCTGCGCCGCGAACGGCGTCGACTTGCGCGAGCCGCGATATCCGCAGCCCCCGGAAGTCGCCCACGACAGGGTGTTGCCCTGCCGATCCGTGATCGTGATGATGGTGTTGTTGAACGAGGCGTGCACGTGCGCGATCGCATCGAGCACGTTCTTGCGTACCTTTTTGCGCGCGGGTTTGGCACCCGGCGCGGCGGCCGCGGCAGCCTGCTGCGCGTTTTGCTTTTGATCAGCCATTAATTGTTACCTCTAGACCTTGCCCGGCGGCGCGTTCATCTTGACCGCTTGCTTGCGCGGACCCTTACGAGTGCGGGCGTTGGTGCGCGTGCGCTGGCCCCGCATCGGCAGGCCCTTGCGATGCCGGATGCCGCGGTAGCAGCCCAAGTCCATCAAGCGCTTGATGTTCATCGACACTTCGCGGCGTAAATCGCCTTCGACCGCGAACTTTGCGACCTGCGAACGCAGCGAGGCCACCTCGGCGTCGGTCAGATCCTTCACCTTGACCTGATACTTCACGCCGGCGGCATCGCAAATGCGCGCGGCGCGGCTGTTGCCGATGCCGAATATGTGAGTCAGGCCGATGAGAACATGCTTGTTCATCGGTATGTTGATGCCGGCGATACGCGCCATCTATTTCTCCACCCGCGCCCTCGAAAAAAAGCGCGCTAGTATATTAGAAAACCCTTTATAAATCAATTCCGGCGGCTCGCTTCGACCCGTTGAAAGTTGGCGCGAAGCGCCCAAACGCTTAGCCCTGCCGCTGCTTGTGCCGGGCGTCCGAGGAACAAATGATGTAAACGATGCCGCGTCGCCGCACGACTTTGCAGTTCTTGCAGATCTTTTTCACCGACGGACGAACTTTCATTTCTTAGCTCCAATACCCCGAAGACTGGCCTTTTTCATCAGGCCCTCGTATTGCTGCGACATCATGTGAGACTGCAGCTGCGCGACGAAATCCATGACACCGACGACGATAATCAGCAGCGAAGTGCCGCCGAACTGAAACGGGATGGCCGGGTTCACCATGCGGATGATTTCCGGCAGCAGGCACACCGCCATGATGTACAAGCCGCCCCACAACGTCAGGCGCGTCAGCACCTTGTCCAGATATTCGCCCGTCTGCAGACCCGGACGGATGCCGGGAATGAAGGCACCGGCCTTCTTGAGGTTCTCGGCCGTATCCCGGGCGTCGTACACCAGGGCGACGTAGAAGAACGCGAATCCGACCACCAGCAGGCCGAACAGCACAACGTGCAGCGGTTGACCATAATTGAGGATGGCAGCGATCTTTTGCAAGGTCTGCTGGATGATATTCGGGTTCGGACTATTGCCGAAAAACTGCGCAACTGTGGCCGGAAATACCAGCAAGCTGGAGGCGAAAATCGGCGGAATGACGCCCGCCATGTTCAATTTGAAGGGCAAATGGGTGCTTTGGCCTTGCATCATGCGCCGGCCCATCTGGCGCTTGGCGTAGTTCACTTGGATCTTGCGCAGCGCGCGCTCCACGAACACGCAGAACAGGGTCACCAGGCCCACGACCACCACGATCAGCGCCACGACTATCGCGTTCATTTCGCCGGTGCGCACCATTTCCAAGGTGTTGCCGATGGCGCGCGGCAGTCCCGCGATGATGCCGGCCACGATGATCATGGTGATGCCGTTGCCGATGCCTCGCTCGGTGATCTGCTCGCCCAGCCACATCACGAACAAGGTGCCCGTGGTGATCGAAATGGTGGCCACGAACAAGAATTGCGGCCCGGGACTGGGTACCAAGTTGTTGCCTGAATTCTGTATGGCCAGCGCCGCGCCGAAACCCTGGAACGCCGCCAGCCCCACGGTGCCGTAGCGGGTGTATTGCATCAGCTTGCGCCGCCCGGATTCGCCATCCTTGCGGATCTGATTCCAAGGCGGGTACACCATGGAGGCCATCTGCACGATGATGGAAGCGGTGATATAGGGCATGACGTTCAGCGCGAAGATGCTGAAACGCTGCAACGCGCCGCCCGAGAACATGTTGAACATGCCGAGCAGCGTGCCGTTCTGGGTGGAGAAAAATGCGGCAAATTTGGCCGCATCGATCCCCGGAACGGGAATGAAGGTGCCGATCCGGTACACGATGAGCGCGCCCACGAGGAACAGCAGGCGCTTGCGCATCTCGGCGAAGCGGGTGATGTCCCCTAAAGCGGCGGCTGGATTGGTAGCGGATGTTGCCACGGGTTTCTCTTAAGCCTCGAATTTTCCGCCCGCGGTTTCAACGGCGCTCTTGGCACCCTTGGTCGCGGTGATGACTTTGTCCTTGATGGCGAACGGCTTGGTAACCTTGCCGGACAAAATGATTTTCACGACCTTGGTGTATTCAGGCACCAGGTTCGCTTCGATCAAGCCCGCCAACGTGACATCGGTACCGGACACGCGCATGAGGTCCGTCAGCGTCAGTTCGGCGCGCGAGGCCTTCATGGCGGACCGGAAACCGGTCTTCGGCAGGCGCCGCTGCAGCGGCATCTGGCCGCCCTCGAATCCGACCTTGTGATAGCCGCCCTTGCGCGCTCGCTGTCCCTTGACGCCGCGGCCGCAGGTCTTGCCCTGGCCGGCGGACGCGCCCCGGCCCACCCGCAAGCGGGTTCGTTTGGAGCCGGCACCCGGCTTAATCGTATTTAGTCTCATGAAGCTCATCCTATGGACCTTAAGCCTGCTCGACTTTGAGCATGTGGCTGGCGGTATTGACCATGCCGCGATTGGACGGCGTATCCGCCACCACCACGGTGTGACCGATCCGGCGCAGGCCTAAACCCTTGACCGAACCGCGAATATTGGCCAATTGACCGTAGACGCTCTTGACCAAGGTCACTTTGAACGTTTTTTCCGCGGCTGCTTTGTTTGCTGCTTTGGCCATATTCAACCCACGATCTCTTCGACGGTCTTGCCGCGCTTCGCGGCGATATCGTCGGGCGTGCGCAGCTTACCCAGCGCGTCCATGGTGGCCCGCACCACATTGATGGGGTTGCGCGAGCCATAGCTCTTGGCCAGCACATTGCGCACGCCGGCGCACTCGAACACCGCGCGCATGCCGCCTCCGGCGATCACGCCGGTACCATCCGCGGCAGGCTGCATGTACACCCGCGTGGTCCCATGCCGACCTTTGACAGCATAGAACAGGGTTTCGTTCTTCAAGGACACGGTAACCAGGCTCTTGCGGGCCTGCATCATGGCCTTGGAAATCGCCACGGGCACTTCGCGCGCCTTGCCGTAACCAAAGCCCACGCGGCCGGCGCCGTCGCCCACCACGGTAAGCGCGGTAAAGCCGAATTGCTTGCCGCCCTTGACCACCTTAGCGACCCGGTTCACCGCGACCAGCTTTTCGAGCAGGTCATCGCCGGACATGGGTTTTTCTACTCTCGCCATAATGTGCCCTTAAAGACCTTGGTTTAGAACTCGAGGCCGGCTTCGCGAGCGGCCTCGGCCAGCGCCTTGACGCGCCCGTGGTACATGAAACCGGAACGATCGAATGCAACCCTGCCGATGCCCTTGGCCTTCGCTCGTTCCGCGATGGCGCGGCCCACGGCTTTCGCGGCTTCGATGTTGCCGGTGGACTTCAATTCCCCGCGCACATCCTTCTGCAAGGTCGAGGCGGCGGCTAAAACCTTGTCGCCCTCGGGCGCAATGATCTGCGCATACATATGCTGCGGCGTGCGGTGCACCGAGAGGCGCATGGCGGTCAATTCTTTGATCTTTACGCGGCCGCGCAGCGCGCGACGCAAGCGGGTGTCTTGTTTGGTCAATTTCATGATTACTTCTTCTTCGCCTCTTTCAGCGAAATCTTTTCGTCTGAATACTTCACGCCCTTGCCCTTGTAGGGTTCCGGCGGCCTGAAGCCGCGGATCTCCGCCGCGGTCTGGCCCACGCGCTGCCGATCGATGCCTTTGACGATGATTTCGGTCTGGCTCGGCGTTTCGATGGTGATGCCTTCCGGAATGGCAAAATTAATGAGATGCGAATAACCCAAGGTCAACGTCAAGCTCTTGGCCTGGACCGCGGCGCGATAGCCGACGCCCACCAGTTCGAGCTTCTTTTCGTAACCTTTGGTCACGCCCATGACCATATTGGCGAGATGCGCGCGCGTGGCTCCCGCCACGGCGTTCATGCCCTCGGCCGCCGCGTCCGCCTGGACTTCCAGGTGCTTGTCCTGCTGCACGACCTTGACGCCGATCTTCAAGGGCAGCGTCAGGGAGCCCTTGGCGCCTTTGAGCGTCACGGCGTCCGCACCGATCGTGGCGGTGACGCCTTGCGGCAAGTCGACCGGCATTTTTGCAACTCGAGACATAAATAGACCTACCTACCTAAAACCTTATTGGACGACGAACAGCACTTCGCCGCCGGTGCCGGCCGCGCGCGCCTGCTTGTCGGACATGATGCCCTGCGGGGTCGAGACCACGGCGACGCCCAGCCCTCCGAGCACCTTGGGCAATTCATCCTTGCCACGGTAAATGCGCAGTCCCGGGCGACTGATCCGCTCGATGCGATCGATCACCGGACGGCCGTCGTGATACTTCAATTCGATCGACAACGTGCTCTTAGCGCCGGTGTTGTCGACGCCGAAATCCGCAATGTAGCCCTCGGCCTTCAAGACCTTGAGGATGGCCACCTTCAGCTTCGAGGCGCCCATGCCCACGGTCGGCTTGCCGGCGGACTGTGCGTTGCGAATACGGGTCAAGAGATCGGCAATTGGATCAGTCATGCTCATTGTGCGCGCCTCACCAACTCGCCTTCGACAGGCCTGGAATTTCACCGCGATTGGCAGCCTCGCGCAGCTTGGTGCGCGCAAGTCCAAATTTCCGGTACACGCCGCGTGAACGGCCGGTAATCGAGCAGCGGTTTCGCTGCCGCGTGGCACCCGCGTCGCGCGGCTGCTTCTGCAGTTCGGCCTGCGCGGCTTCGCGAGCCTCCTGCCCGGTCTTCGGGTCGCGGATCAGCTCTTTGAGCTCAGCGCGCCGCTTAGCGTATTTCTTCGCTACTTTGAGGCGTTTCTTCTCGCGCAAGAGCATATTCGTCTTGGCCATGGGCTACCTACTTACGGAACGGAAAGTTAAAGGCTTCCAGCAACGCGCGCCCGTGCTTGTCATCGCGCGCCGACGTGGAAATGGTGATGTCCATGCCACGAATTTGATCGATCTGGTCGTACTGGATCTCGGGGAAAATGATCTGCTCCTTTACCCCTAAGCTGTAATTGCCGCGGCCGTCGAAGGAACGTGTGCTGATGCCGCGAAAGTCGCGGATGCGCGGAATGGCGATGCTCACCAGACGGTCCAGGAATTCATACATGCGATCGCCGCGCAGGGTGACCTTGCAGCCGATGGCCTGACCATCGCGCACCTTGAACGTCGCCACGGACTTCTTGGCTTTCGTCACCGCGGGCTTCTGGCCGGTGATCTTCGCCATGTCGGCGGTCGCCGCATCCATGACCTTCTTGTCGGCCACAGCCTCGCCGACACCCATGTTCACCGTGATCTTCGTGATCCGCGGCACTTCCATGGTGTTCTTGAGCTCGAGCTTCTTCTTGAGCTCCGGCACGATCTGCTCGTTGAAAATTTTCTTGAGTCTAGCTGCCATGTTTTTTACCCGCTACTTCGCGTCGACCATTTCTTTGTTCGACTTGAACAGGCGAACCTTGCGGCCGTTCTCGAGCGACTTGAACCCGATGCGGTCGCCCTTCTGGGTCGCCGGATTGAAAACCATCACGTTCGATACATGCAGCGGCGCCTCGGTCTCGATGATGCCGCCTTGCACACTCCGCTGCGGATTGGGCTTCCGGTGCCGCTTGGACATGTTGAGCCCTTCGACGCGCACGCGATCGTCCGCCAGCACTTCGATCACGGCGCCTTTGCGGCCCTTGTCCCGACCGGCGATGAGTATCACCGTGTCGCCCTTGCGAATCTTTTTCACTTCACAACACCTCTGGCGCGAGCGAAATAATCTTCATGAACTGCACATTGCGCAGCTCGCGCGTCACGGGTCCAAAAATGCGCGTGCCGATCGGCTCGAGCTTGTTGGTCAAGAGCACCGCCGCGTTCGTGTCGAAACGGATCAAGGATCCATCGGCGCGGCGCACGCCGCTCTTGG
>DATATA010000069.1:0-6233 GCA_036263775.1 Steroidobacteraceae bacterium | reverse complement strand
TTGGACGATCTCGAACATGCGGTTCGCCACGACAATGCAAAGATCGAAGACTTCGATACTTCTTGCTTCTCCGGCGAGTACGTCACCGGGGATGTGACGCCTGAATATCTCGCGCGCTTGCAGGAAGAGCGCTCCGACGAGGCCAAGGAGCAGCGTCGGCAAGGCGCCGGTCGTGGACTCAAATCCGTCCGGATCCTGTAGGAGCCGGTGCTGGGTCAGGGTCCTGACTGAGCAGGCTCCCGGCCGCCGGCGTCGGTTTTGCGGCCCAAAATTATGCGCCTATTGGTGATTGCAGCCCGCGACGATTATCGACTGCTGATCCGCAAGCACGTTGAGATTCAGTGGCCGGACACCGCCATCGTCGAGCACATTCCGGGCAAGGATCCGGATCTCGATGAGAATTTTGCCGCGGTCGGTTTCGATGCCGTCATCATCGTAGGGGCGCCGCCGGCGACCAACGCGGCCATCGAATTCGCGGCTGCTCACGCCGCAAAGCCCGAGTTCGCGCCGGTCATCTTGCTGCTGCTCGAGGACGCGCCGCAATTTCCGCCGCCCGCGGTCGCCGGGGTGCACCGGCTCTACGGCCGGAAGATTGACCGCGAACGGCTCCTCAAAATGATCGTCACCGCGTCCAGCGATCACCGCAAGGCGCTGGCGCTGCTGCGCGCCAATCCGGAATATGAGAATCGCTACCGTTTCGGCGCGGTAATCATCCGCGGCCATCGATGCATCCGCCAGGTCGGCAGCGGCGGGATGTGCAAGATCTACCTTGCCGAGAGCGAGCGCGCCGGTACGCTGGTGGTGCTCAAAGTCTTCAGCCAGGTGCCGGACGTGTCCGAACGCTTCGTCAGCTTCGATCGCTTTTTACAGGAATATGAAATCGTCGCGGGCCTAAACCACAAGAATATCGTGCGAATCTACGATCTCGGCGTCGCGGACGATCACGCCTATATCGCCATGGAGCATTTTCCCGCGGGAGATTTGCGCGAACGCATGAAGGCCCCGGTCACGCCCGCAACGGCGTTGGGGTTTTTGCGGCAGATTGCCAGTGCGCTCGACGCCATCCATTCCGTCGGCGTGCTGCACCGGGATTTGAAGCCTGCGAATGTGATGCTGCGCGCCGACGGCACCGTCAGCCTGATCGATTTCGGCCTGGCCAAGGCGAACGAAAACGACATCTCGCTCACAGGCACGCGCGAAATCTTCGGCACGCCGTACTACATGAGCCCGGAGCAGGGCCACGCGGAGATCATCGACGCGCGCAGCGACCTTTACAGCCTGGGAGTGGTGTTCTACGAGATGCTGATCGGACGCAAGCCCTTCAACGGCGCCACGGCGATGGAGGTGATCTACAAGCACAAGCGCGCGGAGCTGCCGGAGATCGCGCCCGAATTTGCGCCTTACGAAGGCGTGATCCGCCGTCTGCTGGCAAAGTCTCCCGACAAGCGCTATCAATCGGCCGGCGAACTCTTGGGCGCCATCGACTCCCTGAAAATGCCGGGATGAAACCTCCGGCAGAGTTTGCGCATCCCCTGCTGCGCGCCGCGACCCCGGATAGCTGGGTAGCGCAGGCCCGCGCGCTTCCGGAAGTTTTGCTCATCGACCATGCGAATTGCGAGAAGAAGGCGGCGTCGACGGCACTTGCGCTGATGTTCGCGTACGCGGAAGACTTGACCTTGAGCGATAAAATGTCGCGGCTTGCGCGCGAAGAGCTGCGCCACTTCGAACAGGTTGCCAGGCTGATGGGTGCGTTGAAAATCGTGCCGCAACGCCTCGCGCCCGGACGCTACGCGACCCAGTTGCGCCGCTTGGTATCGAGCAGCGAACCGCGGCGGGAGGTCGACTTGATGACTTGCGGCGCATTCATCGAAGCGCGCTCCTGCGAGCGCTTTGCCGTGCTGGCAGAGGCGGTCGATGCGCCCATGGCCGAATTATTCGGCGGCCTGCACGCAGCGGAAGCCCGGCATTACGAGCTGTATCTTGAGCTCGCGTCGCGCGCGGCGCAGCGTGCGGGGATCGATCTCGCCGGTAGAATCGCAACGTTCGCGGTGCTCGAGGCACAACTGATCACCGATCCCGATCCATTGTTCAGGTTTCATTCGGGTCCGCCCCGCGCCAGCGATTGAAGCTCGGGACCGTCGTGATCCCAGCGCAGCACGCTGCCCTGATCGTACCAATCGCCCAGGACAATACGGGTGCACGGCCTGCCGTCGACCTCCAGGGCATGAATGGCGGGGCGGTGCGTGTGGCCGTGCAGCAGCGTCGCCGTTCCGGCCGCGCGCAATGCCATGGCCACGCTCTGTGCATTCACGTCGGCGATCGCGTATTCCATCGCGGCCGTGTGCGCCTGGCTGCCGGCACGCGCGGCGCCGGCGAGCGCCCGGCGCGATTCGATCGGCAGCGCAAGGAATTGCCGCTGCCAGTCGGCGTCCCGCACCGTTGCGCGCAAGCGCTGATAGGCTCGGTCGTCGGTGCACAGCGCGTCGCCGTGCATCACCAGCACCGGTTCGCCGTAGAGCGTGACGACCAGGGGGTCAGGCAACAGTCGGGCCCCGCTCAGCTCGCAAAATTGGCGCGACAGCAAGAAATCCCGGTTTCCGTGCATGACGAAACAGGGAACGCCGCTGTCGGTAAGAATGCGCAAGCCGCGAATCGCGTCCGATTGCGCCGAGTCCGGCGCATCATCGCCGATCCAGGACTCGAACAGGTCGCCAAGGATGTACAGGGCCTCGGCGCTTTTGGCCTCGGTCTTCAGGAACTCCAAGAACTGCGTGCCGATGGCCGGCCGAGCCGCGTCGATGTGCAAATCCGAAATGAAAAGCGTGGCCACCGCTTGGGTGTTGCGGTCAGGTGTTGGGAACGCGCTCGATTCGCAGGATGATGACAGGCTTGAGCGGCGTCTCCTCCTTGATGATGCCGTGCGCGCCCGTGGCAACGTTGCTGATCTTGTCTACCACATCCATTCCCGCCACCACTTTTCCAAATACCGCGTAACCCCAGCGCGAGGCATTCGGATCAAGGGCTGCGTTGTCGTTCACGTTCACGTAAAACTGTGCGTTGCCGCCATGCGGGTCATTGGTACGCGCCAACCCCACGGTGGTGCGCACGTTGCTCAGTCCGTTGCCGGATTCGTTCGGCACTTTCGCCGGCGCCGCTTTGGGCGTGTAGTCGACGTTGAATCCGCCGCCCTGGATCACGAAGTTCGCCGCCACCCGATGAATGAGGGTGTTGGTGTAATGGCCCTGATCGACATAGGCCAAAAAGTTCGCAACCGTGAGCGGCGCGCGTTCGGGGTTCAATTCAATGGTGAAATTTCCCATCGAGGTGACAACCTGCACTTGAGGCGAGTAAGCCGGGGCAGCGGGTTTGGCCGCGGCTTTGGAATCCGCGTCCTTCTTATCCGCAGCGCCGCAGGTGAGTGCAAAGACAAAACTTACGGAAGCGAGGGCAAGTATCAGTGGTTTCATACGCCGTGATTCTACTCGAATAGGTACAATCTTGAGATATGTCCTCAATCAACGAATCGCCCGTCATTACACGTTTTGCGCCCAGCCCGACCGGGTCGCTGCACCTCGGGAATGCCCGGACAGCGCTTTTCAGCCACCTTTGGGCACGCAAGAGCGGCGGAAAGTTCATTTTGCGCATCGAGGACACGGACCTTACGCGCAGCCAGGATCGCTTTCGGGACGAGCTCATCTCAGACATGCTCTGGCTGGGTCTGGAATGGGACGAGGGGCCGGATGTAGGCGGGCCCGCCGGACCGTACTGCCAGGCGCAGCGCGGCGAGTTCTACCGGTCCTTGTACCAGCAATTATCCGCGCGGGACCTGGCGTATCCGTGCTTCTGCACGGCCGAACAGCTGGAGCTGTCGCGTAAATTGCAGCGCATGGCGGGCAAGCCGCCGCGCTATGCCGGTACCTGCCGGGGGTTGACGGCGGCGCAGCGCGCCGAGCGGGAAGCACGCGGCCTCAAACCAACGCTGCGATTCGCGGTGCCCGGCGACCAGATGATCGAATTTACGGACGCCGTGCACGGGCTGCAACAATTTGCGAGCAATGATATCGGCGATTTCATCATTCGCCGCGAGGACGGCACGCCGGCGTTTTTCTTTTGCAACGCGGTCGATGATTCCGCCATGGGCGTGACGCAAGTGCTGCGCGGCGATGATCATCTGACCAATACGCCGCGGCAGATCATGCTCTTGCAAGCGCTCGGCATGCCGATTCCGGCCTACGGTCATGTGGGACTGCTCACCGGCGAGGACGGTGCGCCCCTGTCGAAGCGCCATGGCAGCACCAGCGTGCAGGAGTTTCGTGAGCGGGGATTCTTGAGCATTGCCGTGCTCAATCAGCTGTTTCGCTTGGGCCATGCCGGCGATGTCGACGGCTGGCTTGCCGCGGCGGAGATGCCGCGGCATTTTCGTCCGCAGCATTTGGGACGGGCGCCGGCGCGCTTCGAGGTGTCGCAGCTGATGCATTGGCAGAAGGTATCCCTGGAGCGGCTGTCGCAGGAGGACTTCCGCGCTTGGCTCGCGGCGGATGATTCGCCGGAATTCATCGATCTGGTGCGCCATAACGTTGTCCTGCCCGAAGACGCCGCTGCCTGGCGCGCGGTCGTGCAAGGCGAACTTGCGCCGCTGGGCGCCGAGGAGCGGCGCCTCATCGACGCGGCGGGTGCCGGGTTTTTTGCGGATGCAACCTTGGCCTACGAGCAATCGAAGGGGGACTTGAAGGTGCTGACTCAGTTTCTCAAGGAGCGCACCGGTCGCAAGGGCCCGGATTTGTTCATGCCGCTGCGGGTGGCGTTGACCGGCCTGGCGCACGGTCCGGAGCTTGCGCAGCTCTTGAGGCTCATGCCGCCGGAAACCGCGCGGCGCCGGCTGAAGATCCATGCTTAAAATCCATAATTCAATGAGCGGGGAGAAGGAGGAGTTCAAGCCGCTGCGCGGCAATGAAGTCCGTATGTACGTCTGCGGCATGACCAACTACGACTACATCCATGTGGGTCATGCGCGCATGTTGGTGGCTTTCGACCTGGTGCAGCGTTACCTGCGCTCGCTGGGCTATCAGGTGACTTACGTGCGCAACGTTACCGACATCGATGACAAGATCATCGAGCGCGCCGCTGCAAACGGCGAGAACTGGGCCGACTTGGCGCGCCGGTTCACAGTGGCGATGCATGAAGACTGCGCCGTCTTGGGACTGCAGAAGCCGGATTTGGAACCGCGCGCCACGGAATTCATCGCGCCCATCATTGCGATGATCCGCACCTTGATCGACAAGGGCTTCGCCTATGCCGCGGCGAACGGCGATGTGATGTACTCGGTGCGCAAATTTCCGACCTATGGCCGGCTTTCCCGCAAGAAGATCGACGATTTGCGCGCCGGCGCGCGCGTGCAAGTCGATGACGCGAAGCACGATCCGTTGGATTTCGTCCTGTGGAAGCACGCGAAACCGGGCGAACCGGCGTGGGAATCGCCTTGGGGAGCCGGGCGCCCCGGCTGGCATATCGAATGTTCCGCCATGTCCACCAGCCTGTTGGGCACTTATTTCGATTTGCACGGCGGCGGCGAAGACCTGAAGTTTCCGCATCATGAAAATGAAATCGCGCAGTCCTGCGCGGCCTGCGAGGCGCCCTTCGTGCGCCTGTGGATGCACAACGGTTTCGTGCGCGTCAACGACGAAAAGATGTCGAAATCGCTGGGGAATTTCTTCACCGTGCGCGAGGTGCTGAAGACGCTGCGGGATCCGGAGGTGCTGCGCTTTTTTTTGTTGAGCAGCCACTATCGCGGTCCCATCAATTATTCGTTGGGCCAGCTCGCGCAGGCGGACGAGACCCTGCTGGGGCTGTACCGGGCGCTCAAGGACGCGGCGCCGGAGGGGCCGGCCGATGCGGCGGATGTCGCGCGGTTCAGGGCGTCAATGGACGACGACTTCAATACGCCCGAGGCCTTTGCGGTCCTGCAGGGGGTTGCCCGAAATCTGAATATGGCGAAGGCCGCGGGCGACTCTAGAGGCGCGGGCAAGGCGGCCGCCACGCTGCGCGCGCTGGGAGGGACCCTGGGGGTCCTGCAACAAGATCCGGACAGTTACTTGAAACGCAGCGCCGGAACTCAGCAACTCTCCGATGACGAGGTCGAGGCACAGCTGGTGGCGCGGCGCGCCGCGCGCGCCGCGAAGAATTTCGCCGAGTCGGATCGAATTCGGGATTTGCTCAGCGGCGCCGGAATACTG
>DATATA010000068.1:0-19303 GCA_036263775.1 Steroidobacteraceae bacterium | reverse complement strand
GCGCCCGCCGTCATCGTCTCCGACATGCGGATGCCGGGGATGGATGGTGCGACGCTGCTCAAGCATGTGAAGCAACTTTACCCCGAGACGACCCGCATTCTGCTGACCGGCGAGCCGGGGCGCGACGGCGTCATTGCGGCGGTCAACGAGGGTCAGATCTTTCGGTTTTTGACCAAGCCCTGTCCCCCGGATCAGTTGCGCAGCGCCATCGAAGCCGGAGTGATGCATCACCGCCTGCTCAGCGCTGAAAAAGTGCTGCTGCAAGAGACCTTGGTCGGCTGCATCAAGGCGCTGATCGACATACTCGCCATTACCAATCCTGTTGCTTTCGGGCGCGCCACACGGGTAAAGCGTCTTACTGCCGAGTTGGCCGCATCCTTGGGCAAATCGAGTTTCTGGCAGCTCGAAGCCGCGGCCATGCTCTCGCAGATCGGATACATATCTTTGCCGACCGACCTTGTGGAAAAGTTGTACTACGGGAAGCGCTTGACGCCGGACGAGAAGGTGCTCGCGGACGGCGCACCCTTGGTTGCGCAGAAACTCCTGGGCCGCATTCCCCGGCTTGAGCCGGTAATGGAAATATTGGCGGCCTGCCGTCAAGCGAAAATCGAGTTGCCCGACGGATTGGTCAAGCTGGGCGCCGGGATCCTAAGCCTGGTGCTGGAATACGACTCGCGGATCGCCCAAGGGCAAAACGCCCAAGCCGCGGTGTCGACCATCCGGGGACAATCGGGACGGTTTGATGCCAAGATGATCGAGAATCTCGTGTCGCTGGTCGGCGTTACCGCCGACACCGCGGCGGTCAACGAAGTGGCGGTGGGCAAGCTCACACCGGGGATGGTGTTCATGCATGACCTCTACACCCACGTCGGCACGTTGCTGGTCCCGAAGGGGTTCGAGGTCACCGAGACTTTCCTCGAGCGCGCGCGCAATTTCGGACCCGGCATCCTGCAGGAAAAGGTCCGCGTGTCCGCGCCGGCGAAATCAGGCCGCTGAGGTCGCGAATTTCACGATCGCCTCGGCCTGCACCTCGAGCGAATCGACGAAAGGGACCGTAACCCCGGCGGCGATCACCGATAGTTCACTGCACCCGATCAGCAGCACATCGGCTTGGCTCGAGAGCTCGAGCGCGATGTGGCCGAGCGCGGTCTGAATTTGCAATCCGGTATCCCCGCGTTTCACGGCCCTGATCAGGGCCATAACCTCATCTTGGCGGCCGGGCCGGACGACGGCGATGCCGTGGCCGGAAAAGGCCTTCGCGTACAACTCGGTTGCGATCACGGCCGAGGATGCCAGCAATCCCACCCGTGCGATGCGCGGTGAGCCGGCGATTTGCTTCACCGTCAGGTCGATCATGTCGAGCAACGGAATACTGACCGCGCGTCGAATCGAATGCGCATAGGCATGCGCCGTGTTGCACGGAATCGCCAGCGCCTGCGCGCCGGCGCGCTGCAGATTGGCCGCGATGCGGATCAATTCCGGCGTGGGGTCGGCGCCCGTTCCCTCGATCAAGTGCGCGATGCGTGAGGGAATCTTCGGGTTACTTTCCACGATCAGATGGACGTGGTCCTGATCCTCGTGCGCCGGCGTCTTGGCCACCACGCGCCGCATGAGATCCACGGTGGCCTCCGGCCCCATGCCGCCGATGATGCCGACGACTCGATGCTCAGAATTCACTTCAGGCTGCTTTGGATCGGCGCGCGGCGCCAAAACCAAAGTCATCGACGTAGCCGAACAAACCCGCGCTGCCGCCGGTGTGGACAAACACGATGTTTTGTCCTTTCTTGAACATGCCCTTGACGATGAGATCGAGAAAGCCGGCCATGCCTTTGCCGGTGTAGACAGGATCGAGCAGGATTCCCTCCAAGCGCGCCAGCGTCTGGATGGCATCGATCGATCCCGGCGTCGAGAAACCATATCCCTTGCCGACATAGTCGCTGTTGGCGACGACATCCTCACGCCGCACCGCGCCCGGGATGCCGCAAAGCTCGGCCGTGGCGCAGGCCAATTTGAAAACATTTTCTTCCTGGCGCTCGCGCGGCGCGCGCACACCGATACCCAACAACGGCACGCCGGACCGAATGCCGGCGAGACCCGCGATCAAACCGGCCTGGGTTCCCGCGCTGCCCGTCGCGTGCACCACGTGATCGATCTCGAGGCCCATATCGTTGGCCTGGCCGATGAGTTCCATCGCCGCATTGACATAGCCCAATGCTCCGATGGGGTTCGACCCGCCGCCGGGAATGAGGTACGGCTTGCGTCCCTCGCTCTTGAGCCTCGTGGCGACTTTGGCAAGTTCGCCATTCATATCCGGATTGGCGGGACAGCGCTCGATGCTTGCACCGTGCAGGTGGTCCAACAGGACATTGCCGCTTTCGTTGTAGTCGTGATCGGTCTTGCCGGTGCGATCCTCCAGCAGCAAGCGGCAGTCGATGCGCAGTTTCGCGGCGCACGCCGCGGTCTGGCGCGCATGATTCGATTGTGTGGCCCCCTGAGTCAACACGATGTCAGCCCCTTGCTGCCGTGCCTCGGCCAACAGAAACTCGAGCTTCCGCGTCTTGTTGCCGCCGCTCGACATGCCGGTGCAATCATCGCGCTTGATCCAAATCTCGGGACCGTTGAGTGCCTTGCTCAAATTCGGCAGATGCTCGAGCGGGGTGGGGAGGTGCGCGAAGCGAATTCGCGGGAAACGTGCAAGGTTCATTGTTGCTTACTCACATTTGGAAACGGAATGGGTGCTCCGGCATAGACATTCCGGGGCCGCAATCTGTTCCATCATCTCATCTGATTGACGCCAAGACGCGGAACCATACCGGGCCGTTTTAAAAAAGTCTCGACGAGGCGCAGTTGCCGCCAGGCGATGTGACCGTGCGTATCGAATATTCGATCTTGAACTATAGGTATGCGCCGGCTATTACCGGGCGGTAGTGCGTCAGTTTCCAATGGTGCTGGGAATCGATCTTGCCGGCACGGTGGAATATTCGAACAGCAATGCCTATAAGAGCGGGAACAGGCTCGTCCTAAACGGTTGGGCAGCGCAGAGACAACACTGGGGCGGGCTGGCGCAGCGCGCGCGGGTCAGGGCAGATTGGTTGATCCCGGTGCCTTCGGCGCTGACGACACGCCGGGCGATGGTCATCGGCGCGGCCGGCGGCGGGCGCCTCGGAGATTCTTGATCGGGCAGCATACTTAGGCGTGCCGTTTTAAGTGTATACAATTGATTCTATTGATATTAGTGATTTAGATAAAATCTTAGGCGTAGCAAGGGGACCGCCGTGGCGGGTAACCGGACTCAAGGATGGTTATGTCCAACGGCGAGACTCGATAAAGTCTTTGGGCGCCTTGAAGCGTTGGGACTAGAAGAGTACATTACTGCTTATTCTCGACGGTAATATCCGGGAGGATACTATGACGAACGAAGCGATGATGGACGAGGATGCGAGCCGGTTGTACGAGAAGGCGCGACGGCGCTTGCTCGAGAATCAGCCATTGCGGGGGGAGGCGGGCGAGGGTGCCGCAAGTCTGAGCAGCGGCGAACGCGATGCCTTGCATGCCGTGGGGTTGTCGACGGAGCCTTTTAATGAGCGCGGCGCGCGCGATCCGTTGACCCAGTCAATCACCGATTACATGGCGCTGTTGGAGACGAGTTATTCGACCGGCCAAGCGGCGAAGTATTTAAAAGTGGATGCGAGTCGGGTGCGGCAGCGTTTGAGAGAACACAGCTTGTTCGGTATCGACTATGACGGGGAGAAGCGGCTGCCGCGTTTCCAGTTCGAGCGTGGCCAAATTATTCCGGGTTTGCGTGAGGTTATCTCGGCGCTACCTAAGGACCTAAATCCCTTGGATGTGGCGGAGTGGTTCCTGTCGGCGAATCCGGATTTGGAGATCGAGGCGCAGGAGGCGGGCTTAAGTCCGCGAGAGTGGTTGCTCAGGGGGCACTCGGTGCGATCTGTCGTGGCGATCGCAAGGGGATTCGAATAGATATCCTGAGTTCGAATTCCGCGCCGGCGCGAGTCCGTCCCTGGAGCCTGCGAGAAAAACGTCCGTGTTTTTCACGCCGCGTCACCCGAACTCGGAATATCTAGTGCCAAGCGCACCGGCGGGTCGCTCAAGATCGCCAGCGAGTGGTGCGCTTTCGCCAATGGTGTGCGACACGTGGCGTCCAGTGATGTGGAATTCAAACAGACGCCGAAGAGAACAGGCACCGCATGGCTAAGTTTCCGGAGTCACCGGGCGTTAAGGCGCTTGAGCGTATTGAACCTGAGTGGGGGAGGGTGGCTGCGGGTGTGCCGCTGGCCAGGGTTTGCTTTTCGCGGGGGGAGCATCCGCAAGCGTGGGATCAGTTTCGGTTTTTTGGTCCTTTGAATTCGCGTTGGGATCATCACGTACCCGATGCGTTGGGGTTCGCAACATTGCAGGCGCGGGGGATTTATTACGCGGGCGGTCAAGCTAAGACATGTTTGGCGGAGGTGTTTCAGGCGACGCGGCGGATTGATCGGGTGTATCGGTCGCCGTGGCTTACGGTGTTTGAGACCCAAGCTGAACTCACGTTGCTTGACCTGACGGGGGACTTTGCGACGCGCATGGGCGCTTCGATGGCGATTCATTCAGGCAGCCGCGGGAGGGCGCGGGGCTGGACGCGGGATCTGTACGAAGCGTTCCCGCAGGCCCAAGGAATTTTGTATGCGGCGTCGATGGCTGGGGGTGCGCAGGCGTTCGCCTTAAATGAACGGGCACTGCATGTGCCGCTGTTTCCGGCGCACCCGTTGTTGCATCGCGCGCTGGCGGATGATGCGCTGGTTGATACGTTGAAATATGCGGCGCGGGAGCTTGGATATGCATTGCGGTAGCGATAACTGCGCACCGCCATCCAGAAGGAGTCTATTCCAACAATTCGAGCGATCGCGGGTCGCATCTTCGGTGAGCCAAGGAGGGAGTCGATGATCGGCATAAATCAGCTTCGTTGTCGTTGGTGAAGCCCCGCGTCGCTCCACCTCATCGTTAGGTGCCGCATTCGCATGGAATCTGCGATCGGCCTTTACTAAATTTTGAACAAGTGCTTCGTATTCTGGGCGTGTTGGCCTTCACGCCGATAGCGCCTAGAGAGACCGGCGACTGATTGACGTCGTCTTCCATTTCGTAATCGATGGTGGAGTAGGCCTCGCAGACCTGGCGGATGGCGCTCTTGTTCGTCGGTGCATCTTCTACTTGTGAGAGGAGGCTGCCGTGGCAGAGGCCGTCGACGAGCCGCGCGACGGCGGATTCGAGCGAGGAAATCGATAAGGGCCCTGCGAGCACTGTCCGCCTCCGTCCGCGGACAGTGTCCGCGGAAACTCAACGCGATGGATGCAAAAATAATCGTAGTACAAACAATAGCTTATTGCATGAGCGACACCTGGCACGGCCCTTGCTCTGTGCTTGGGCATGGTACGGATGTCGTCATGGTTGGGCATGTTGGTGTTGGCGGCACAAGGGGCCGGTGCCAACGATTTGAAAGAGTTCTATGAGCTGGCCCGGACCCGCGATACGATCTTGCAGGCGGCGCATTTTCAGCGCGACGCCCTGGTTGAGGCGCGGCCGCAAGCTCTGGCGCAGTGGCTGCCGCAGCTCTCCGCGAACGCCTCGGCCGTGCGCGAGCGCGCCAGTTTCGACAGCGGGCCGGCGCTCGGCACCCAAGCGGCCGATTGCGCCATCAGTTCGACCGCCACGACCCAACACTGCTATGGCACGGCGCACACGCTGGGGCTCAACATGTCTCAGACCCTGTGGAGCTTTCAGTCCTTCAGCCAGCTCAAGGAAGCCAATTTCCAGGTCGCGGCGGCCGAAGCCGGCTACCAAGGCGCTGAGCAGAGCCTGCTGCTTCGAGTGGCGCAGGCTTACTTTGGCATCCTATCCGCGGCCGATCAGCTCGCGACCAACGTTGCCGAGCGTGAGACCTTCAATACGCTGCTGAATCAGGCCAAATCGCGTGAGCAAACCGGCGTCGGGCCGCGCAGCGACGTGGAACAGGCGCAGGCCTTCTATGACGCGACCGAACAGAGCGTCATCGACGCGCAGAACGCGCTCGATGATGCGAATCTGGCGCTGACGCAAATCGTCGGCCAGCGGGTCGAAAAGGTGGCGCCGCTGCGCGAGGATATTCCCTTGCTCTCGCCGCAACCGGCGACCGTGGATGAGTGGGTGACCTCCGCGCGGCAGGACAACTTCGACGTGCGCACCGCTCAGCTCAACATGGAAGCGGCCTCCCGGGATATCTCGGTGCAGCGCGGCCGGGGGCTGCCGACGATCTCGCTCACCGGCTCGGGCTCGAAAATCACCCAGGATGAAGTGCTCGGCGGCAATCAGAGGCTCGACACCATCGGCGTGTCCTTCAGCTGGCCGCTCTTCCAGGGCGGTGCCGTAGCTTCGGCGGTACGCCAATCGCGCGCGCTGTTCCGCCAGTCCGAAGTGAACTACCAGGCGATTCAGCGGAGCACCGAGGTGCAGACCCGCGCGGCGTTTCGCGGCATCGTCACCGGGATCAAGCGCATCGGTGCGGCGCACCGGGCGGTGGACTCCGGGAAGCTCGCGGTCGAGGCCATGCGGCGCAACGTGGAATTCGGTACGGGCAATGAATTCGAATTGCTGAACGCGCAAAACAATTACTACGCCGCGCGGCGCGCCTACAGCCAGGCGCGCTATGACTACCTCACCAACGTGTTGACGCTCAAACAACAGGCCGGTCAATTGACCGAGCAAGATCTCGTCGCCATAGACAACCTACTCATTGAGAGCGCCGCATGAGCATGCGTCTATTACCCAAGGAACCCATCATGCTTCGCGATACATCCGCACAGGATCGCGTCATCGAGCCGAAAAATCTTCTCAAGCGCCATCGCAAGCTCATCATCATCGGTTCGATCGCCGCCGCCGCGCTCATCACGCTGATCGTGATTCTGATGCGCTACTCCGGCGCCGGCACCTCGGTGGACCGTTCACGGGTATCGATCGCCACCGTCGAACGCGGTAATTTCGTCCGCGATATCGCCGCGGACGGCCAGGTTGTCGCGGCCGTGAGCCCGACCCTCTACGCCAACGCGCTCGGCACGGTGACGCTCAAAGTCCATGCCGGCGACACCGTTACCAAGGGCCAGGTATTGGCCGTGGTCGATAGCCCCGATCTCACCGCGAAGATGTCGCAGGAAGACGCCACGCTCGTAGGGCTGCGGCTCGATTGGCAGCGCGCCACGCTCGATGCCGAGCACAAGCTGTCGCAACTGAAGGATGCATACGATCAGGCCGAGGTCGATCAGAAGACCGCGCAGCGCGAGCGTGATCGCAGCCGCAAGGCCTACGAGCTCGGTTCCTACTCGGAACTGCAGGCCCTGAGGGCCGAGGACGCACTGGAAAAGGCGCAGTTCGCCTTTCAACAGGCGAAGAGCACATATGAGGCGCAGCCGAAGCAGAACCGCTTCGACGTCGACAGTAAGAAGGCCTTGCTCGACCGCCAGCAATATCTCGTGGACGATTTGCGGCGGCAGGTCGACGGCTTAAACGTGAAGTCGCCCGTGGACGGCCAAGTGGGCCAGGTGCAAGTGGCGGATCGGTCCAGCGTCGCCAAGGACGCGCCGCTTCTGACCGTGGTGGATCTGTCGGCACTCGAGGTGGAAATCAAAGTCACGGAGAGTCTCGCCCGCGACTTGCGCCCCGGCATGACGGCCGATCTCGAGGGCGGCGGCCGGCACTGGCAGGGCGTCGTCAGCGGCGTATCGCCCGAGGTCGTCGCCGGCCAGGTTACCGCCCGCTTGCGCTTCGGCACCGAGAAGCCGGCCGGTCTGCGGCAGAGCCAGCGGCTGTCGGTGCGCATTTTCATCGACCGCCGCGACAACGTGCTGATGGTCGATCGCGGTTCCTTCGTGGACCAAGAAGGCGGCGGCTTCGCCTATGTGGTCCGCGGCAACGTTGCAGAGCGAACGCCGGTGCACTTGGGCGCGGCCAGCATCGCCAAAGTCGAAATCTTGAGCGGACTGCAAGTAGGCGACCAGATCGTCATCTCCGGCACCGATGCCTTCAACGGCGCCAAGCGCGTCATCCTTACCCATTGACCGAACAACTTAGCCTCGCGAGGCCACACCATGCTTAAAATGACTCACCTCTCCAAAGCGTACCGAACCGAAGTCGTCGAGACCTACGCGTTGCGGGACTTCTCGATCCATGTGCGCGAAGGCGAGTTCGTCGCGGTAACCGGCCCTTCCGGCTCGGGAAAAACGACCTTCCTGACCATCGCCGGCCTGCTCGAGGAATTCAGCGGCGGCGAATATCAACTCGACGGCGCCAACGTGCGCGGCCTGAACGACAACCAGCGTTCGCGTCTGCGAAATGAAAAGATCGGTTTCATCTTTCAGGCCTTCAACCTGATTGCGGACCTGAACGTGCAGGACAACATCGACGTGCCGCTGCGCTATCGGGGATTCAATGCCGCCGAAAGACGCCGCCGCATCCAGGAAGCGCTGGGACGGGTGGGCCTGTCGGCGCGCTCGCGTCACTATCCGGCGGAGTTGTCCGGCGGCCAGCAACAGCGTGTGGCCATTGCGCGAGCGCTCGCGGGTTCGCCGCGGCTGCTGCTGGCGGACGAACCGACCGGCAACCTCGATACGCAGATGGCCCGCGGCGTGCTGGATCTGCTCGAAGAGTTGCACCGCGACGGCGCCACCATCGTCATGGTGACGCACGATCCGGAGCTTGCGGTGCGCGCGCAGCGCGAGGTGCACATCGTCGATGGGCAAGTGGTGGATCTGGCCGCTCAGCCGCGCCTGGTCGCCGCGGCAAACGCCAACACATAGGAGACTATCGTGTTCAATTACTACTTCGGTCTCGCAGTCCGCAGCTTGAGGCGCAACATCGTGCTCACCGTGCTGATGATCGCCGCGGTGGGCGTCGGCATCGGTGCGTCGATGACTACCTTGACGGTGTTTCGCGCCATGGACAACGATCCCATCCCGCAAAAGTCGCGTCAGCTATTCGCCGTGCAGATCGACAATTGGGGCCCCGATACCAAGAGCATCGTCGCCGGCGACAAGGAACGCTTTCAGCAACAGCTCAGCTACATCGACGCCGTCGGGCTGATGAATGCCAAGGCGGCCCACAGCCAAACGGCGATGTACAGAACGGGCGCAGCGCTGACGCCCGCGAATCCGAGCTTGCTGCCCTTCCAGGTGCAGATCCGCGCGGCCTACACGGATTTTTTCCCCATGTTCCAGACGCCGTTTTTATTGGGTGGACCGTGGAGCGCGGATGACGACAAGAATCATGCGGATGTCGCCGTCATCACGCAAAAGCTCAATGACAAAGTCTTCGGCGGCGGCAATTCCATCGGCAAGACCATCAATCTGGACAACCACGAATATCGCATCGTCGGCATCCTCGGCAGGTGGGACCCGACGCCGCAATTCTACGATTTGAACAACGATGCCTTCGGCGAGGGCGCCGCGGTGTACCTGCCGTTCACGCGCGCCATCGACGGGCAAATGCCGAGTTGGGGCAACAACAACTGCAATGGCGACATTGGGCAGCCCGGGTGGGAAGGGCGCCTGCGCTCGGAGTGCGTCTGGATTCAGTTCTGGGCCGAGTTGCCCACTGCCGCGGATGCCGAGAATTACCGCACGTTCTTGAACAACTACGCCACGGAGCAGCAGCATCTGGGACGCTTTCACTGGCCGGCGCATACGCGGATTCGCGACGTGCGCGAATGGCTGGTGTACCAGCACGTGGTGTCGGACGAATATCGAATTCTCGTGCTGGTCAGCTTCAGCTTTCTTTTGGTGTGCCTGCTCAACGCGATGGGCCTGATGCTGGCCAAGATCATGGGCCGCGCCGGCGATATCGGCGTGCGCCGCGCCTTGGGCGCGAGCCGCCGCGCCATTTTCGGCCAATGTTTGATCGAGGCGGGCGTGGTCGGGCTGGCGGGAGGACTGCTCGGATTGGCACTCACGGCCCTGGGGCTCATGGGTCTGCGTTCACTGCTGTCCGAGGAAGTGAGCCGTCTCACCCACTTCAGTCCGGCGGATATCACCATTGCGATCGTTCTGGCCGTGGTCGCCACCACGCTGGCCGGCTTGTATCCCACCTGGCGAGCCGCGCAGGTTCAACCCGCGTGGCAGCTCAAAGCTCAGTAGGAGGCTGTATGCAATTTCGACCCATTATCTCAGCCATGCGCCGCAACAAGGTCGGTGCCGTGCTGATTGCGGTGCAAATGGCGATCACCCTGGCAATTCTCTGCAATGCCTTGTTCCTCATTGAGCAGCGCGTTGCCTGGAGCCAACGGCCGACGGGCACCGATGAGGCCAATGTGGTGGTGATCCAGAATCAGTGGGTGGGCAGTCCGCCGGATTTAGCGGCACGCCTGCAAGGCGACCTGGCGGCGTTGCGCTCGCTGCCGGGCGTGCAAGATGCCACTTCATCCAACACCTACCCCTTGAGCGGCGGCGGCTCGACCACAGGATTGAGCCTTAAACCCGATCAGAAAAATGCGACCGCGCTGGCCTCCATTTATTTCGGCGACGAGCATGCCATTGCAGCTTTCGGTCTCAAGTTGATCGCCGGGCGCAACTTCAATTCCGATGAAGTTGTGAACAAGATGGGCTACACAGACCTCAACCCTCCTGCGGGAATCATCGTTACGCGCACACTCGCGGAGAAACTCTTTCCCAACGGCAGCGCGGTGGGTCAGAGCGTTTACGAAGAATCCATAAAGGGTCAAATCCCGATCGTCGGCGTGGTCGACCGGATGCAAGTGCCCTGGGTGGGCGCGGGCGGATGGGGCAGTAAATTCAGCGAGAGCTCGCTGTTCATGCCGTTCCATTTCTTGAGTTCCTATCCCACTTACTACCTCGTGCGTTCGCAACCCGGCCAGGCGGCCGCGGTGATGCAGGCCGCGCAGAAGAAGCTCTTTGATATCAGCCGGGCTCGGGTCATCGGAAAGGCGCTGACCCTGGCGGCGGCGCGCACCGAAGCCTATAAGGACGACAAGGGCTTGGTGGTGATTCTCGCCGTGGTTTGCGCCTCGTTGCTGGCGGTCACTTCCTTCGGAATCGTGGGCCTCACCAGCTATTGGGTGGCGCAGCGACGGCGCCAAATCGGTATCCGCCGGGCCTTGGGTGCCACGCGCAATGCCATCATCCAATATTTCCAGACCGAGAACCTTTTGATCGCCGGAGCCGGCGCCGTACTCGGCATTGCCATGGCCGTGTCGCTTAATCTCTGGATGGTCAACATCTTTGCCATGCAGCGCTTGAACACCGGCTACGCACTCATTGGCGCGATCGTCGTGCTGGTGCTGGGACAGATAGCGGTGCTGTGGCCGGCGCTCCGGGCCGCATCGGTTCCGCCGGCACTGGCGACGCGGGCTGCATAAGGTTCGCCGCGCCGGCATGTTCCGCTATTACTTCAATCTCGGCCTGCGCAGCCTGCGGCGCAACTTGATATTGACGGCGTTGATGATCGCTGCCATCGGGGTCGGGATCGGCGCCTGCATGACGGCCCTCACCGTATTTCGCGCCATGTCCGGCGATCCGATTCCGCAGAAGTCGAGCCAACTGTATGCGCCGCAGATCGACAATTGGGGGCCGGACAAGCACACCGGCGGCCCGGTGGATCACCTGGAGACGCAACTCAGCTACATCGATGTCATGGCCCTGATGAAAGCCCACGAGGGCAAACGTCAGACCGGCCTGTACGCCACGCTGCGGATACTGAGACCGCCGGATCCGAAGCAGAAGCCGACCAAGGTGTTCGTGCGCGCGGCCTACGCGGACTTCTTTCCCATGTTCGACGTTCCCTTCAAGTACGGCAGGGGATGGTCTGGATTGGAAGACGAGAATCGTGCCGCCGTCGTAGTCTTGAGCCATGAAATGAACGAGAAGCTGTTCGGCGGCGGCAACAGCGTGGGCAAGACCGTCCGGCTCGGCGAGGAGCCCTACACCGTCGTCGGGGTGCTCGACGAATGGAAACTCCTGCCGCGTTTCTACGATTTGAACATTCGTCCGTTCGGCGATGCCGACACGATATTCATGCCCTTTACGCACGCCATCGACAAGCAGATGGCCAATGTCGGCAGCACCTCGTGCCAGGGCGACGTCGGGGTGGCTTGGGAGGGGCGCCTGCGTTCGGACTGCGTCTGGCTGCAATTCTGGGTGGAACTCCCGGCTCCGGCGGATGTGCAGCGATACCGCGCATTTCTCAATAACTACGCGGCCGAGCAACAGCGCTTGGGCCGATTTCACTGGCCGCCGCACACACAGCTGCGCGACGTGAACGAATGGCTCAAATACCAGCACATCGTGCCGAGCGAGGTCCGCATCCTCATTTTGGTGTCCTTCGGTTTCCTGCTGGTCTGCCTCATGAATGCCATGGGCCTCATGCTCGCGAAACTCATGGGCCGGGCCGCCGACATCGGCGTGCGGCGTGCGTTGGGTGCGAGCCGCGCCGCGATCTTCGCGCAGTGTCTGATCGAAACCGGCGTGGTCGGACTCGCGGGCGGCCTGCTCGGCCTCGGCTTGACCGCGCTGGGTCTTCTGGCCGCGCGCTCGCTGCTGACCAAGGAATTCGTTTCACTGGCGCACCTCGATGGCGCCGATACGGCGATTGCCGTTCTCCTGGCCGTCGGCGCCACGCTGTTGGCCGGCCTGTACCCGACTTGGCGCGCCGCGCATGTGCAGCCCGCCTGGCAACTCAAGGCCCAATAGGGGATACCATGGAACTGCGCCCAATACTCTCCGCCATGAACCGCAATAAATTCGGCGCACTGCTCATCGCCGCACAGATGGCGGTTACCCTGGCATTTCTGGTCAACGCGCTCACTTTGGTGGAGCAACGCATTGCCTGGAGCGAGCGGCCCTCGGGAATAGACGAGGCGAATATTGTCGTGATGCAGAGCGAGACCATCGACCAGACAGGCGATCTCGCCGCGCGCCAGGCGCGGGACGTGGCTGCGTTGCGCGCGCTGCCGGGCGTGGTCGATGCCTATGCCGCGAACATGTTTCCCTTGGAGGGCGGCGGCTGGATCGAGAGCGTCAATCTGACCGCCGACCAAAAGACACCCACGGCACATGCCGCGCACTACATGGGCGATGAGCACATGCTGCACAGCTTGGGATTGAAGCTGGTGACGGGCCGGAATTTCACCGCCCAAGAAATCGCGGATCGCACCGAGAGTGATTTTCCGCAACCGAGCGGCTTCATCGTGAGCAAAGCGCTGGCCGCCAAGGTTTTTCCCCAAGGGGACGCGCTCGGCAAGATGATCTTCGTCGAGAGCGACAAGAAGTCCTCGCCCATCATCGGCATCGTCGATCGCCTGCAAGGTCCCATGACGGCGGCCACCGGCTTCGTCAGCACCTTCGAAGAGGATTCGGTGATCAGCCCCTATCATCTGATCGGCGCGTCGAGCACCTACATGGTGCGCGCGCAACCGGGACAGCGCGATGCCGTGCTGAAAGCCGCCGAGTCCCAGCTGTATGCACTGGATGAAAATCGCATTCTGCACAGCAAATCCATGCAGCAGGTGCGTGCCGATGCCTACCGCGGCGATCACGGATTGATCGTGCTGCTCACCTGTATTTGCGTCGCTTTGTTGGTGGTCACGGCATTCGGCATCATCGGGTTGACCAGCTACTGGGTCGCGCAGCGGCGGCAACAGATCGGAATCCGGCGGGCGTTGGGCGCCACCCGGCAGGCCATCGTGCGGTATTTCCAAACTGAAAATTTCATGATCGCAGGCGCCGGCGCGGCGACCGGTATTGCCTTCGCCATCGCCTTGAACCTCTGGATGGTGCGCAGTTTTGAAATGGTGCGCATGGATAACAGCCGTGCCATCGCCGGCGCCGTGATCATCCTGCTGCTCGGCCAATTCGCGGTGCTGTGGCCGGCGCTGCGCGCCGCCTCGATTCCGCCCGCGCTGGCGACCCGCGGGGGGTAAGCCCTCGGTGGGTGTGAATTGGCTCGCCACCCGCTAACATGGCTGCATGCGTACGGTACTCGTCATCGATGACAACCCGGCAGTCGCTCAGGCGCTGTCGTTGCTGTTCGGCTTGCACGACATCCGGACGCTGACGGCGTTCACTCCTCAAAAAGGCCTGGCCGCATTGGCGCACGACCGCGTTGATCTGGTCATTGCCGACATGAACTTCAGCGCCGACACCACCTCAGGGGAAGAGGGCGCGGAGCTGTTCCGGGCGCTGCGTGCCCAGCAGCCCGATCTGCCCGTGGTGCTCTTGACCGCCTGGACTCATTTGGAGTCCGCCGTGCAGTTGGTCAAGGCAGGGGCGGCGGACTATATCGGCAAGCCGTGGGACAACGACAAGCTGCTGGCAACGGTTGAGAATTTGCTGGAGCTGGCGGAAACCACGCGCGAGCGCCAGCGATTGCAGGAGGAGCAGCGCCGCCGGCGCGAGCGCTTGGCCGAACAATACGATCTTTGCGACATCGTCTTCGCTTCGGATGCCATGGAACGGGTGGTGGAACTCGCCTGCCGCGTCGCGCGCGCCGATGTTCGCGTGCTCATCACGGGTCCGAATGGGGCGGGTAAGGAACGCATCGCGCAGATCGTGCATGCCAATTCCGCGGTTCGTTCCGGCCCGTTCGTCGCCGTCAATTGCGGTGCCATTCCCGCGGAGCTGATCGAGGCGGAATTGTTCGGCGCCGAAGCCGGCGCCTATACGGGCGCCAACCGCGCACGTACCGGGCGCTTCGAGGCGGCGAACGGCGGAACGCTGTTCCTGGATGAAATCGGCGATTTGCCGCTGGCGGGTCAAGTCAAACTGCTGCGGGTGCTGGAGACAGGGCAGTTCGAGATGCTGGGCTCCAGCAAGACGCGCACGGCCCAGGTGCGCATCTTGAGCGCCACCAATGCCGATCTGCCGGCCTTGATCCGCGAGGGGCGCTTTCGCGAAGACCTCTATTACCGGCTCAATGTCATCGATCTCGCGGTGCCGCCGCTGGCGGAACGCCCGGCCGATATCCTGCCGCTCGCGCGCCATTTCCTCGGCGAGGGATTGCTCTTGAGCGAGGACGCGGCCGCGGCGCTGCAGGCGCATGACTGGCCGGGCAACGTGCGCGAGCTGCGCAACTCGATCGAACGCGCCAAGCTCTTGGCACGCGAGCGTGTCGTCGCGGCGTCGGACTTGAACCTGCCTGCCGCGCCGCGTGCCGTGCCGCGTGAAACCGAACAATTCAACAAGGAAGTGCTCGAGGCGAGTCTTCGAGAGGCCGGCGGCAACATCAGCCGCGCGGCACAGAGCCTGGGACTCTCGCGGCAGGCGCTGTACCGCCGCTTGGAACGCTTCAACCTGCGCCCCAGCGGCAACTGATCGGATTTGCCGTGAGCCTGAAAACCAAGCTTGCCTTGCTGCTCATGTTGATCGTTGCCGCAGCGGCGGCCTTGGGCGGCTGGGCCACGCGCTGGTCCGGGAATGAACTATTCACCTGGCTGTTGACTCTGACGCTCTTTGTGGTGCCGGTGCTGTGGCTGTCATCGTTCATCATGCGGCCGATTCAGCAGATGCTGCGGGCGCTGTCGGGAACCGTGGCGAGCTATCGGGAAGGGGATTTCAGCCTGTCGTTGGTGGCCGACCGCGACGATGAGCTGGGCGAGCTGATGACGGCGCACAACGAGCTGGCGGCGGCGCTGCGTGAACAACGCGCCCATCTCGTGCAGCGCGAGCTGTTGCTGGATACGGTGATGCAGAACTCGCCTGTGGCGCTGGTGCTGGTGGATGCCAACGACCGGGTGGCTTATGCGAACATCGCGTCGCGGCATCTGCTCAGCGGCGGACGCAGTCTGCAGGGTTTGAGATTCAAGGACGCGCTGACTCGAGCGCCGGCAGCGCTGCAGGGAGCGGCGGCAGAAGAAGCCGACAGCTTGTTTTCGACCGAGATCGACGGCGTTGAGGAAACGTTTCATCTCTCGCAGCGTGCCTTCATCCTGCAGGGACGCACCTTCCGGCTGTACTTGCTCAAGCGCCTGACACGGGAACTGTCCCGCCAAGAGGTCTCGACCTGGAAAAAACTCATCCGGGTGTTGAGCCACGAGCTCAACAACTCCTTGGGGCCGCTGTCCTCGCTTGCACACTCCGGCGCCGAAATCGCGCGGCGCGGCGACTTGGCGGCGTTGCCCGCGGTGTTCTCCGCAATCGGGGAACGCGCCGAACACCTGCACCAATTCGTCAGCGGCTATGCCACCTTCGCCAAACTGCCGGCGCCCCGGCCGGCGATCGTGCCGTGGCAGCAGTTTGTCGCCGACCTCAAAGGCCAGCAGACGTTCACGCACACCGAGCCGCTGCCGGACTTGCCCGGCTGGTTCGACCGGGTGCAAGTCGAGCAGGCACTGATCAATTTGCTCAAGAACGCGCATGAGGCCAGCGGAGAATCGGCCGAGGTGGAACTTTCGATTGTCTGCGCCGGAGCCGGCCAGCGCATAGAGGTGCGCGACCGGGGATCGGGGATGAGTCAAACCGTGCTGGCGCAGGCGCTGCTGCCGTTCTATTCCACCAAGCGCAGCGGTACCGGATTGGGGCTCGCGCTGGCGCGCGAAATTGCCGAGGCGCACGGCGGGCGCATCCAACTCGCCAACCGCGAGGGCGGCGGATTGAGCGTCGCCCTGGACCTGCCGCGCACTTCGGACAACGCCGAAGTTTCCTTGAGCTGACCCGAATGGGAACCATCTACCTCGTTCGGCATGGGCAAGCGGCGTTCGGCACCGAGCACTACGATCGGCTGACCGACATCGGCTTCAACCAGGCGCGGTTGCTCGGCGACTATTTCGGCCGCCGCAACATTGTCTTCGATGCGATCTTTACCGGCACATTGAGGCGCCAGACCGAGACTGCGCGGGGAATTTTCGAGGGCCATCCGCAACTCGCCGCGCCATCCTTGCAGGAAGCCTTTCCAGGCTTGGACGAGTACAAGCCCGAAGCCGTGATGATGGCGCTGACCGGCAATTTTCCGGCGCCCGCGCTCGCCGCGGCACGGCGTGATCCGGCCGTGGTGCGCGAGCACTTTCGAGTGCTGCGCGAGGCTCTGCTCGCCTGGGCTGAGGATCGCACGACGCCGCAAGGCATGCCCGTGTGGCGGGAATTTCAGGACAGCGCCGTGGCGGCCCTGGTCGAAGCCCGCCGGCGCTTTCCCGACGGCAATGTACTCATCGTGAGTTCGGGCGGACCGATCGCGGCCGTGGTGGCAGCCGCGTTGAACGCGCCGCCTGCCGCGGCCGTGGAGTTGAACCTGCGCATTCGCAACAGCTCGGTGACCGAATTTGCCGCGACGCCGAGGCGCCACAATCTGATCAGCTTCAACGGGTTGCCGCATTTGGACACTCATTCGGATCCGACGTTGACCACGTACGCGTAGGGCGCGCAAACTCCTCGCAAACAGTTCTTGGGAGGGGTGCCGCGTGAAAAAAATCGCGGTTTGTGCCGGAATCTGGCTCATGTGGGCTCTGCCGGCCGGTTCGGAGGAGGTCCATTCCCACCCGCCGCCGGAAAAGTTGGGCAGGGTTTCGTTCAAGGTCTCTTGCGCGCCGCGCGTGGCGCATGATTTTGAGCGGTCCGTCGCACTGCTGCACTCCTTCGCGTACGCCGCATCGGAGCACTCATTTCGACAAGTAGTTGCGGCGGATCCTAAATGCGCGATGGCCCACTGGGGCATCGCCATGTCCTACTACCATCAGCTTTGGAGCCCGCCCACTCCTGCTGAGCTGCGCGATGGCGCGCTTGAAATAAGGCAGGCCGGCGCGCTCATGGCCTCTCCGCGCGAGCGCCGGTTCATAGCGGCAGCGGCGGCTTACTATGCTGATCCGGCGCAAGCGCCGCGGTTGCGGGCGAAGGCCTATGCGGAGGCGATGGCGGAGGCCGCACGCAGCAGCCCGAAGGATACCGAGACGCAAGTGTTCTATGCCTTGTCGCTGATTGCGACCGCGCCGCCCGAAGACGCGATGCATGCGAATCAGAAGCGCGCGGCGGCGATGCTCGAACCGGTTTATCGGACGCAGCCGGATCATCCCGGCGCGGCGCATTATTTGATCCACGCCTACGACAGCGCGGAGCTCGCGCCACGCGGCCTGGCCGCGGCGCGCGCCTACTCGAAGATCGCACCCTCCGCGCCGCATGCGCTGCACATGCCCTCGCATATATTTACTCGCTTAGGTCTGTGGGACGATTCCATCGCGTCGAATACGGCTGCGCGAGCGGCGGCGCACGATCAGGGCGATCAGGGCGAAGAGCTGCACGCGATGGATTATCTGACGTACGCCTACCTGCAGCGCGGACGCACGGCCGACGCGGAACGCGTGGTTGCGCAGCTTCGTACCATGGGCGCGACGGCGGGGCAGGGCAGCGATTTCAAAATCGGCTATGCGGCAACGGCCATGCCGGTGCGGCTCGCGATCGAGCGCCATGCGTGGGGCGATGCGCTCGACTTGCACACGCTGCCGGGTTCGGCGCCGCACGTGGCCGCCATCGTCTTCTGGGCGCGCGCGATGGCCAACGCGCGCGGCGGACACCCGGCCGCCGCGGATGCCGATATTGCGCAGATTGCAGCGGCACGCGAGCAACTCAAGGCCGCCGGCAACGGCTATTGGGCCACGCAAGTGGACGTGCTCGATAAGGAGGCGAGAGCCTGGCAATTGGCTGCCTCCGCAAACCCTCAGGAGTCGCTGCGGTTGCTGCGGCAGGCAGCGGACGAAGAAGACGCGGTTGAAAAATTGCCGGTTACCCCCGGTCCCGTCGTGCCGGCACGTGAGCAGCTCGGAGAACTGCTGCTGCAGCTCGATCAGCCGGCGGATGCCTTGCGAGAATTTCGAGCCGCGCTGGCGCTGGCTCCAGCCAGGCGCGGCGCGCTGCTCGGCGGCGCGCAAGCGGCTGAACGAGCCGGCGATGATCCAGCCGCGCAGGAGTTGCGCGCCAAGCTGTAGCAACGGCGGTTCGTAGCACGAGTCAGTCGAAATCCGTGGCCAGCTCCAAATGCTCGCGATGGTGAAACATTCTGTCGATCTGCGCCGCGGTGCTTCGGCCCAAGGACAACGGCGGCAACTCGCGGCGGGCGAAGAAGGCGACCTCGCTGGTCTCGTCGCTGGCGCACGCCGCGCCTCCGATGATTTCGCAGATGAAGAAGATCTTGTAGATCGAGTCGATGTGATGGGCAGGGTGGCCGCTGCGTTGGTAATCGTAAACGGCCGCGAGCTTCAGGGCGCGCGCCTTGAATCCTGATTCCTCGGCGATCTCGCGCACCACGCACTCGCGCGCGGATTGATTGACGTCGGCCCAGCCGCCGGGCA